>NZ_CAMSEL010000006.1:0-323801 GCF_947057495.1 Citrobacter sp. Marseille-Q5395 | reverse complement strand
CTCAGAGACTTGGTATTCATTTTTCGTCTTGCGACGTTAAGAATCCGTATCATTGAGTGCCCACACAGATTGTCTGATAAATTGTTAAAGAGCAGTTGCGACGCGCTTTAGCGCTCTGTCGCGAGGTGGCGTATATTACGCTTTCCTCTTTCAGAGTCAACCTCTTATTTTCAGGTTTTCTCTTCAACCGGACCGGCTGTTTGTGTGAAGTGATTCACATCCGCCGTGTCGATGGAGGCGCATTATAGGGAGTCGCCTCAGGAAGACAAGCGGAAAAATGCATTTTTGTTTCAACCGCTCACCTTTTATCCACAACGCTTACTTTTGCTGCTTTTTTATCGCCGATGGCAGGTCAGCCAGACTATTTAGCACTATATCTGCCGCATTTTCTGCTTCCGGGGTGACAGGTTTGCCTGTACGCACTAATACTTTTGTCCCCACATTCGCCGCTGTCGCCGCCTGCATATCTTCTATTTTGTCGCCCACCATATAAGAAGCGGCCATATCAATGTGCAGAAAGTCTCGAGCAGAGATAAGCATGCCCGGATGCGGTTTACGGCAATCGCAGACCTGACGGTACTCTTCTACTGTTCCCTGCGGATGGTGAGGACAATAATAGATACCATCCAGATCAACATCACGATCGGCCAGCGACCAGTCCATCCATTCAGTGAGCGTTTCGAACTGCGCTTCGGTAAATTTACCGCGAGCGATACCAGACTGGTTCGTCACTACAATAAGTGCGTAACCCATACTTTTAAGCTCACGCATGGCATCAATGACACCTTCGATAAACTCGAACTCGTCGATCTCATGTACATAACCGTGGTCCACATTAATGGTGCCGTCACGGTCGAGAAAAATTGCGGGTACAGACTTTGCCACCTTTTATAGCTCCTGAATAAGGCATGTCGCTCTAGTATCGCATGTTTCTGCGGGCAAGAAAGTGCTCATCGTGCAAACCCCGATTGATTTAGACGTCTGGATGCCTTAACATCCATCTTGTTAACGGCTTTGACCGTACCAGACAGACGAAAATGCCACGGCTAACTTAATTACGATAATAAATAACCAATGATTAAACTTTCGAATATCACCAAAGTGTTCCTACAGGGGACTCGCTCTATTCAGGCGCTGAACAATGTCAGCCTGCATGTTCCTGCCGGGCAGATTTATGGCGTTATTGGCGCTTCAGGCGCTGGTAAAAGCACGTTAATCCGCTGCGTTAACTTACTCGAACGCCCTACTGAAGGCAGCGTACAGGTCGGTGGCCAGGAGCTAACAACGCTTTCTGAATCCGAGCTGACCAAAGCTCGCCGTCAAATCGGCATGATTTTCCAGCACTTTAACCTGCTGTCGTCCCGTACTGTTTTTGGTAACGTCGCGCTTCCGCTGGAGCTGGATAACACCCCCAAAGAAGAGATTAAACGTCGCGTGTCGGAGCTGTTGGATTTAGTTGGCCTTGGCGATAAGCATGACAGCTTTCCCGCTAACCTTTCAGGTGGGCAGAAACAGCGCGTCGCCATTGCCCGTGCGTTGGCCAGCAATCCTAAGGTGTTGCTGTGCGATGAAGCTACCAGCGCACTCGATCCAGCAACCACTCGTTCGATACTGGAATTATTGAAAGACATTAACCGTCGTCTTGGATTAACCATTCTGCTGATTACCCATGAGATGGATGTCGTAAAACGTATTTGTGACTGCGTAGCCGTTATCAGTAATGGTGAACTGATTGAGCAGGACACCGTCAGCGAAGTGTTTTCACACCCGAAAACGCCGCTGGCGCAGAAATTTATCCAGTCCACGCTACATCTGGACATTCCGGAAGATTATCTGGAGCGCTTAAAAGCAGAGCCCGAAAACGACAGTGTTCCAATGCTGCGGATGGAATTCACAGGGCATTCGGTGGATGCGCCATTGCTCTCTGAAACAGCACGTCGCTTTAATGTGAATAACAATATTATCAGCGCGCAAATGGATTACGCCGGTGGCGTGAAGTTCGGCATCATGCTGACTGAAATGCACGGTACACAAGAAGATACGCAAGCGGCCATCAACTGGCTGCAGGAACACCATGTAAAAGTAGAGGTACTGGGTTATGTCTGAGCCGATGATGTGGCTGCTGGTTCGCGGCGTATGGGAAACGCTGGCAATGACCTTTGTGTCCGGTTTTTTTGGTTTTGTGATTGGCCTGCCCGTCGGCGTGCTGTTGTACGTGACGCGTCCCGGACAAATCATTGAGAACGCGAAACTTTACCGTACGCTGTCTGCACTGGTAAACATTTTCCGTTCCATCCCATTCATTATTCTGTTGGTCTGGATGATTCCGTTTACCCGCATGATTGTTGGCACCTCTATTGGTTTGCAGGCAGCCATCGTCCCGTTGACCGTTGGCGCCGCACCATTTATTGCCCGTATGGTTGAGAATGCGCTGCTGGAAATCCCTACCGGACTGATCGAAGCATCACGCGCAATGGGTGCTACACCATTGCAGATCGTACGTAAGGTGTTGCTGCCGGAAGCGTTGCCAGGTCTGGTGAATGCGGCGACTATCACACTGATCACCCTGGTCGGCTATTCTGCGATGGGCGGTGCCGTCGGTGCCGGTGGTCTTGGACAGATTGGCTATCAATACGGTTATATTGGATACAATGCTACCGTGATGAATACAGTACTGGTATTACTTGTAGTTCTGGTTTATTTAATTCAGTTATCCGGCGATCGCATCGTCCGGGCTGTCACGCACAAATAACGTTGCACACAACACAAAAAACTCATTAAGAAAAGGAAATAAGCATGGCGTTCAAATTCAAAACCTTTGCGGCAGTTGGAGCCCTGATCGGTTCTCTGGCACTTGTGGGTTGTGGTCAGGATGAAAAAGATCCTAACCACATCAAAGTGGGCGTTATTGTTGGCGCAGAGCAGCAGGTTGCAGAAGTTGCGCAGAAAGTCGCGAAAGAGAAATACGGTCTGGACGTTGAACTGGTAACTTTCAACGATTACGTTCTGCCTAACGAAGCGTTGAGCAAAGGTGATATCGATGCCAACGCCTTCCAGCACAAACCTTATCTGGATCAGCAGATCAAAGATCGCGGTTACAAACTGGTTGCCGTAGGCAATACATTCGTTTACCCGATTGCTGGTTATTCCAAAAAAATCAAATCACTGGATGAACTGCAGGAAGGTTCTCAGGTCGCAATTCCAAACGACCCGACTAACCTTGGTCGTTCCCTGCTGCTGCTGCAAAAAGTGGGTTTGATCAAACTGAAAGATGGTGTAGGTCTGTTGCCGACTGCCCTGGACGTTGTTGAAAACCCGAAAAACCTGAAGCTGGTTGAGCTGGAAGCACCTCAGTTGCCACGCTCACTGGACGATGCGCAAATCGCTCTGGCCGTTATTAACACCACTTATGCCAGCCAGATTGGCCTGACACCGGCAAAAGATGGCATCTTTGTTGAAGATAAAGATTCCCCGTATGTAAACCTGATCGTCACTCGTGAAGACAATAAAGACGCTGAGAACGTGAAGAAATTCGTTGAGGCGTATCAGTCAGACGAAGTTTACGAAGCGGCAAACAAGGTCTTTAATGGCGGCGCTGTTAAGGGCTGGTAATTTTAGGCTGTTTCCAAAATTTGTAATATCATCAGGACGGGCGCTTGCCCGTCTTGTCATTTATGCAAGCACCTGATTCAATATCTGACGTTTAGATCATTCATTGAGGAAACATTATGCGTGCTTTACCGATCTGTTTATTAGCACTCATGCTGAGCGGCTGTTCTATGTTAAGCAGATCCCCTGTTGAACCCGTTCAAAGCACCGCAACCCCGCCTAAAGCGGAGCCGGAAAAACCGAAAGCACCACGCGCAGTGCCGGTGAGAATTTATACCAATGCAGAAGACTTAGTTGGCAAACCGTTCCGCGATCTCGGTGAAGTGAGCGGCGAGTCCTGCCAGGCATCAAACCAGGATTCCCCTCCGAGCATTCCAACCGCACGCAAACGCATGCAGATTAACGCATCTAAAATGAAAGCTAATGCCGTATTGCTGCACAGCTGTGAAGTCACCAGTGGTACACCTGGTTGCTATCGTCAGGCAGTTTGCATCGGTTCTGCACTGAATATTTCGACTAAATGAGTCATTTTCAGTTCGAGCAAATAGGCGTTATCCGCTCTCCTTATAAAGAAAAATTCGCCGTTCCACGCCAGCCTGGCCTGGTAAAAAGTGCCTGCGGCGAACTGCATTTGCTCGCACCGTATAACCAGGCCGATGCTGTTCGCGGCCTGGAAGCGTTCAGCCATTTATGGATTATTTTCGTCTTTCACCAGACGATGGACGGTGGGTGGCGCCCGACCGTACGCCCGCCCCGACTTGGTGGTAACGCCAGAATGGGCGTCTTTGCCACGCGTTCAACCTTTCGCCCTAACCCTGTCGGCATGTCGCTGGTCGAGTTGCAAGGGATTGTCTGCCAGAAAGAGAGCGTCATTCTGAAGCTGGGTAGTCTGGATCTGGTCGATGGTACACCGGTTGTAGATATCAAGCCCTACCTGCCGTTTGCCGAAGCATTATCCGATGCCACCGCCAGCTACGCGCAACATGCTCCAGTTGCCGAAATGGGCGTAAGTTTTACCGCCGAGGTTGAGCAGCAGCTTCTGGCTCTGGAAACACGTTATCCGCAGCTAAAAACATTTATTGGTGAAGTACTGGCACAGGACCCGCGTCCTGCGTATCGTAAGGGTGAAGAGACAGGCAAAACGTACGCCGTCTGGTTACACGATTTCAACGTGCGCTGGCGTGTGACGGAAGAGGGTTTCGAAGTCTTTGCGCTTGAACCCCGGTAATTTCGCGCCCTTCTCTTTTGACATCCCTTTCTCGCTGGTAAACTAAATCACTTTTTTTGTGTCAGGCTCGCATTGAGCCTGTTCGATCGTCCAACTGGAACCGTAACAACATGCGTACTAGCCAATATCTGCTCTCCACTCTGAAGGAGACACCTGCCGACGCCGAGGTTATCAGCCACCAGCTGATGCTGCGCGCCGGGATGATCCGCAAGCTGGCCTCCGGGTTATATACCTGGCTGCCGACCGGCGTGCGCGTCCTGAAAAAAGTCGAAAACATCGTGCGTGAAGAGATGAACAACGCCGGTGCGATCGAGGTGTTGATGCCAGTCGTTCAGCCTTCTGAACTGTGGCAAGAGAGTGGTCGTTGGGAACAGTACGGCCCGGAACTGCTGCGTATTGCTGACCGTGGCGATCGTTCATTCGTACTTGGCCCAACGCATGAAGAAGTCATCACCGACCTGATTCGTAACGAGCTCAGCTCTTACAAACAGCTGCCGCTGAACTTCTACCAAATCCAGACGAAATTCCGTGACGAAGTACGCCCACGTTTCGGCGTAATGCGTTCCCGCGAATTCCTGATGAAAGATGCTTACTCTTTCCATACTTCTCAGGAATCTCTGCAGGAAACCTACGATGCGATGTATGCCGCATACAGCAAAATCTTCAGCCGTATGGGGCTGGATTTCCGTGCTGTACAGGCTGATACCGGCTCTATCGGCGGCAGTGCTTCTCACGAATTCCAGGTGCTGGCACAGAGCGGCGAAGATGACGTCGTATTCTCTGACAGTTCCGATTTTGCCGCCAACATCGAGTTTGCTGAAGCCGTTGCGCCGAAAGAACCTCGTGCAGCCGCTACTCAGGAAATGACGCTGGTTGATACACCAAACGCGAAGACCATCGCGGAGCTGGTTGAGCAATTCAATCTGCCAATTGAAAAAACCGTTAAAACTCTGCTGGTAAAAGCCGTTGAAGGCAGTAGCTACCCGCTGGTTGCTCTGCTGGTTCGTGGTGATCACGAGCTAAACGAAGTCAAAGCAGAAAAACTGCCGCAGGTTGCCAGCCCGCTAACCTTCGCTACCGAAGAAGAAATTCGAGCCGTAGTGAAAGCAGGTCCAGGTTCTCTCGGTCCGGTGAATATGCCGATCCCGGTCGTTATCGATCGTACCGTTGCAGTAATGAGCGATTTCGCTGCCGGTGCCAACATCGACGGCAAACACTATTTCGGTATTAACTGGGATCGTGATGTAGCAACACCTGAAGTTGCAGACATCCGTAACGTAGTGGCAGGTGACCCAAGCCCGGACGGTAAAGGTACATTGCTGATTAAACGTGGTATCGAAGTCGGTCACATCTTCCAGTTGGGTACCAAATACTCTGAAGCGCTGAAAGCCGCAGTTCAGGGCGAAGATGGCCGTAATCAGATTCTGACTATGGGCTGCTACGGTATCGGGGTAACTCGCGTGGTCGCGGCAGCCATTGAGCAGAACTACGACGATCGCGGTATTGTATGGCCGGATGCCATTGCACCGTTCCAGGTAGCGATTCTGCCTATGAACATGCACAAATCCTACCGAGTGCAGGAACTGGCAGAGAAGCTGTACGCTGAACTGCGCGCACAGGGCATCGAAGTGCTGATGGACGATCGTAAAGAGCGTCCTGGCGTAATGTTTGCCGATATGGAGCTTATCGGTATACCACACACTATCGTACTCGGCGACCGTAACCTCGATAACGATGATATCGAATACAAATACCGTCGTAACGGCGAGAAACAGCTGATTAAAACCGGCGACATCGTCGACTATCTGGTAAAAGCGATAAAAGGCTAATACCAGCAAAAGGCCCTGATTCTTCAGGGCCTTTTTACTTTATCGATTAATTACACGCTTTTCCTGGCACAAACTTCGCGTCTTTATCTGCCATCAGCGTTTTCACTTTCTCGCCCGTATCCGGGTTCGCCTCCAACGTGAAATGCCCTTCCAGAGTCAACAGAACAGATTGTCCCGTTTCCGCGCGCGCGGCTAAATAGTCGCGTTCAAGCTGGGCATTATTCGCCACCGGCATACGTTTTCCCGTTGCGCAGTCGGTAAATACTGCTGCATCCGCCATGTAGAAATACATACCACGCATCGGCATTGGCGTAACCGGCAAACTGGCTGAAACCGGCTGAAGGGTATAGTTAAACTGCGACTCAATCGGATTACCTTCACGATCGAGCATCTCCAGCGCCTCACCTTTTGCCCGATAGTAAGATTTTTCGCCTTTGCTGTCTGTCAGCACCAGTTTATCGGCAGTACGGGCCCATGTCCCATATGAAGCAAACGAAGAGGGTTCATCCCGCACGCCCTGATAGCGTTCATTCATCACCCATGTTCCGTCTTTTTCGAGGAACAAAGAGGTTTCAATACCTTCGCAGTCCGCACAAGGTAATATACCGCGCCAGCTTTGCTGCATCGGTTTTAATTCTGCCGCCCGTGTCGGCTGTAGTACATCAACTTCAGTACGATTATTACAGCCGATCAAGGCAAAGAGCGTACATGCAGCCGCTACTGACAATATCGCTGTTTTCACCATGAATTCCTTATAATTTTTTTATTCCCGTTCGTCAGTCTTGCGAGCGACGAACCCTACCTCGCAGTGCCTTCACTGTGGATTTCTGCGCCTTTGATGACAACCTACGCTCTTTCGACGCGCGCGTAGGGCGAGTTGCCTGTCGGCTTTTTTGCACTGCGGTTAACTCTTTAATGACCGCCACCAGTCGGGATATTGCCGCTTCCCGGTTAAGCTCCTGGCTACGGTACTCCTGTGCCTTAATGATAATGACACCATCGCCGCTGATCAGATGATGACTGGCAGCCAGCAGACGTTCCTTATAATACTCTGGCAGGCCAGAGGCCCGAATGTCAAAGCGCAAATGGATAGCCGTCGAAGTCTTATTAACGTGCTGCCCACCTGCTCCCTGAGCCCGGATTGCCGTGATTTCCAGCTCATTATCAGGAATAGAGACATTTCGGGAGATAACAATCATGAAGGTTGCTGCCACGCGCTCAAATGAATTTCCAGATTGTTCTGAGAATCTGACAGCCAGATAGCCCCATCCTGGATAGTCGCCTGAAGCGTCATTGTTCGGCCAGCAAAGTCACTCAGTTGCGCCAGTTGCTCATCATCCAGATACCACACGGATAAATTAGCAAACTGAGAGCACTTACTTTGGTTTTGCTGCCACCAGATTTGAGCCGCACGGCTGTTATAGGCAAACAAAGCAACTTCTGCAGACTGAGTACATGCTTTCTTGATACGGCGTTCATCCGGCAAACCGAGTTCAATCCATAAATCGATACCCAGATGATCATTACGCAACCACGCTTCCGGCTCATCTTCAGCGCTTAATCCCCGCGTAAACTGTAACCGTTCGTCAGCATATTTAATCCACGCCAGCAGGCGCAGCATCATGCGTTCCTGGGTTTCTGAGGGGTGACGCGCCAGCGTCAATGCCGCATCAAGAAACTGGTTGCGGTCAAGATCCGCCACATTGACTACGGCTTTATATATTGTCGCTTTAAGCGCCATGAGAGAACTCCTTTCGAATCAGGCGTCCATTGTAGCGAAATCTGCGCCAAAAGGCTGCTAACCGGTAACGTGGGTGTCCTCTATCAAGGCGCTGATATTGCTTGAATGAGTATGGTATAGTCACCTTGCTAAACAGAGTTTATCTTCGTAGGCTTAGACTTGCATCCACGGTTAAGTCAGAGTGCTGACAGGAGGGCATGTGGAAAAATATTGTGAGTTAATACGCAAGCGGTACGCGGAAATTGCCAGCGGAGACTTAGGGTATGTCCCGGATGCGCTGGGTTGCGTATTGAAGGTACTGAATGAAGTGGCTGCAGACAGCGCCCTTTCAGAGTCGGTCAGGGAAAAGGCGGCATATGCGGCCGCGAACTTACTGGTGAGCGATTATGTCAATGAATGAAACGTATCAACCCATTAACTGTGATGATTACGACAATCTTGAGCTCGCCTGCCAGCACCATTTGTTACTGACGCTGGCGCTAAAAGATGGCGAAGTTCTGCAGGCGAAAGCGAATGACCTGGTTTCCCGCAAAAATGTGGAGTATCTGGTTGCAGAAGTCGCAGGTGAAACCCGTGAACTTCGCCTCGACAAAATTGCCAGCTTCAGCCACCCGGAAATCGGTACCGTGGTGGTCAGCGAATCTTAATCCCCTTTGCCGAATGGCGATGCACACACCTTATCTGGCCTACAATCCGTAGGCCAGATAAGTGCAGCGCCATCATCAGGCATGCCATAGCAGGCGCACACTCTCTTCTTCCTCAGCCATACCTTCACGCGTTACAAATACTCCCGCAGCTGCAATCAGCGTATTGCCGTAAAATAGCAACGGTGTGGTATCTCGTCGCCAGGGAGGGATCCCCTGCTCCTGCCAGATTTTTTTGAGCTTACGCCCGCCGTTACGCCCGACAATATGCAAGAGTCCAGGAGCTTTAAACCGAATACTGACTGTCTCATTCGCTCGCGGTTTTCGTAATTCGCCATCGGGAAGTAACAGCACCGTTCCCAGCCCGGCAGGCAACACCAACGGTGTTTTCGTGCATGACCATGGAATCACCGTTTCACTTTGCCCGACAACAGATTTAACCCACCACAGCTGTGACTGGTAACGACGAATTTCGTACCCGCCAAAGCACAAACGGGGTACAGCATCTTCCCGCGCCAGCGCGACTTCCTGCCAGATACGCTCCAAAGCATCCCGGGAGGGCATCGGTGCATTCAACCCAGCCAGCCAGCGACGAAGCAGCGCCGCACGCCGCACATCGCTCTTCATCATTAATGGTTCCAGTCGCAGCGTACCTTGAGCGGTGACACAGTCAGCTAAATCTTGAGCAAGTAACTCATCCAGTAAACTCTCCTGCTCGGCGCACAGCGAGGCGCTGCGGGCTGTAGCCTCCGCAAAATGCGGCCAGCGTTGTTGCAGGAGTGGAATAATGCGTAGGCGTAAGAAATTGCGGTCATAAGCATCAACCTGATTGCTTTCGTCTTCAATCCAGCTTAACGCATGCGTCCGCGCCCACTTTTCAAGTTCGTCTCGCGTTTGTGTTAGCAGTGGGCGAATAAGCCGGGTTCCGGCAAACGGTGAACTTTCACCCATCGCAGAAAGCCCAGCGGGGCCACTGCCACGTTTTAGTGCGAGCAAAAATGTTTCGCACTGGTCATCAAGATGCTGGGCGGTCATCAGTATTTCATTCGACAACAGTGTCTGTTCAAACGCCTGATAGCGTGCCCGTCGCGCCTGAGCTTCTATTCCTGACCCATCGTCCTGCAGTTGTACCCGCTCAACCACCAGTGGTACCTGCCATTGCGCACATATCGATTCACAGTGGGTCACCCATTCATCAGCGTGGGGACTTAACCCATGATGGATATGGATAGCGCGCAAGGAGACTTCAGGGTGCTGCGTTCGCCACTGCACCAGTTGATGCAACAGCACGGTAGAGTCCAGGCCGCCGCTAAAAGCGACGAGGATCTGGTTAGCGTTCAGAAGTGAAGTGTTCAGTGTGAGTGTCGTCATGATAGTTGCTTACAATGGCATTGCCCGGCACGTTACCGGGCTAAAGCCACAATAACAAGACTTACAGTTCATACAGTTCAAGAGGCAATCCGTCTGGATCGTTGAAAAACGTAAAGCGCTTACCAGTAAAAGGATCGACGCGTATCGGCTCGCATTTCACATTATGATCTTCCAGATGGGTTATTGCGGCTTCCACGTTCTCAACGCTAAACGCCAGGTGACGTAAACCGCAAGCCTCTGGTCGGCTGGGTCGGCCAGGCGGAAAAGGAAAGGAAAAAAGCTCAATCACATACTGCCCATTCAACGCGAGGTCACCTTTCCAGGAGTCACGCTCTTCACGGTAGGCTTCACTCATCAACGTAAAGCCCAGCACATCACAGTAAAATGCCTTACTGACCGCGTAATCCGTCGCAATAATGGCAATATGGTGAACCTGTTTTAATCCCAGCATAGCGTGTTTGCCTCTTTAGTTTTCTTTTCGCACATTACTCATCCGCAGTCGGTTCAGGCAAGTCGTTATGCCATTTTTAGGACTCTCACACGATACACACCGTCCTCGCCCAGTTTAGCGCCATGAATATCTGTTTCGAATCCGGGGTAATGATGGCCTACTGAACACAGCATCAGCAGGAAATCGAGTACAGCACGGCTTTCTTCAGTGATCATTTCCCCCGGCATCAGCAGCGGTACACCAGGTGGATAAGGCAGGATCATATTGGCAGAAACGCGCCCCACCAGTTGATCGAGCGTCACGGTCTCCACTTCGCCTTTAATTTGTCGCTGCCAGGCCTGATGCGGCGTCATTTTCATTTCCGGCAAGGTGTCAAATGCCCGTAGCATCAACCCGGAGAGATCATGCTGGCGGATCAAATTATGGATCCCTTGCGCCAGATCCTGAATACGCATATTGCGATAAAAATCAGGATCTTCAGCATACAGATCCGGCAGCATGTTTTTAACGCGCAAATTAAGGTCATATGAGCGTTTGAACTCAGTCAGTCCTCGCAGTAAGCCCATTGCCCGGGTTTTATCAATCCCAATGCTGAACAGGAACAACAGATTATACGGACCTGTTTTCTCCACCACGACACCGCGTTCATCGAGGAACTTTGCTACCAGCGCGGCAGGGATCCCTTCTTCGCTCATATTTCCTTGTTCATCCATTCCCGGCGTCAGAATAGTGACTTTTACCGGGTCGAGGAACATGTGGTCAGCGTCAGCATCATTAAACCCATGCCAGCCTTCACCAGGAGCAACGGGCCAGCATTCCGCTTGATCTACTCTTTCCGGCTGCCAGATATCGAAGAACCAACCGTCCGATTCTTCTCGCAGTCGCTGTACCTCTTTACGGAAATGGAGCGCGCGCTCCACCGAGCGGTTAATTAGCCGCTTACCGGGATTACCACGCAGCATCGCCGCCGCTGTTTCAATCGATGCCACAATGGGGTAGCTGGGTGAGGTCGAGGTGTGCATCATAAAGGCTTCATTAAAGGTATCTTCGTCATAATCCCCTTTAATGTGAATCAAAGACGCCTGCGACAACGCGGCCAACATCTTGTGGGTGGACTGCGTTTCAAAGATGACTTTACCTGGAACCCTCTCACCGCTCATGCCACTTTTCCCCTGGTAAATCGGATGGAAATGCGTGTAAGGCACCCAGGCAGAGTCAAAATGAATAGAAGGGACATCCAGCGTTTGTTTAATCCAGTTAGTGTTATACAACAGACCGTCGTAGGTCGAGTTAGTGATAACTGCATGCACCGGCCACTGTGCTTGCGTAGTCTCCTCTACCTTACGTGCAATACTCTCGCGGCAGAATTCGCGGCGCGGAATTCCCCCGAGGATCCCCAGCGCATTACGTGTGGGTTTCAGCCAAATGGGCACCACATCACTCATCATCAATAAATGCGCGAGAGATTTATGACAGTTGCGATCAATTAATAACGTACTTCCCGTAGGGGCGGCATACATCCCAACAATCTTATTCGACGTCGATGTGCCGTTGGTGACCATATAACTTTGCTCTGCGCCAAAGGTGCGAGCGATATACTCTTCTGCTTCCAGGTGTGGACCTGTATGGTCCAATAGCGACCCCAGCTCAGTCACAGAAATGGACACGTCAGCCTTTAACGTGTTGCCGCCAAAGAAATCATAGAACAGGCATCCCACCGGGCTTTTCTGGTACGCCGTTCCCGCCATATGCCCTGGCGTACAGAAGGTATATTTCCCTTCCTTCACATAAGTAAACAGCGCTTTGGTAAAGGGAGGCGTAATGTTATCGAGATATTCACTGGTGTACTGCCGAATACGCGTCGCTATATCTTCGGACTGACCAAGCGCATACTCAAAAAACCACAGCGCCATGCGCAGATCGTGGGCGCTGACATCCATCGTCGAATGGGTATTAATAAAAGCGTACAGTGGGAGATATTCATTTAGCTGATTGATATCGCTACACAACTCCAGGCTGTATTCATCCCAGTCAAAAATAACACCGCAAATGCGCGGATTGTGTTCGATAAATTTCAGCAGGTCGACGCTATTCTGTGGCCAGATAATCTGAAACCCCTGCTGCTGCAGCGCACGTTCAAGTTCCTTGATGGGCTCATCTTTATAAAAGACGCCATGCGGTCCCATGATGGCAATAATGTTCATGCGTTCCTCCTGGAAAAACCTTAGTTAATCATAGCCTGGTCAAACCGCAGGTAAAAAAAAGGGCCACAGTGTTGTGGCCCTTTTCAGAATAAATACAGTTTACGCGTAACCGTAGTTCATCAGACGCTGGTAACGACGATTTTTGAGCTCTTCCGTACTTAACACGTCAAGATCGGCCAGATCGGCCAGCAATTGTGCCTTCAGCGACGCTGCCATTGCTTCCGGATTACGATGCGCACCACCCAGTGGTTCCGGAACGATGGAGTCGATAAGCTTCAGCTCTTTCAAACGCGTCGCAATAATGCCCATCGCTTCTGCCGCCAACGGCGCTTTGTCTGCGCTTTTCCACAGAATGGACGCGCAGCCTTCCGGGGAGATAACTGAATAGGTGCTGTATTGCAGCATATTCACTTTATCGCCCACGCCGATCGCCAGCGCACCACCGGAACCACCTTCACCGATAACGGTGCAGATAACCGGCACGCTCAGACGTGACATTTCACGCAGGTTGCGCGCAATCGCTTCAGACTGACCACGTTCTTCCGCGCCCACCCCCGGGTAAGCCCCAGGGGTGTCGATGAAGGTGATAATCGGCATCTTGAAGCGTTCGGCCATTTCCATCAGACGCAGCGCTTTACGATAGCCTTCCGGTGCTGGCATGCCGAAGTTGCGACGAATTTTCTCTTTGGTCTCGCGGCCTTTCTGATGACCAATGATCATCACCGGACGCCCCTCAAGACGCGCAATACCGCCGACAATAGCTTTGTCATCCGCATAGGCGCGATCGCCCGCCAGCTCATCAAATTCATCAAACGCCAGGCGGACATAATCCAGGGTATATGGACGCTGTGGATGGCGAGCCAGTTGGGCTACCTGCCATGCGCCAAGATCGGCGAAGATTTTGCGCGTCAGTTCTACGCTTTTTTCACGCAGACGATGCACTTCTTCATCGATGTTAATATCCAGTTTCTCATCCTGACGGCTAACCGCAGTCAGAGAATCGATTTTTGCTTCCAGCTCTGCAATCGGCTGTTCAAAATCAAGGAAATTCAGACTCATAGTATTCCTGTATTAGTCAAACTCCAGTTCCACCTGCTCCGAACCAATAAGGCCACGGAGATCGTTTAGTAAACGATCGCTCGGAGAGACACGCCACGTTGCGCCAAAACGCAATCGCGCACGTGCATCCGCCCTCTGATAGTAGAGATGTACTGGAATTGTCCCCGAGCGGTGGGGTTCCAGAGACTGACGGAGTCGGTTTAAAAGCTGGTCATCAATTTGCCTGTCCGTCAGCGAGATAGCAAGCCCGCGAGCATATTTTTCCCGGGCTTCGTCAATATCCATGACTTCACGGGCCATCATTTTAAGCCCGCCGTTGAAGTCATCAAAGCTGACCTGTCCGCTGACGATAAGTATGCGGTCTTTTTCCAGCAAATGCTGGTATTTATCCAGAGCATCGGTGAATAACATCACTTCCAGACGCCCGGAACGGTCATCCAGTGTGCAGATGCCGATACGATTACCGCGCTTGGTGACCATTACCCGCGCAGCAATAACGAGCCCCGCAGCAGTGGTAACTTTACCACGTTCTGTCGGATGCATGTCTTTCAGCCTGTGGCCTCCGACATAGCGCTCAATTTCTTTTAAATACTGATTGATAGGGTGTCCGGTCAGGTAAAGTCCTAACGTTTCACGTTCACCCTCTAATACCACCTGCTCCGGCCACGGCGTGCAGCTGGCGTAGGATTGTTCAATTTGTTCCGGCTCTTCCGCCAGTACACCAAACATATCGGCCTGACCGATAGCTTCAGCTTTCGCATGCTGATCGGCAGCTTTAAGCGCATCATTAAGCGAATTCATCAACGCAGCGCGATGCGGGCCAAGGCGGTCAAACGCCCCGGACATGATTAGCTTTTCCAACACCCGGCGATTAAGCTTCTTAATATCTGTGCGGGCGCAGAGATCAAACAGCTCGCGGAAGTAGCCACCTTTATTACGCGCTTCAATGATAGCTTCAATTGGCCCTTCACCCACGCCTTTTATCGCGCCGATGCCATACACAATTTCGCCGTCATCATTAACATGGAAATGATACAGCCCGGAGTTGATATCTGGCGGCAGGATTTTTAGCCCCATGCGCCAGCATTCGTCCACCAGCCCCACCACCTTTTCGGTGTTATCCATATCGGCGGTCATTACCGCTGCCATAAACTCAGCGGGGTAATGCGCTTTCAGCCACAGCGTCTGGTAAGAGACCAGCGCATAGGCCGCGGAGTGCGATTTGTTAAATCCGTAACCGGCGAATTTCTCCACCAGGTCAAAGATTTTCATCGCCAGCTCGCCATCTACACCACGCTTTTTCGCCCCTTCTTCGAAGGTGCCGCGCTGCTTGGCCATCTCTTCCGGTTTTTTCTTACCCATTGCACGACGCAACATGTCCGCGCCGCCAAGAGTATAGCCCGACAGCTCCTGGGCTATCTGCATGACCTGTTCCTGATACAGGATAATGCCATAGGTCGGCTCCAGCACCGGTTTCAGGCACTCATGCTGCCACTGTACGTCCGGGTAGGAAATCTCTTCGCGACCGTGTTTACGGTCGATAAAGTTATCTACCATCCCCGACTGGAGCGGGCCGGGACGGAACAGCGCCACCAGGGCGATCATATCTTCGAAGCAGTCAGGCTGCAGACGTTTAATCAGATCCTTCATGCCGCGGGATTCAAGCTGGAATACCGCAGTGGTTTCCGAGCGTTGCAGCATGTCGAAACTTTTTTTATCATCCAGCGGGATGGCCGCAATGTCTAACGGCGGCTCACCGTTGCGCTCACGGCGGGCGTTGATCATCTCCAGCGCCCAGTTGATGATAGTGAGCGTTCGCAAGCCGAGGAAGTCAAACTTCACCAGCCCGGCATATTCCACATCATTCTTATCAAACTGAGTAACCGGGTGCAGCCCCTGCTCATCGCAGTACAACGGCGCAAAGTCAGTAATTTTAGTTGGCGCGATGACCACACCACCAGCATGTTTACCGGCATTACGTGTGACACCTTCCAGCTTACGCGCCATGTCGATCAGCGCCCTGACCTCTTCATCAGCCTCGTAAATTTCAGGCAGTTGCGGCTCAGCCTCAAAGGCCTTCGCCAGCGTCATCCCCGGATCGGGTGGCACCAGTTTAGAAATACGGTCAACAAAACCGTACGGATGCCCCAGCACGCGGCCTACGTCGCGGATAACCGCTTTTGCCGCCATCGTACCAAAGGTAATAATCTGCGATACCGCGTCACGGCCATACATATCCGCTACGTGTTCAATTACCTGGTCGCGCTTCTCCATACAGAAGTCAACGTCGAAGTCAGGCATAGAGACACGTTCCGGGTTGAGGAAACGTTCGAACAGCAGGTCGAATTCCAGCGGATCAAGATCGGTAATTTTTAATGCATAAGCAACCAACGAGCCCGCACCGGAACCACGTCCCGGCCCAACGGGTACACCGTTATCTTTTGACCACTGGATAAACTCCATAACGATCAGGAAGTAACCCGGGAACCCCATTTGGTTAATAACCTGAAGTTCAATATCCAGACGTTCATCATAGGGTGGGCGCTTCTCTTGACGCTCGGCTTCGTCCGGGAACAAAAATGCCAGACGCTCTTCCAGCCCCTCTTTGGATTTTTTGACCAGATAGTCTTCCGTGGTCATATCACCAGTCGGGAACTGCGGCAGAAAATATTCGCCCAAACGTACCGTCACATTACAGCGTTTGGCTATCTCGACAGTATTTTGCAGCGCTTCCGGGATGTCGGAGAACAGCTCGCACATCTCCTCTTCGCTGCGCATATACTGCTGCGGCGAATAGTTGCGCGGGCGTTTCGGATCATCGAGAGTGAAACCATCGTGGATCGCAACGCGAATTTCATGCGCGTCGAAATCTCCGCTTTCAAGGAAGCGAACATCGTTGGTCGCCACCACTGGCAGACCACGCGTTTCGGCCAGAGCCACTGCGGCATGCAGATAATTTTCTTCGTCTTGCCTGCCGGTGCGGATCAGTTCCAGGAAGTAGCAATTGGGAAAATGTTCTTCATAAAACGTCACGCACTCATCGACCAGTGCGCTGTTACCACGCAGCAAGCTGCGCCCGACGTCGCCCATGCGACCACCGGAAAGCAAAATTAAGCCATCTTTTAAATCGACCAGCCAGTCTTTGTCGATAACCGGCCCTTCAGCACCATAGCCACGCTGATAGGCTTTCGATATCAACAATGTCAGGTTCTGGTAACCCGTGTTATTGGCCGCTAGCACGGTCAGTTGAGTGAGCTCATCACCAAACAGTTCACTACGAACATGAAAATCAGCGCCAACAATTGGCTTAATGCCCGCGCCATGACCCGCTCCGTAAAACTTCACCAGACCACACAGGTTGGTAAAATCGGTGATCGCCAGCGCAGGCATGCCTAATGCGGCCGCCTTTTTTACCAGCGGTCCGGTTTTTGCCAGCCCATCAATCATGGAGTAGTCGCTGTGCACCCGCAGGTGGACGAAACGTGGTTCAGACATCTTCAGATTCCGGTTTACTTATTCTCGACACAAGAATCAGGACGCGAGTCCCAGTGCGCGTTTGACAGGGCCAAAGCTGCGACGGTGGTACTCTGTAGCGCCATGCTCTGCCAGCTTTTCCAGATGAAAAGCGGTTGGGTAGCCTTTGTGCTGTGCAAAGCCATACTGCGGAAAAATAATATCCAGCGCCGCCATTTCAGCGTCACGTGTGACTTTCGCCAGGATAGACGCAGCGCTGATCTCTGCCACGCGGCTATCACCTTTCACTACCGCCATCGACGGCATCGGCAATGCCGGGCAACGATTTCCATCAATCAGTACGTATTCAGGAGTAATATGCAGACCTGCAACCGCACGCTGCATAGCCAGCATGGTGGCATGCAGGATATTCAGCTCGTCAATTTCATGCGGTTCCGCTCGCCCAAGGCTCCAGCTTAACGCCTTGTCCTTGATTTCATCGTAAAGTGACAGACGACGCTTTTCCGACAATTTTTTGGAGTCGTTGAGCCCGACAATCGGACGCGCAGGATCAAGTATAACGGCCGCAGTCACAACGGCTCCCACCAAAGGACCGCGCCCCACTTCATCCACACCCGCCACTAAATGCGTATGTGGATAAACAAATTCAATCATTGTGCTAACTCCAGGACAGCATCCGCCGCTTGTTCATCGGCATTGCAACGGATCTGCTGGTGCAGTTCACGGAAAGTGTCATGCATCGCATGGCTGGTTTTACCATTGGCGAGCAACGGCAACAGCGCTTGTGCCAATGCATGCGGTTCGCATTCATCCTGCAGCAGCTCTTTAACCAGTTCTCTTCCCGCTAACAAGTTCGGCAGAGAAACATAATCGGTTTTCACCAGACGCTTCGCCAGCCAGAACGTGAAGGGTTTCATACGATAGCCGACAACCATCGGACACTTCGCCAGCATGCACTCCAGCGCAGCCGTACCAGAGGCCAGCAACGCAGCATCGCTGGCAACCATGGCTTCACGTCCCATTCCATTAAGCATATGTACGGAAAGTTCTGGAGCCACTTCAGCCTTGATGCGTTCAAACTGCTCTCGACGTTTGGTATTGACCAACGGAACCACGACTTCGAGATCCGGGTATTGTTGACGTAATAGCTGCGCTGTTTTCAGAAAATCAGCGCTGAGCATTTCCACTTCTGCACCACGACTTCCCGGTAGCAATGCCAGGCAGTGCGCATCATGAGGAATACCCAGAACATCACGAGCCGCATTTTTATCAGGATCCAACGGCATGGCATCCGCCATGGTGTGACCGATAAAGCGGCACGGGACGTTAAATTTGTCATAAAACGCTTTTTCGAAAGGCAGAAAGGCCAGCACCATATTGGTGGATCTGCCTATTTTGAAAACGCGTTTCTGTCGCCATGCCCAGACGGAGGGGCTGACGTAATGAATGGTTTTAATGCCCTGCTTTTTCAAATTTCCTTCGAGGGTAATGTTGAAATCAGGCGCATCAATACCGACAAAAACATCCGGCTTGAGATCGGTGAAACGGCGAGTTAGATCAGCGCGGATATGCAGCAAACGGCGCAGGCGTCCAAGCACTTCAACAATGCCCATTACCGCCAACTCTTCCATTTCGTACCAGGCTTCACAGCCTTCAGCCTGCATCAGCGGACCTGCAACGCCAACAAATCGCGCATTGGGGACGCGAGCCTTGAGTGCTCGAATTAATCCGGCACCAAGAATATCGCCGGAGGTTTCTCCGGCGACGAGGGCAATCGTTAAAGGACGCTGCTCAGTCATTAACGAATCAGACCACGCGTTGAGCGCTCAAAGAAATCGCTAAAGGCCTGAACATCGGGGTACTGCTTCGCCAGTTCGGCGATTTCCGGTTTCGCTTCGTCAAGCGTTTTGCCGCTGCGGTACAACGCTTTATAGGCATTGCGGATCGCAGTAATCGCTTCGCGAGTGAATCCACGACGCTTCAGACCTTCAATGTTGACGCCAAACGGCGTCGCATGGTTGCCCTGGGCAATAACGTATGGAGGAACATCCTGGGCAACGCCAGAACAGCCACCAACCATCACGTGCGCGCCAATGATGCAGAACTGATGCACCGCTGTCATGCCACCGATGATAACAAAATCATCCAGCGAAACATGTCCGGCAAGCGTGGCGTTATTCGCCAGAATGCAGCGGTTACCCACTGTACAATCGTGCGCGACGTGCGCGTTGATCATCAGTAAGTTATCACTGCCCACCTTCGTCAACCCACCGCCCTGCACTGTGCCACGATGAATGGTGACGCTCTCGCGGATGCGGTTACGATCGCCAATTTCCACACGGGTCGGTTCGCCAGCATATTTCAGGTCCTGGTTCACTTCACCGATGGAGGCAAACTGATAGATCTCGTTATCGCGACCAATCTTGGTATGACCATTCACGACTACGTGAGACTTCAGTACGGTACCCTCACCAATTTCAACATGGGGTCCAACAATACAAAATGGGCCAATGTGAGCATTAGCGCCAATGCTGGCACCATCTTCTACAATGGCAGTTGGGTGAATAAAGGCGGATTTATCAATCACGTATCAGGCCTCCCGGCTACGGGCACACATCATTGTTGCTTCGCACACAACTTTACCGTCGACCAACGCAACCCCTTTAAAACGGGTCAGGCCGCGGCGCGTTTTCTCGAAAGTCACTTCCATGATCATCTGATCGCCTGGCACGACAGGACGCTTAAAGCGTGCCTCATCAATTCCTGCGAAGTAATACAGTTCGCCCGGCTCCAGTTTTCCTACGCTTTTAAACGCCAGAATACCCGTTGCCTGTGCCATCGCTTCCAGAATCAGCACACCAGGGAAAATCGGTTTACCCGGGAAGTGGCCCTGAAAGAAAGGCTCGTTAACGGATACATTTTTCACTGCGCGCAGAAAACGACCTTCTTCAAAATCCAGCACACGGTCAACCAGCAGAAACGGAAAACGGTGCGGCAGAAGTTCTAAAATCTCTTCAATATGCAGAGTATGAGTGTTAGTAGTCAAAATACTCTTCCTGTCAAAATATACTAAAAGGCAATAATAACACGGCCTGTCGCAATCGCATGAATGTGACAGGCCGTAAAAGGATGGCACGTACATACACTTTATCTTTCAAGCTGCCGCTTTGTTGGCTGCCTTGGCTCACTCCAGTCACTTACCTGCGCAAGCTCCCGGGATTTCACTCAATTGCCGCTTCAATGCAGCTTGAACGATGTTGTGTACAGGTGGAACGTTAGTCTTGTTGATTAACCTTGCGCTCAATTGCTTTGAGGCGCTTGCTCATATCATCAATATTCATCACCAGTGCAGCTGTTTTACGCCATACCTTGTTGGGTTGTAGCGGAATGCCTGAGGAGTAGACGCCAGGTTCAGTAATAGGACGCATCACCATACCCATGCCAGTTACCGTGACTTTGTCGCATATTTCCATATGCCCATTGATCACGCTGGCGCCGCCAATCATGCAGTAACGGCCAATCTTCAGGCTACCCGCCATAATGACGCCACCGGCTACAGCCGTATTGTCGCCAATCACAACGTTATGCGCAATCTGGCACTGGTTATCAATGATAACACCATTGCCGATCACGGTATCGTCCAGTGCGCCACGATCGATTGTCGTACAGGCACCAATCTCGACGCGATCGCCAATAATGACGCGACCAAGCTGCGGGATCTTCACCCAATTACCACGATCGTTTGCATAGCCAAAGCCGTCAGATCCGACGACTGTGCTTGACTGGATCAAGCAATTCTCACCGATCTGAATATCGTGGTAAATCGTCACATTGGCCCACAAGCGTGAACCTGCACCGATTTTTGTGTTTTTTCCGACGAAGCAACCTGCGCCGATAACCACGTTATCGCCCAGCTCTACGCCTGACTCGATGACCGCATTTGCGCCAACAGAGACATTATTACCCAGCTTCGCCGTCGCATCGATCACTGCACTGGGTGCAATATTTTGTGCAGGCTGAGGCGTGGTATCTAAAATTTGTGCCATTCGTGCATAGGTCAGGTAGGGATTCTTCACTACCAGCGCGGCACTCTTAGCAAAAGGAAGATCGTCCTGCGTCATCACAACGGCAGAAGCCTGGCATACG
Source organism: Citrobacter sp. Marseille-Q5395 (assembly GCF_947057495.1). Lineage (NCBI taxonomy): Bacteria > Pseudomonadati > Pseudomonadota > Gammaproteobacteria > Enterobacterales > Enterobacteriaceae > Citrobacter > Citrobacter sp. Marseille-Q5395. Next base: position 302,045 of record NZ_CAMSEL010000006.1, on the reverse strand, counting down.
CCTAAATGTTCACGGTATTTAGGGTTTACCATGAATGTGATATTGCCAGTTTGCGCAGATTGCATGGACGCTACGCCGGTGATGACGATATCGCCATCACCGTGTAATTCTGCATCCAACTGCTCTGCTAAATCAGCCAGTCGAATTGAAGGCATTACTTATTTAACCTGTTTCAGTACGTCGGCGGTGATGTCTTTTACATCGCTGCTGTTGTATGCAACGGTGTTCGCGTCAACGACCAGATCGATGCTCTGGCTGCTAGCGACAGATTTCACAGCAGTCTGGATACGAGTAACCAGTTTGCCACGTTCTTCGTTGGAACGACGTTGACGATCCTGCTCAAAAGCCTGCGCTTTCTGAGAGAAAGTCTGGCGCTGTGCCATAACGTCTTTTTCCAGCTTGGTACGATCGGCACCCGCTTTCATAGATTGCAGACGCTGCATTTTAGATTGCAGATCGGATTCCATACGCTGCAGTTCGCTGGCGCGGCCTTTGAACTCGTTTTCCAGCGTATTAGAAACACCAGTCTTCTGTGCAACCTGTTGGAACAGGCTACCCATATTGACGATTGCAATTTTGTCGGCAGCCTGTGCAGACGTTGCCATCGCTAAACCGAGACCTGCAGCTAATAACCACTTTTTCACAATTAACTCCTTACCATCCCATTTGCATCCGAAGATGCAGTTCTTTGCGTGGCCAGGCGATCCCATGCAAGATCGCCTAAAGTCATCGCTACACAACTCTTACATTCCTTTGTGAAGAACAATTACCAGGTTTTACCAATGTTAAACTGGAACTGCTCTTTTTTGTCTCCCTCATAATCCTTAAACGGCTGGGCGTAGGAGAAGACCAACGGCCCCAATGGGGACATCCATTGTAATGCGATACCTGCAGACATACGGATATTGCTCGGATCGCTGTAGTCTGGATAACCAGAATACTTCGCGGAATCCCAGTTAGTATCCCAAACGGTACCCATATCCCAGAAGAAGGAAGTACGGACCGAGTTGGCATACTTGTCGCTAATAAACGGCGTCGGAGTAATAAACTCCAGGCTGGCGACAGCCATGGCGTTACCGCCCACAGCATCATCCGATTTACACGGTGCAGTATTGGTAGTGTCACACTCGTTGTCATAATCGTCATCATTATTATAACGATTAGCCGGTAAATAGACGGCTTTCGGACCGATAGTGTTCGACTGGAAGCCACGCACAGTGCTGGAACCACCGGCATAGAAGTTCTCATAGAACGGCATCTCTTTGCCGCCTATACCGTCACCGTAACCCCACTTAGTACGACCCAGAACAACCCATTTATGGTCGTCATCGATCGGCACATAGGTCGCAGTATCCAACGTCGCTTTGTAGTATTCGTTATCAGAACCAGGAACCGTCACTTTACCGTTCAGGTTGACACGCGTACCTTCCGTTGGGAAGTACCCACGGTCCAGCTTGTTGTATGTCCAACCGTAGTTGAAGGTGAAATCGTCCGATTTGAAGCTATCAGCGTCAGGATTCTCACCCATGGAAACCAGATATCGCTGCATCGCAACCTGTGGATCCATGTTAGACAGGGAGTTATGCACATAACCCAGACCCGCACGCAACGTATTGTATTCGTTGATCGGGAAGCCCAGCGTTACGTCTGTACCATAACTTTTGTTGGTATAGTCGGACAGATCCGCATCATCCGCTTCAAAGTCGTTATAGAAGACGCGACCACCAAGGCTGACACCATCAACGGTGAAATACGGGTTGGTAACAGACAACTCAGTATAGGTCTGATAGTCGTTTTTGGTGCCGTTAATACCGACCGAATAACCGGTACCTAACCAGTTATCCTGCTGAACGCCCGCCTGGAAGCTAACGCCGCTCTCTGTACCGTAACCGACGCCGAAGTTGAAGCTACCGGTATTACGTTCTTTCACCTTATAGACCACATCAACCTGATCCGGACTACCCGGAATACGCTGAGTATCAGTGTCCACGGTTTCGAAGTAGCCCAGACGATTCAGACGTTCTTTACCCTGATCGACCAGATCGCTACCCAACCACGCGCCTTCCATCTGGCGCATTTCGCGACGCAGCACGGAATCTTTAGAGGTGTCGTTACCTTCAAAACGGATCTTACGAACATAGAAACGGTTACCCGCATCCACATTTACACGTAATTTTACGGTTTTGTCTGCATCGTTGATTTCAGGTTGCGACTGTACACGCGGGTAGGCATAGCCATAGCGACCCAGAAGCTTCTTGATATCATCTTCCATTTTGGTCACTTTGGTGCCGTTATAGAGTTCGCCCGGCTCGATTTTCGTCAGGGTCTCAATCTCGGCAGAGTGTCCGGCAAGGTTACCGCTCACTTGCACCCCAGAAAGTTTGTACTGCTCACCTTCTGTGATGTTGACAGTGATATAGATACCTTTCTTATCCGGCGTCAGGCTGACCTGGGTGGAGTCAATGTTGAAACGAGCGTAACCGCGATCCAGATAGTAGCTGCGCAGGGTTTCGAGATCACCCGCCAGTTTCTGTTTCTGATATTTACGATCGCCTACGACGTTCCACCACGGCACTTCATCACGCAGTTGGAAGTGAGAGATAAGCTCGTCGGTTGTAAAGGCGTGGTTACCGACGATATTGATCTGTTGGATCTTCGCCGATACACCTTCCTGGAACACCAGTTTGAGGTCAACGCGGTTACGCGGCAACGGTGTTACCACCGCTTTCACACTGGCGCTGTACTTACCGACGCTATAGTAGAAATCTTCCAGGCCTTTTTCGATATCGGCAAGGGTTGTGCGATCAAGAGATTCGCCAACACGCACGCCAGACGCCTCGAGGTTCTGCTTAAGCATGTCGTCTTTCACCGATTTGTTACCGGAGAAAGTAATGCTGGCAATCGTCGGACGTTCTTTTACCTGAACCAGAAGGGTATCACCATCGCGCAGGACGCGGACATCCTCAAAGTTTCCGGTGGCGAACAGGGCGCGAATGGTATTACTGATGTCTTCATCATTAACCGTGTCGCCTGTACGCACCGGCATACTAAGGAGAGCCGCACCAACGGCGACTCGCTGTAGGCCTTCGAAATGAATGTCCTTCACTACGAACCCTTCAGCACCGTATACGGTGGCGCTGCTAAACAGCAGCGACGCTATGAGCAACTTTTTCATCGCCATCGTTATTATGCGTTCTTCCTAACACTCTCTTACAACCGAGAGAAATCATTGAAAAGTGCAAGCCCCATTAACAACACCAGCAAAATAGAGCCAATGCGATAACTAAAGTCTTGAACCCGCTCGGATACCGGACCGCCCTTCAGCTTTTCAATCGCCAGGAACAGCAGATGCCCCCCGTCAAGAACGGGCAACGGAAACAGGTTGATTATCCCTAAGTTCACGCTGATAAGCGCAAGGAACATCAGGTAATAAATTACCCCGAACTCCGCTGACATCCCAGCCCCCTGGGCGATAGAAATCGGCCCACTGAGGTTGTTCAGTTTTACATCACCGGTAATCAATTTTCCCAGCATACTGACCGTCAGCTTCATCAACTGCCACGTTTTATCCGTGGCTTCGAGGATGGCGCTGAACGGCCCATACTGGCGTACAGTCTTGTACTCATCAGGCAGAGGGATAATTTTAGGCACAACGCCTGCAAAACCTTCCGCCTTTCCATTACCCGGTTTGGTATCCGGGATTAATGTTAAAGACAAGGGACTCCCCTGCCTTTCAATTTCGAGCGCTAACGGCTTACCCGGATTATCGCGCACCAACATCACGAACGTCATCCATTGCGTTAACGGTTGACCATCGACTTTAACGATCCTGTCGCCAGCTTGCAAACCCGCCTTGCTTGCAGCGGAGTTAACCTGCACTTCTGACAGCACCGGTTCAATCTGCGGACCGCGCGGGCGAATCCCCAGACTAGAGACAGGATCCTCTTTATCTGGCTCAAATGCCCAATCGCGCAGATCCAGCGTTTTGTCCTGTCGCTGGTTGCTGCCAAACTGCGCCACGCTGATGGTCGTATGCTCATCGCCGATTTTGGAGACCAGCTGCAACCGCACAGTATCCCAATCTGGGGTTTCGATGCCATCAACAGCTTTTAGTTCCGTACCAGGCAAAATTTGCGCCTGAGCGGCGATCGAATTAGGTGTGATCTCACCAACAACCGGACGCACACCAGGGACACCGATGATAAAGACCAACCAGTAGGCAAAAATAGCAAAGATGAAGTTTGCAATTGGGCCTGCAGCGATAATGGCAGCACGTTGCCCAACTGTTTTATTGTTGAAGGCGTGGTGGCGCAGCTCCGGTATAACCGGCTCAGCACGCTCATCCAGCATTTTGACGTAGCCGCCGAGTGGGATCAGGGCGATGACGTATTCAGTACCCAGTTTATCGGTACGACGCCAAAGCGCTTTTCCAAAGCCAATGGAAAAGCGCTCGACACGGACTCCACAGCGCCGGGCAACCCAGAAATGACCAAATTCATGCACAGTGATAAGCACACCGAGTGCGACGATGAATGCAGCCAGATTCCAGAGAATACTCAGCATAAGACCATCCGTTAGAGTGTCCTGAATACCAGTAACAACAGGCAAGCAAAGACCGGTACTGCAGCCGTCAGGCTATCAATGCGATCCAGAATACCACCGTGCCCTGGGATTAAGTGACCACTGTCCTTAATACCTGCTTCACGCTTAAACATACTCTCGGTCAAGTCACCCAACACGGAGGCCAGGGCTGCAACGATAGAGCAAATGAGCAAGGTGACAGGCGCAACATCAAGATTCGCCCACATACCATAACCCCATGAGATCACAGCAGCAGTGGCGAGTCCGCCAATAAAACCTTGCCAGGTTTTACCAGGAGAGACCTTCGGCGCCAGTTTATGCTTGCCAAACAGCTTTCCAAACATATACGCACCAGAATCCGCTCCCCAGACGAGGATCATGACATAGAGCAGCCATACCGCGCCACTATAATGATTCTCATCATAATGCCAGGCTCGTAGCGCCAGCATTCCCCAAAAGAAAGGGACAATGGTTAAGATGCCGAAAATTATGCGTAATACCTTTGAATTACGCCAGACTGCCGCTGAACCGGGGTAAAATAACACCAGTAATAGCGCTACAGCCCACCAGCCTAACGACGCCCAAAGCGACAATTCAACCAGCGGCTGGTGAATATTGTGATGATATTCAGGCAGCAAAAACAGCATCAGTGCCAGCAGTAGCCCACACAGAACCGCCAGCCAGACTCGCTGCGTGCGAGTGGCAAAACCGCTTAACTGTCCCCATTCCCAGGCTGCCAGCATACAAACGACCAGCGTAACAATGGCGAACCCCACCGGCGGCAACAAAAACAGCGCCGCGATGACCACGGGTATTAAAACAAAAGCAGAAATCAGGCGATACTTCAGCAAAAGCGACCCCCATCAGGCTTTTTCATCACCGGGTTCGGTGCCGCCGAAACGACGCTCTCGATTAGCAAAGGCATGCAGCGCACCTTCAAAGTCTTGTTCATCGAAATCGGGCCAGAGAACATCCGTAAAGTAAAGCTCGGCATAGGCAATTTGCCACAGCAGAAAATTACTAATGCGGTGCTCTCCCCCAGTCCTTATTACTAAATCCACCGGAGCCAGCTCATGCATGCAAATTTGTTGACCAAGCATCTCTTCATCAATTTGCTCAGGACGCAGCAGACCTTCCTGCACCTGTTGTGCCAGTTGTCTGACTCCCTGGACAATATCCCACCGTCCACCGTAATTCGCAGCAATATTCAGCGTTAACCCGGTATTTTGGGCGGTAAGCGCTTCCGATTTGCGGATCCGTTCTTGCAAACGTGAGTTAAATCGACTGATATCCCCGATAATACGCAGACGAACGTTATGGCGGTGCAGGTTTTTCACTTCGCTATCAAGCGCCCACACGAACAATTCCATTAACGCGCTCACTTCCTGCGCAGGTCGGTTCCAGTTCTCACTGCTAAAGGCATACAGCGTTAACGCATCAATACCGTTATTGGCAGCAAAAGAGACAGCCCGGCGGACGGATTTTGCTCCGGCCTTATGCCCAAAGGCGCGAATCTTCCCTTGCTTTTTCGCCCAGCGGCCATTGCCATCCATAATAATGGCTACATGGCGGCAGCCATGTGCTGGCAAATTTTCGCTTAATGGTTGAGTTGCAGACAACATAACGCGTTTTTAGTCCCTGAAAGGATTTTACGGTACTCAGGAATACTGAAGCCTTTTGCTCTTCATCCTTCAGGCTGCCTCTTTGTTAGCTGCGCTCATTCGCCCCAGCCACATACTGATTGTATGCTCCTGGGAACTCATTCACTTGCCGCCTTGATGCAACCTGAATGATTTTGTGTATCCACAAAAAAGCCGTGTCAAACCACGGCTTACCCGACCGAAAAAAAGCAAATACCCACAATCGGGTGGCGCAGACTATATCACTGAAGCCCAACGCTAACAAATAGCACGATCCCCCGTAGAGGGATTATCATCAGCTTGAGAGTCGCGTCACTTGTTTTGTGGCGACTTCCCTGGCGATGGCATCGACCCTCAGCACGTCATCAACGCTCTGCGGTTCCTGCAAATCCATCTTATCCAGTACGGATAAATTTAGACGTGCGATATCAGTAAATCGAATCTGCTGCGCCAGGAATGCGGCAACGGTAATTTCATTCGCGGCGTTCAGCGCGGTTGTCGCGGCCTGCCCTTGCTCAAATGCGTCCATTGCCAATTTCAGGCACGGATAACGCTGGTAATCAGGTGCGGAAAAAGTCAACGCACTGAGTTTGCAAAAGTCGACAGGCTTAGCGCCAGACGTCACACGTTCCGGCCATGCCATCGTATGAGCAATCGGTGTACGCATATCAGGCTCACCCAACTGGGCCAGCACACTACCATCCTGATAACGCACCATCGAGTGAATCACCGACTGCGGATGAATCAGCACTTCCATCTGGCTTGCACTGGCATTAAATAACCAACGCGCTTCAATGTATTCCAGACCTTTATTCATCATGGTGGCGGAATCGACTGAGATTTTTCTTCCCATCGACCAGTTCGGATGACGGCATGCTTGATCGGGCGTCATTGAAACCAGATCCTGCAATGGCGTTTCACGGAAAGGGCCCCCAGACCCGGTAAGCAGAACGGACATTACGCCATTTTGCTCAAGGTCAGCGTATCCCAGATTGTGTTGGATAGGTTGAGGTAAACTCTGAAAAATCGCATTATGTTCGCTATCTACCGGCAAAAGCTGCGCTTTGTTGCGTTTCACGTCGTCCATAAACAGACGTCCGCAGGTCACTAAAGACTCTTTATTTGCCAACAGAATACTTTTGCCCGCACGGATTGCCGCCAGCGTCGGTAATAACCCCGCTGCGCCGACAATCGCCGCCATCACCTGATCGACGTCATCCAGCGCAGCCATATCACAGGCTGCCTGTTGCCCACTCATCACCTCAGTGCGACTTCCGTGCTCCTGAAGTGCGGCTTTCACCAGCACTGCGCTTTTTTCATCGTCCATCACCGCATAGCGGGGAGAAAACTCCAGGCATTGCTCTACCATGCGGGTGACATTTTTACCCGCAACCAACGCAGCAACTCGAAACTTTTCCGGGTTATGGCGTACTACATCCAGCGTACTGCAACCAATAGAGCCGGTTGAGCCCAGAACGGTTAATTGCTTCATCAGACATCCAGAAGAATTGATACAGGATAAAAAGCAAAACGCCGCCAGTTGATCCTCACAGATCCCCCAAGCGGCGTTTTAAACGTACAGACGAATCAGAACTGCATCAGTTCCGCTTCTTTCTCTGCCAGCGCCGCATCAACTTTCTTGATTGCTGCGTCAGTCAGTTTCTGTACGTCGTCCTGAGAACGGCGATCGTCATCTTCGCTGATCTCTTTATCTTTCAACAGAGCTTTTACTTTATCGTTGGCATCACGGCGTACGTTACGTACAGCAACACGAGCCTGTTCAGCTTCACCACGCACAACTTTCGTCAGATCTTTACGACGCTCTTCGGTCAGCGGAGGCAGCGGAACGCGGATATCGGTACCCGCAGAACTTGGGTTCAGACCGAGGTCAGAAGCCATAATCGCCTTCTCAACAGCCGGCCCCATTGAACGGTCAAACACGTTGATTTTAAGAGTACGGGAATCTTCAACCGTTACGCTTGCCAGCTGACGCAGCGGAGTTGGTGTGCCGTAATATTCTACGACAATACCGTCCAGCAGGCTGGGAGAAGCACGACCCGTGCGAATTTTGCTGATTTGGTTTTTGAACGCTTCTACGCATTTATCCATGCGCACTTCAGCATCTTTTCTGATATCGCTAATCACGTTACGAATCCTTGAAAACTTGTCTCAGACAGACCAGACGGAAGCACTGATGCGCTAAGTATAGTCTTGTTTAAAATATGCCACCGGGTAAGTGACCCGCTTGATTAAAGCGGAATCTTACCCGTATTTGGCCTCGACGGAAATTATTCCGTGATTAAAGTGCCTTCTTTTTCACCCATAACAACACGGCGCAAGGCACCTGGTTTGTTCATGTTGAAGACACGAATCGGTAATTTGTGGTCACGAGCCAGCGTGAACGCAGCCAGATCCATCACTTTCAGTTCTTTATCCAGTACTTCACTGTAGGTCAGTTGTTCGTACATGGTAGCGGTTGGATCCTGAGCCGGATCGGCGGTAAATACGCCATCAACTTTAGTGGCTTTCAGAACCACATCCGCTTCGATTTCAATACCGCGCAGACAGGCTGCAGAGTCAGTAGTGAAGAACGGGTTACCGGTACCCGCGGACAAAATAACAACGCGGTTGTTACGCAGCAGGCTGATAGCCTCTGCCCAGCTGTAGTTGTCGCACACGCCGTTCAGCGGAATAGCAGACATCAGGCGAGCGTTCACATAGGCGCGATGCAGTGCGTCACGCATTGCCAGGCCGTTCATAACTGTTGCCAGCATGCCCATGTGGTCGCCCACAACGCGGTTCATACCCGCTTTTGCCAAACCTGCACCGCGGAACAGGTTACCACCGCCAATCACTACGCCAACCTGAATGCCCAGTTCAACAAGTTCTTTAATCTCTTGCGCCATACGGTCAAGGATGCTTGCGTCAATACCGAAACCTTCAGTCCCCTGCAATGCTTCGCCGCTCAGTTTAAGCAGAATGCGTTTGTAGACGGGTTTTGCGTTGGTAGCCATTTTCTTTCCTGCGAGTGTCACGAATGGGATGATTTAAATCGGGTGACATCATGTGTTTCCTGCCGTTTGTTGCCTACTGGAACTGGCTGATTTTCACATGACGGGTACAAAAAGGAGCCGCCCTGAGGCGGCTCCGGACAGTACAATTAAGACTGTTTAGACATTGCAGCAACTTCTGCTGCGAAGTCAGCTTCAACTTTCTCGATGCCTTCGCCCACTTCAAAGCGGATGAAGCCAGTCACGTCAGCGTTGTGCTCTTTCAGCAGCTGGCCAACGTTTTTGCTCGGGTCCATTACGAAAGGCTGACCAGTCAGAGAAACTTCACCGGTGAATTTCTTCATACGGCCTTCAACCATTTTCTCTGCGATTTCTTTCGGCTTACCAGACTGCATCGCGATGTCCAGCTGTACCTGGTATTCTTTCTCTACCACTTCAGCAGACACGTCTTCTGGTTTAACGAATTCTGGTTTGCTTGCAGCAACGTGCATCGCCAGGTGTTTAACCAGCTCTTCATCAGCGCCTTTAGCCGCAACCAGAACACCGATGCGCGCACCGTGTTGGTAGTTGCCCAGAACGTCGCCTTCCAGGATTGCAACGCGACGGATGTTGATGTTTTCACCGATTTTAGCAACCAGCGCAACACGCTCTTCTTCGAACTGTGCTTTCAGGACTTCAACATCAGTCACTTTACCTGCTACAGCCGCGTCCAGAACTTTGTCTGCGAACGCCTGGAAACCACCGTCTTTAGCAACGAAGTCAGTCTGGCAGTTAACTTCCAGAATCACACCGAAGTTGCCTTCGATTTTGGTTTTGATCACGCCGTCAGCAGCAACGTTGCCTGCTTTTTTCGCAGCTTTGATCGCACCAGATTTACGCATGTTTTCGATTGCCAGCTCGATGTCGCCATTAGCTTCAGTCAGTGCTTTTTTGCAATCCATCATGCCTGCGCCAGTACGCTCACGCAGCTCTTTTACCAGGGATGCGGTAATTTCAGCCATTCTAAAATCCTCGGAAGATTTGATCTGCCCGGCATTAAACCGCACAGATTTAAAAGTGAAAAAGGGGGCCTAATACAGGCCCCCTAACCAAACGTGATACTACCTGGTCTATAAGGGCTCTAACGAGCGTGCCTTATTATTCAGCTTCTACGAAGCTTTCTTCCGCCTGGGAAGCCAGATCCTGAGAACGGCCTTCACGAACGGTTGTAGCTACAGCGCCCAGGTACAGGGTAACAGCACGGATTGCGTCGTCGTTACCCGGGATAACGAAGTCAACACCGTCCGGATCAGAGTTGGTATCAACGATAGCAAATACCGGGATACCCAGGTTGTTTGCTTCTTTGATAGCAATGTGCTCGTGGTCAGCATCGATTACGAACAGAGCGTCCGGCAGACCGCCCATGTCTTTGATACCGCCCAGGCTGTTTTCCAGTTTCTCAAGCTCACGGGTGCGCATCAGCGCTTCTTTCTTGGTCAGCTTTTCGAAAGTACCGTCCTGAGACTGAGTTTCCAGATCTTTCAGACGTTTGATGGACTGACGAACAGTTTTCCAGTTAGTCAGCATACCGCCCAGCCAGCGATGGTTCACGAAGAACTGGTCGCAGCTGTTAGCAGCTTCTTTCACCGCTTCGCTTGCAGCGCGTTTAGTACCAACGAAAAGGATTTTACCTTTACGAGCAGAGATCTTGTTCAGTTCAGCCAGAGCTTCGTTGAACATCGGTACAGTTTTCTCAAGGTTGATGATGTGAACTTTGTTACGCGCACCGAAGATGAACGGCTTCATTTTCGGGTTCCAGTAACGGGTCTGGTGACCGAAGTGAACACCAGCCTTGAGCATGTCGCGCATGGAAACAGTTGCCATGATTAAAACCTCTATATATAAAAGTTGGGGTTAAGCCTCCACGCATCCCATATTACCGACCCCAAAGGGCACCCCGGAATATGTGCCGATACGTGTGTGTTGTTACACAAAGTGAGATTTGTCGCTTCAGTCCATCTTGTGTATCTGAGAATGGAACGGAAGTCCGGCGCGCTTTATACCACAAATACGCCGCAGACACCAATAATTGTTGGCGGTCTGTGCTGTTAATGATTCTCAATTTGGCAGTAAGTACGCCGGACTGTTACCATTGGCAGCACTTACACAATTATTGTCGAAATCATCGACACTGATGGACAGAATTCATGGCTATCTCAATCAAGACCCCTGAAGAAATCGAAAAAATGCGCGTCGCTGGTCGTCTGGCCGCTGAAGTGCTGGAAATGATCGAACCGTTTATCAAACCGGGTGTCAGTACCGGCGAACTGGATCGCATCTGTAATGACTACATAGTGAATGAGCAGCAGGCTATATCCGCCTGCCTGGGTTATCACGGTTATCCGAAGTCTGTGTGCATCTCTATTAACGAAGTGGTATGCCACGGGATCCCGGATGATGCCAAACATCTTAAAGATGGCGATATCGTCAATATCGACGTGACTGTCATTAAAGACGAGTTCCATGGCGACACCTCAAAAATGTTTATTGTCGGCAAACCGACAATTCTCGGCGAGCGTCTGTGCCGCGTTACGCAGGAAAGCCTGTATCTGGCACTGCGGATGGTAAAACCAGGCATTCGTCTGCGCACGCTGGGCGCTGCGATTCAGAAATACGCGGAAGGAGAAGGCTTCTCTGTGGTTCGCGAATACTGTGGTCACGGTATTGGCCGCGGCTTCCATGAAGAACCTCAGGTTCTGCACTACGATGCTGACGATGGCGGTGTAGTACTTCAGCCGGGCATGACCTTTACCGTGGAACCGATGCTGAATGCGGGTGATTACCGCATTCGTACCATGAAAGACGGCTGGACGGTGAAAACCAAAGACCGTAGCTTGTCTGCACAGTACGAGCATACTATTGTAGTTACCGAAAACGGCTGTGAAATTCTGACGTTACGCAAGGATGACACCATCCCGGCGATCATCAAACACGACGAATAATTTTTTGCCTGATGGCGATGTCCCCGCATCTTATCAGGCCTACAAATTGCTCTACTTCGTAGGCCGGATAAGGCGTTAGCGCCGTCATCCGGCTTTTTAATGGGTGGCGCACAATGAATACTCTTCCTGAACAGCACGCAAATACTGCCCTCCCCACCCTGCCTGGCCAACCGCAAAATCCTGGAACCTGGCCACAGCATGATCTCAACTGTACCGGGATTAAAACGCATATCGATACTTTCCAGCACTGGTTAGGCGAAGCGTTTGACAGCGGTATTTCTGCCGAACAGTTGATTGAAGCCCGCACCGAATTTATTGACCAGTTGCTGCAACGCCTGTGGATTGAAGCTGGCTTCGGCCAGATCGCCGATCTGGCGCTGGTTGCCGTCGGTGGCTATGGACGCGGTGAACTGCATCCGCTTTCCGATATTGACCTGCTGATCCTGAGTCGTAAAAAGCTGCCTGACGCCCAAGCTGAGAAAGTCGGCGAGCTGTTAACGTTACTGTGGGACGTCAGGCTGGAGGTCGGGCACAGCGTGCGCACGCTGGAAGAGTGTCTGCTGGAGGGGTTGTCAGATTTAACCGTCGCCACCAACCTGATTGAAACACGACTGCTGATCGGCGACGTAGCGCTGTTTCTTGAGCTACAGAAACATATTTTTAGCGAAGGTTTCTGGCCGTCTGATAAATTTTACGCCGCCAAGGTGGAAGAGCAAAATCAGCGCCACCAGCGCTATCACGGTACCAGCTACAATCTGGAGCCGGATATCAAAAGCAGCCCGGGCGGCCTGCGCGATATCCACACCCTGCAATGGGTTGCCCGACGCCATTTTGGCGCAACCTCGCTTGATGAAATGGTCGGGTTCGGTTTTCTGACGCTGGCGGAGCGCGCCGAACTCAACGAATGTCTGCACATCCTTTGGCGCATTCGCTTCGCACTGCATCTGGTGGTCAGTCGTTATGATAACCGTCTGCTGTTCGACCGTCAGTTGAGCGTAGCCCAACGGCTTAACTACAGCGGCGATGGCAACGAGCCGGTCGAACGGATGATGAAAGACTATTTTCGCGTCACGCGTCGGGTGAGTGAACTAAACAACATGCTGCTACAGCTGTTTGACGAGGCTATCCTCGCCCTGCCTGCGGATGAAAAACCACGCCCGATTGATGATGACTTTCAACTGCGCGGTACACTGATTGACCTGCGCAACGATGATCTGTTCATCCGTGAACCAGAGGCGATTCTGCGAATGTTTTACACTATGGTGCGTAACAGCGCGATCACTGGAATTTATTCCACGACGTTGCGTCATCTGCGCCATGCCCGCCGCCATTTAACGCAACCGCTGTGCTACATCCCGGAGGCCCGCTCGCTGTTTCTCAGCATGTTGCGACATCCAGGCGCAGTGAGTCGCGGTCTACTGCCAATGCACCGCCACAGTGTTTTGTGGGCCTATATGCCGCAATGGTCGCACATCGTCGGCCAAATGCAGTTTGACCTGTTTCATGCCTACACGGTGGATGAACACACCATCCGAGTGATGCTAAAGCTGGAAAGTTTTGCCAAAGAAGAGACTCGTCAGCGCCACCCGTTGTGTGTGGATCTCTGGCCGCGCCTGCGCCAGCCGGAGCTGATTCTGATTGCCGCGCTGTTCCACGATATCGCCAAAGGACGCGGCGGCGACCACTCAATTCTTGGTGCCCAGGACGTTCTAAAATTCGCCGAATTGCACGGACTAAATTCCCGCGAAACACAACTGGTCGCCTGGCTTGTACGCCAGCATCTGCTGATGTCAGTTACCGCTCAGCGTCGTGATATTCAGGATCCTGAGGTGATTAAGCAATTCGCAGAGGAGGTGCAAACAGAACATCGTCTGCGCTTCCTGGTCTGCCTGACGGTAGCGGATATTTGCGCCACTAACGAAACCCTATGGAACAGCTGGAAGCAAAGTCTGTTGCGAGAACTGTACTTCGCCACAGAAAAACAGCTACGTCGTGGAATGCAAAACACGCCGGATATGCGCGAGCGCGTACGCCACCACCAACTTCAGGCACTGGCGCTGCTGCGTATGGATAATATTGATGAGGAAGCGCTACACCATATCTGGTCGCGCTGTCGCGCCAACTATTTCGTGCGCCACAGTCCAAACCAGTTGGCCTGGCACGCACGCCATCTGCTACAGCATGATCTGAACGATCCCTTGATTTTACTCAGCCCACAGGCAACACGAGGCGGGACAGAAATTTTCATCTGGAGCCCGGACCGTCCTTACCTGTTTGCTGCGGTCTGTGCAGAACTGGATCGTCGTAATCTTAGCGTCCACGATGCGCAGATTTTCACTACACGTGATGGAATGGCGATGGATACGTTTATCGTGCTGGAACCGGATGGTAGCCCGCTGTCATCAGACAGACACGAAGCGATCCGTTTTGGGCTGGAGCAAGCGATCACTCAGCGTAGCTGGCAGCCGCCGCAGCCACGTCGTCAACCGGCAAAATTACGTCACTTTACCGTCGACACCGAGGTCACTTTTCTGCCGACGCATACTGACCGTAAATCATTCCTGGAGCTTATCGCGCTCGACCAGCCTGGACTGCTGGCGCGGGTCGGACAGATTTTTGCCGATCTGGGAATTTCGCTGCATGGCGCCCGAATTACAACCATTGGCGAGCGAGTAGAAGATTTATTCATAATCGCGACAGCCGACCGGCGTGCCCTTAATAATGAGCTGCAACAGGAAGTGCATCAACGGTTGACAGAGGCCCTCAATCCAAACGATAAAGGGTAATGCTTTTTATTTATATGGAAAGAGTTTAACAATGCAGCAGTTACAGAACGTTATTGAGTCCGCTTTCGAGCGCCGTGCCGACATCACTCCGGCAAATGTGGATACCGTAACCCGTGAAGCGGTTAATCAGGTTATTTCTCTGCTGGATTCCGGTGCACTGCGCGTCGCAGAAAAGATTGAGGGTCAGTGGGTCACTCATCAGTGGCTGAAAAAAGCGGTACTGCTCTCTTTTCGTATTAACGATAACCAGGTTATCGATGGTGCGGAAAGCCGCTACTTCGATAAAGTACCAATGAAATTCGCCAACTATGACGAAGCGCGCTTCCAGAAGGAAGGCTTTCGCGTAGTGCCGCCTGCGGCTGTGCGTCAGGGTGCATTTATCGCCCGTAATACGGTTCTGATGCCGTCATACGTCAATATCGGCGCATACGTTGACGAAGGTACCATGGTTGATACCTGGGCTACCGTAGGTTCGTGTGCCCAGATTGGTAAAAACGTCCACTTGTCTGGCGGTGTTGGCATCGGTGGTGTACTGGAGCCATTACAGGCTAACCCAACCATCATCGAAGATAACTGCTTCATTGGCGCACGCTCTGAAGTCGTAGAAGGCGTAATTGTCGAAGAAGGTTCCGTTATCTCTATGGGCGTTTACATCGGCCAGAGTACGCGTATTTATGACCGCGAAACGGGTGAAGTACATTATGGACGTGTCCCGGCCGGCTCCGTTGTAGTATCAGGCAACCTGCCGTCGAAAGATGGCAAGTACAGCCTTTACTGTGCGGTGATCGTGAAGAAAGTTGATGCTAAGACGCGAGGAAAAGTCGGTATTAACGAGCTGTTACGCACCATCGACTAACGGTATTTTGAAAAAGCGGGCCTGGCCCGCTTTTTTTACATCTGCGAGTGGCATAAACAAGGCTTTTCGTTAATTATTCAATGGTTATAGTGAGCTTAAGGGTACCGCTATGTATGACAATCTGAAAAGTCTGGGCATTACCAATCCTGAAGAGATCGATCGTTACAGCCTGCGGCAAGAAGCCAATAACGATATCCTGAAAATCTATTTCCAGAAGGATAAAGGCGAGTTTTTTGCCAAGAGCGTAAAGTTTAAATATCCCCGTCAGCGTAAAACCGTGGTCGCCGATGGCGTTGGCCAGGGTTACAAAGAAGTGCAGGAGATAAGCCCGAACCTGCGCTACGTGATCGACGAACTGGATCAGATCTGTCTGCGCGATCGTAGTGAAGTCGATCTTAAACGCAAGATCCTTGATGATTTACGTCATCTGGAAAGCGTCGTCACCAACAAGATCAGCGAGATTGAAGCCGATCTGGAAAAACTAACGCGTAAGTAAGCAGTTTGTTGCCGGATGGCGGCGTCTTACGCCTTATCCGGCCTACAGGTATATCCTCGTAGGCCTGATAAGCGTAGCGCCATCAGGCAATCAATCAATGCTGCTCATCCAGTTGTAACGCCACATACAGCAACAACCTGTCATCAAAATTTCCCAAATCCAACCCGGTCAGCTCAGAGATACGATTCAGGCGATATTCCAGCGTATTACGATGGATAAACAATGCCTTAGATGTCGCCAGCGGCTGCACGTTATGACGAAACCACGCCGCTAATGTCCGCCGCAGCAAGCCGTTGTTATCCATCGCTTTCAGCCTTACCAGTGGGCGCGCCAGCTCATTAGCCTGCCAGCCGCCGCGCAGGCTGTCCAGCAGCACCGGCAGCATCAAATCCTGGTAGAAATAGCTGCGACTTTCCGGCATACGTTGCTTTCCGACCATCATGGTCGTACGTGCCGTTCGATATGAACGGGCAATACTGCCTGGCCCGGTAAAGTAGTTACCCAGAGAAACGCGAAAGCGCAACTGCCCATTCTCTTTCATCCGGGCAATTAACTGCTCGACGCGCTTACGGTGATCTTCCGCATCCCAGCGACCAAACTGATTAAGCGCAGGCTTCAGCACCACCATCTCGGTAAGAGAAACAATCGCAATCAGGTTATTACGCTCAGGCGTAGTCAGGGCATTTTGTAGCTGCTGCAGTTCTGCCATGGCACTGTCAACGCCAAGCTGCCCACTGTCAACTTCCACCACCGCCACCACGCGCGGCTGGTTCAAATCAATGCCTAAACGTTGTGCCCACTCCATCAGCGCCGGAGTATTTTCTTCGGCCTGAATCAGGTTCATCACCAACTCTTCACGCAGACGACTGTCCTGCGCGAGCAGATGCATCAGACGCGACTGTTCCAGCATCATTTCCGCGGTCATACAAACCAGTTCACCATACTTGCGCAGATGTTCCGGTTCGCCGGTTAAACCAATAACGCCAACAATTTCACCTTCGAGCCGTAGTGGCAGGTTTATTCCCTGGCGCACACCGTGCAGATGCCTGGCGACGGCATCATCGATATCCACCACGCGCCCCTGCGAAAGCACCAACAGTGCGCCTTCGTGCAATTCACCAATACGCTCGCGATCGCCGCTGCCGATAATCCGCCCACGGGCATCCATTACGTTGATATTGGTATCAATGATGCGCATCGTGCGTGCCACGATATCCTGCGCCATTTTGGTATCAAGATGCCAGCCAGCCATAAACCCTCCTGTGAGCAGAGCTCAAGCATAAGGAAGATCATACGCAGCAGCATTGTGCAAATGCACAAAGCGAAGAAGAGAAGTATGGAGTTGTGGTAAGTATCACAAAAAGAAACCCCTCCCTGGTAACAGGAAGGGGTTTGAGAGGATTACTGCATCAACAGATAGATTGAGGTGTCACCACGCTGAATATTCAACGCCAGAACAGACGGTTTGCTATCGAGGATTTTGCGCAGTTCCGCGATATTTTTCACCGGTTGCTGATTGGCACCGATAATCACATCCCCTTTCTTCAGGCCAATCTGAGCCGCCGGAGTATTCGGTTTCACATCGCTTACCACGACCCCTTTGTCCTGGCCTTTGTTGCTCATATCCGCACCTTCAATCCCTTTGAAGATGGAGCTGGAATCTACCTGAGTCTGGCTACTCTGCTGCAGTTCCAGGTTCACAGTGACCGGTTTACCGTCGCGCAACAGACCAAGGCTGATTTTGCTACCTACAGGCATCGTGCCGACCTGCGCACGCAGCGCGGCAAAACTGCTGATAGGCTTACCGTTCAGCGAGGTAATCACATCCCCGGCTTTGATACCGGCTTTCGCTGCGGATGAATTCGGCATGACCTGACTGACGAATGCGCCACGCTGTGCGTCAACCTTCATGGCTTTGGCCAGCTCAGAGTTCAGTTCAGTGCCCAGAATACCCAACTCACCACGTTTAACCTGGCCAAACTCAACCATCTGCGAGGTCAGGTTTTTCACCATGTTGCTTGGGATAGCAAAACCGATACCGATATTACCGCCGTCAGGCGCGAGGATCGCGGTGTTAATCCCAATCAGCTCACCGTTCAGGTTGACCAGTGCGCCACCGGAGTTACCCCGGTTAATCGCGGCGTCCGTCTGGATAAAGTTCTCGTAGTTTTCCGCATTCAGACCGCTACGCCCCAGCGCAGAAACGATACCCGAAGTTACCGTTTCACCGAGGCCAAACGGGTTACCAATGGCGACAGTGTAATCACCCACGCGCAGCGCATCAGAATCTGCCAGCTTGATCGCTGTCAGGTTCTTCGGATCCTGAATCTGGATTAACGCAATGTCAGAGCGTGGATCTTTGCCGACGATCTTCGCGTCAAATTTACGCCCATCGCTCAGTTGTACTTTAATCACCGTGGCGTTATCGACCACGTGGTTGTTGGTAACGACATAACCTTTAGCGGCATCAATAATAACGCCGGAACCCAGCGCCATAAATTTCTGCTGCTGCCCGCCACCATTACCTGCGCCCGGCGCACCGCCCTGGCAGAATGGTGAGCTCTGGAACGGAGAACCATCCTGGCAGAACGGGGAATTATCACCGAAGAACTGCTGGAAATTACGCGGCATACGCGGCGTATTCACCGTCGTGCTCCCCTCGACGTTAATACTCACCACCGATGGCATCACTTTTTCGAGCATCGGGGCCAGGCTTGGCATCTGCTGGGCCGTCACTGCTGAAGACGCTGTCTCAGCCGCCGTTGCAGACAGGGGGGACAACGCCAAACCTAAACTCAGAGCCAGTGCACTCATTGCTAATGTGGTTTTTTTCATGTGTTTCGTTCTCGATTAACAGATAACGCAAAATTGCTGTATACGTCAGAGTCGTTTTATAGCGCGAAGTTCCAGAGTAAAGTTTCAGGAAAAAGTAAAATTTTATTGTCAGTCTTTACAAATGAGTATTTATTGTTCTACCGCCATTAGTCGCCGGTATTCATCCCAGGCATACAAATCCGTCATCCCGCTGATATAATCCTGGATCAGGCGACAGCGATAATAATATTCAAAAACCGGATACTCTGCAGAAACAGACGATATTTTACTAACAGCCTCAACGTAAGCCAACCGATGGCGCGTAGACAGCTTTTGAAATAATCGCGACTCAATCGGAAAGTGTTTTAATCTTTCATTTTCAACCAGCGCGCTAAAGTCTGATTGCGTCATTTTTAATAACGGCTTATAGATTTCCAGTAGCCCACTGATAACCCGATACCCCTGTAATTCCAGTTGTTCAACATCGGGATGGCTAAACACATGTTTCATCGCCACATTTTTATAAACCCCGAGCAATTGGCTGAAGCTACTGGCGTCTTCCAACAGCGCGTGATTAAAGCTACCCTCAAAAATCTGCGGCAAGTTATCAATAAAACGCTGGGCCGCATACGGTACTAGTTTATTCAGCGTGTTGACTCGCAAATACATAAAGAACTGATCTTCCGTACTGCGACTTAATGTATTTGAGCGCGATTTCTCCCAGGCATTCTCAACAACCTGGGTAAACAGGGAACCTTTTTCGTGCTGTCCCCATGCCTCGTACAGATGGTGATAAAGTTGTTCGACACTGAAGATTCTTTTCTCAACGGCATCTTCCAGGTCGGCCACACAATAAGAGATATCATCGGCCGCCTCCATAATCCAGGTTAATGGAAAGCGACTGTAAGGTGCTAAAGATAATTCTTTACGCAACCTCTCAATATACGGTTCCTCGGAAAGGTAATATCCCGGTTTTTTCATTAAATAGTTATGTGTTGTCGGGGCAGCTCCGCGCCACCATGCCGGACGCGTATATTTTAAAATACCCCCAACCTGCGCCCAGGTAAGGTTCATTCGCATCAAGGTATGTACCAACCGAATCCCCTGCGCATTACCTTCAAAGTGGCACAAATCCTGCCGCACTTTACGGCGGATATCATTGAGAGACTCTTCGCCTTCACGCAAACGCAGCGCCGCCACCAGGCAGCGGTCATCGCTTAAGGGCTGGCTTTCCGCATCCGCGGGAAAAAGTCGCTGGCGGAACCAGTCGTTAATCGCCGCTTCACCGAAGTGCCCAAACGGTGGATTACCAATGTCATGCATCAGACAGGACATTTCGACAACACTTTCAAAAGGGCCAGTCAGCTCATCCAGGCCATATTGTTCCAGCAACTTTAGCTCTTTTAGTCGGCTGAGGATCTCTTTTGCGATATAGCGCCCCACCTGCTGAACTTCCATCGAATGCGTCAGACGTGTGCGCACCGCTGCATTACGCTCCAGCGGAAAAACCTGGGTTTTTTGCTGCAGCCGGCGGATTGCCGGGGAGTTGATAATACGTCCGCGATCGCTTTCAAAAATTCGCAGGATCTCATGCTCAGATTTCACGCCCTGCGGCGAACGGTAACGACGATGCCAGTTTATTTTTTTTCGGAAATCGATCTGTGCCATGTCCTCTCCCGCCTGAGAAATGCGCTACCCCTTAAGCGCATGATAGACTATGCCCTCAAATCTGGCTTATCGCGAGTAAATCTATGAAAATCGGCATCATTGGTGCAATGGAAGAAGAAGTTACGCTCCTGCGTGACAAAATCGAAAACCGTCAGACTATCTCCCTCGGCGGTTGTGAAATTTACACCGGCCAACTGAACGGTACTGAGGTTGCGCTACTGAAATCTGGTATCGGTAAAGTGGCTGCGGCACTGGGCGCAACGCTTTTGCTCGAACGCTGCAAGCCGGATGCCATCATTAATACCGGTTCTGCGGGCGGCCTGGCCTCTACGCTGACAGTCGGCGATATCGTAGTTTCTGATGAAGCACGTTATCACGATGCTGACGTTACCGCATTTGGCTATGAATTTGGCCAGTTGCCGGGCTGTCCGGCAGGCTTTAAAGCCGATCCCGCACTGATCACAGCGGCTGAGTCCTGCATCGCAGAACTCAACCTGAACGCCGTTCGTGGGCTGATTGTCAGCGGTGACGCCTTCATTAATGGATCTGTTGGCCTGGCAAAAATTAAACATAATTTCCCGCAGGCAGTTGCTGTAGAAATGGAAGCCACGGCAATTGCGCACGTTTGCCACAACTTTAAAGTCCCGTTCGTGGTGGTTCGTGCCATCTCTGATGTCGCCGATCAGCAGTCCCATCTCAGCTTTGACGAATTCCTGGTTGTTGCCGCGAAACAGTCGAGCCTGATGGTTGAAACGCTGGTACAGAAACTGGCGCATGGCTAAATTAATGCCCAGGGCGCTGGCCGCCCTGCTTTTCACTCTTCCGGTGTGGCTCTGTGCCGCACCGCGTGTAGTTTCACTCTCCCCTGCTAACACCGAACTGGCCTTTGCCGCCGGCATTACCCCGGTCGGCGTCAGCAGCTACTCAAACTACCCGCCCGAGGCCAAAAATATTGAAGAGGTCTCAACCTGGCAAGGCATGAATCTGGAACGCATCGTGGCGCTCAAACCAGATTTAGTTATCGCCTGGCGCGGAGGGAACGCCGAACGGCAGGTGAATCAACTGACCGCCCTGGGAATTAAAGTTATTTGGGTGGATGCGGTAACCATTGAGCAAGTCGCAGACGCGCTGCGCCAACTGGCGGCGTGGAGTCCCAGACCTGAACAGGCAAAACAGGCCGCGAAAACCTTGCTTGATGAGTATGCTTCATTAAAATCACAGTATGCCAACAAACCGAAAAAACGTGTGTTTCTTCAGTTTGGCGCAAATCCGTTGTTTACCAGTGGGAAAGGCTCCATTCAGCACCAGGTTCTTGAGGTCTGTGGCGGAGAAAACATCTTTGCCGGCAGCCGGGTCCCCTGGCCGCAGGTCAGCCGCGAACAGGTTCTGGCAAGAGCGCCTCAGGCTATCGTTACCACCGGAAATTCGGGCGAAAATCTTAAAATCGAACAATACTGGGGAAATCAGCTAAAAATCCCGGTTATTACCCTTAATAGTGACTGGTTCGAACGCGCGAGCCCGCGTATTATCCTCGCCGCAAAACAACTCTGTAATGCGCTTTCACAGATAAATGAGACACAAAATCATTCATGATGCCTCGAGGCAGCAAGTTAATGAATCCCCGGAAGCGTACAAATAATACGTGACAGGGGTAACTAACGCAGCCAACAAAGAGGCAGCCTGAAGGGTGATGTGTATTGGGGATTCGACAATGCTCGTCTATTGGCTCGATATTGTAGGCACTGCGGTATTTGCTATCTCTGGCGTATTACTGGCCGGGAAATTGCGTATGGACCCCTTCGGTGTCCTAGTCCTCGGCGTTGTTACCGCAGTAGGCGGCGGCACGATCCGCGATATGGCACTGGATAACGGGCCGGTATTTTGGGTTAAAGATCCTACCGATCTGGTTGTTGCCATGATCACCAGCATGCTCACGATCTTACTGGTGCGCCAGCCAAGACGATTACCCAAGTGGATCCTTCCGGCACTGGATGCTGTCGGTCTGGCGGTGTTCGTCGGCATTGGCGTTAATAAAGCATTTCTCGCCGGAACCGGACCACTGGTGGCAATTTGTATGGGAGTGATCACCGGCGTAGGCGGCGGGATTATTCGCGACGTGTTAGCACGTGAAGTACCGATGATATTACGTACAGAAATCTACGCAACTGCATGTATTATTGGCGGGATTGTTCACGCCACGGCGTTTTATACTTTTTCAGTACCGCTGGAAAACGCCAGCATGATGGGGATGATCGTCACATTGCTGATTCGGCTTGCCGCTATTCGCTGGCATTTAAAGCTACCGACGTTTGCGTTAGATGATAATGGTCGATAATTTGACGACGCGGGATACACAGGCCGGATAAGACATTTACGCCGTTATCCGACAAATTGCCCGGCGGCGCGACGCTTACCGGGCAGACAGAATCAGCTCATCAAATGCTGAAGGAAGAGCCACACCCGCAGGTGCTTTTAGCGTTCGGGTTCGTCACAACGAAGCGGGAACCTTCCAGACCTTCGGTATAGTCAACCGCACCACCCACCAGATATTGCAGGCTCATTGGATCAACCACCAGACCAACGCCTTGTTTCTCAATGGTCATATCACCTTCGTTAACCTGATCATCAAAGGTGAAACCATACTGGAAACCGCTGCAACCACCACCGGTGATATACACGCGTAATTTCAGATTCGGGTTATCTTCGTCAGCGATCAGGCTTTTTACTTTATTGGCTGCTGCTTCTGTAAATTGCAGTGGCAGCGCTACGTCATCACTCATATTTTGCTCCAAACGACATTGGCAATTGGATAAATTTCAACCCAATATTTTGGGCCATTATCTAATACCCTGGTATTTCGTTCAAGTATTCTCGCCAGCAGCTGTACTCTGGCTTTTCGCCGCCTGCTCCGCTTCCTGTTTTGCCAGCGTACGTGCAAGAATAGTCGAGTATAGCGGCTTTCCGCCCATAAATTGGGCTAATAGTGTTGCGCCAAGACAGGTAATAATCATTGGCAAAATGAGCTGGTAGTTATCAGTCATTTCCAGAACCAGCACAATGCCCGTTAATGGTGCACGTACTGAAGCCGCCAGCAACGCCCCCATTCCGGCAATAGCAAACGTCCCGGCTTCCAGATGATACTGCGGAAAAGACGCCGCTGCAGCCATGCCAAATGCGGTGCCGAGCAATGTACCCAGCGCCAGCATCGGCGCAAATATCCCACCGGGCGCGCCGGAGGAGAAGCACAGCAGCGTGGTGATGACCCTGGCAACAAAAATAAACAGCAGTATTCCAACACTGAAATTGCCCGCTGCTGCGATAGGGATCAGGTTAAACCCACCACCTGCCGCTTCAGGTTTTATTAAACCGAGGATCCCACACAGACCGCCGATAGCGCCCCCCATCAGCACCCACTTTTTAATTTCGCCGCCGTGGAAGCGTTGAAACATATCCTGGGTCCGCAACACCATCGTATTGAATAACGGTCCGACACAACCAAAAATAATTCCAAGGACGAGATATAACCACAGCGTATTAACCGGTGCATTGGAGAGCTTCCCGACTTCAATGATCGGGGCCTCGCCGTTAAAAATACGGAACACAATGCTGGACATAATAACGCCGGTAAATACGGCTTTGATCGATACAAGGTTGTAACGGAACTGCGGACGCATCTCTTCAAGAATGAACAGGATACCCGCCAGAGGCGCATTAAAAGCGGCCGACAGACCGGCTGCAGCACCGGTAGCCAGCAGAGTATGGCGCGCTTCAGCGCTACGCATACGGAAAACATCAAGCACCATGCGTCCGATATTGCCGCCAATTTGCACCGTCGGCCCTTCTCGTCCAAGCACCATCCCGGCACCCAGCGTTCCCATACCGCCGATAAACTTCACCGGCAATACACGCCACCAACGCACCGGGCGCAACTCTTCCAGTGCACCTTCGATCTCCGGAATCCCCGAACCACCCGCTTCCGGCGCAAATTTACGCACCAGGAAATAACCGACCATTGCCAGCAGCGCAGAGAGAATAAACGCCAGCGGCCACACCAAAATGGCATGATCGGCGACCTGTGCCAGCGTGCCTATACGCAGGTTCTGTACCCAGGACACAGCTTTCTCAAAAGCAACACCAACAAGTCCAGTCACGGTGCCGACAACAGCCGCCATAAAGAGGATCGCCAGCGGCGTCTTGTCCCGATCAAGTAGTCGACGGATCTGATCCCTGCGCCGTAAACGCACAATTTGCTGTGCTTCAAAAGAGGGAGAGTCTGTTTTCATTAGATGATCATTAATTGGTAATACAAATACGGAATCGGCATTCTACTCGCACATTTCGTGAAAATCCCCTGCAAATCGTATTGTTTCAAATGCGCAAAACTTTCATAACCTTCTCTGAATAACTAGAATAGCGGGCATTCACTTTTTCTACGAACCAGGACCCCATCCATGAGTAAGTCTGAAAACCTCTACAGCGCAGCACGCGAACTTATCCCCGGCGGCGTTAACTCCCCTGTTCGCGCCTTTACCGGCGTGGGTGGTACTCCGCTGTTTATCGAAAAAGCAGACGGCGCGTATCTGTATGACGTCGATGGTAAAGCCTACATTGATTATGTTGGTTCCTGGGGCCCGATGGTGCTGGGCCATAACCACCCGGCTATCCGCAATGCGGTGATTGAGGCTGCAGAACGTGGCCTGAGCTTTGGTGCGCCAACCGAGATGGAAGTGAAAATGGCGGCGCTGGTCACTGAACTCGTGCCAACCATGGACATGGTGCGCATGGTCAACTCCGGTACCGAAGCGACGATGAGCGCCATCCGTCTGGCGCGCGGCTTCACCGGACGCGATAAAATTATCAAATTTGAAGGATGCTATCACGGTCATGCCGACTGCCTGCTGGTAAAAGCCGGCTCCGGCGCACTGACGCTGGGCCAGCCGAACTCTCCGGGCGTTCCGGCAGATTTCGCTAAGCATACTCTGACCTGTACTTATAACGATCTCGCCTCTGTACGTGCAGCATTTGAACAGTATCCGCAAGACATTGCCTGCATTATCGTGGAGCCGGTCGCTGGCAACATGAACTGCATCCCGCCGCTGCCGGAATTCCTGCCTGGTCTGCGCGCGTTGTGCGATGCGTTTGGCGCGCTGTTGATTATCGATGAAGTAATGACCGGTTTCCGTGTCGCGTTAGCTGGCGCGCAGGATTACTACGGCGTCGTTCCGGATCTGACCTGTCTGGGCAAAATCATCGGTGGTGGTATGCCTGTTGGTGCATTCGGCGGTCGTCGCGATGTCATGGACGCGCTGGCACCAACCGGACCGGTTTATCAGGCTGGTACGCTGTCTGGTAATCCAATTGCCATGGCGGCAGGATTTGCCTGTCTGAATGAAGTCGCCCAGCCGGGTATTCATGAAACATTAGATGAACTCACCACCCATCTGGCAGAAGGTCTGCTGGAAGCCGCCCAGGAAGCGAATATTCCTCTGGTGGTTAACCATGTGGGCGGGATGTTCGGGATTTTCTTCACCGAAGCAGAAACCGTGACCTGCTATCAGGACGTAATGGCATGCGATGTCGAGCGCTTTAAGCGTTTCTTCCACATGATGCTGGATGAAGGGGTTTATCTCGCGCCATCAGCCTTTGAAGCTGGCTTTATGTCCGTCGCGCACAGCATGGAAGATATCAATAACACCATCGACGCCGCACGCCGGGTGTTCGGGAAGTTGTAAAAAGCAGCATCAGAGATCGTAAGCCGGGTAAGGCACTCCGCCACCCGGCTTTTTTGTTGCCGGATGGCGACGCAAAGTGCTTATCCAGCTTTGTATTACCGGCTCTGCTTACGTAGCAGCCAGATAAAGTATGGCGCACCAATAAACGTCGAGAGTAATCCCGCCGGGATCTGATACGGAAACAGCACCATTCTGCCGCACCAGTCCGCAAAGACCAACAGTACCCCACCCGCCAGCGCTGACATCACCATATGCGGCATGGTACGCCGAAAACCGAGCATACGCGCGATATGCGGCGCCATCAGCCCAACAAAGCTCAACGGTCCAATAGTCATGGTTGCCGTTGCGGTCAGTCCCGCGGCCAGCATCAGCAAACCGACACGTGACGGTGTCAACGCAATACCCACCGCCCGAGCCGTATCACCGCCCAGCGGTAAAATCGTCAGCCAGCGACGGCACAACGGCGTAATCGCCAGCAGAATCACCATCACGATCCCAGTACGTATTACCTGTTCAGGGTAAGCGTTATAGGTCGAGCCGGAGATCCAGGTCAGTATGCTCGCCATCCGCGGGTCGCCGCTGGCCTGTAGCATCATCAGCAACATAGTAAATGCGGTGCTAAGCGCCATCCCTGCCAGCAGCATTCGGTGAGGCGAAAAGCCCCCGCGCCCAGCGGCAATCATGATGATCAGCAACGTCACCGCTGCTCCGATACTCCCGGCTGGTAGCAGCCAACCGAAGGCATTTCCGGGCACCAGAAACAACATCAACACGACGCCAAACGCCGCACCGGAGCTGATACCCAATACTTCCGGGCTGGCCATGGGGTTACCGGTCAGGCGCTGAATAATACAGCCCGCTACCGCCAGCATAACACCCGCAATCAGTGCCGCCATAATTCGTGGCCAGCGCCAGGGCATCAGCTCATCCAGCATCACACCACTGGCCCAACTCCAGCCATGAGCATCGCGACCAAAAGAAAGCGCCACTACGACGGTCAACAACAATATTGCGCCCCCCACCAGGGCGAACATCAGCACGTTCTGACGTTCCGCAACAACGTGACTACTGGCATTCATATCCGGCGCGCTCATGCTGCGCAAACGCGGCAGCAGCCACAACAGCAGCGGTGCGCCAATCAGTGCGGTTACCGAGCCAGTAGAGACTTCCATCCATACGCGGGTCAGCCACAGAATAATTTGATCGGAAAGCCAGAGGATCAGAGCACCAATCAGCGGGGCCAGCATCAGGCGAGCCAGTAAGCGCCGGGCGCCGAGCATTTTTGCCAGAAGCGGCGCAAACAGACCAATAAAACCAATAATTCCGACTGCGTTAACCAGCAAAGCACTCAACACAATCGCCAGCGACAATGCGGCCAGACGCGCCAGCGATAGCGCCAGGCCAAGATTACGCGCTACACCGTCATCCAGCCCCATCAGCGTCATAGGACGTAATAACAGCAGGGTTAGCATCACGCCACCCAGCAGTTGCGGCCACAGTCGCTGCACCCCGTTCCAGTCAGTTTGCGTTAACGTTCCGCTGCTCCACAAAAACATGCTTTGCAGTTGATCGTGATGGAAAATAACCATCAGTTGGTTAATCGCGCCGCAGTACAGACTTACCACCAGACCTGCAAGGATCAATGTGACGGGCGAAAGACGTTTGCCCCAGGCGACACCAAACACCAGCGCTCCGACGATACATGCTCCTGCCAGCGCCGCAAATTGCGTGGTCAGCGCTCCGGGGAGCGCCCACAGTGTAGTGACAGTTATACCTAACTGTGCTCCGGTTGCCACGCCAAGCGTGGTCGGCTCTGCCAGCGGGTTACGCAATACCTGCTGAAACAAAACGCCAACCAGTCCCAGCCCGGCACCGACCAGTAACGCAATCGCCAGCCTCGGCAGCAAACTGAAATGGAAAACCATCTGTTCAATGATATCGATATCCGGCGACCAGATAGCCTGCAGCCACTGGCTGCGCGGCAGGGCAACAGAGAAGTTAACCCAGGTCAGCCAGCAGGCAGATACAAACAAGACTGTCAGTAAAAGTACCGGGAAAAGCGCAACACGTTTACTCACGCTTTGCCTCCCAGCGCATTATCCAGAATGCGCGCAAAGCGCATCGCCGACAGTGTTGCGCCATAGAACCAGACGGCAGGTACGCGCTGAAAACGTCCGGCGCGGACAAACGGCATTGCCTGCCACAACGGGGTGGACATCAGCGCATTCATCTCTTTATTGTTGCCATGATCAAAGCACAACACATCAACATCTTTATAGACCGCAAGCCGATCGATACCCACAGCAGTGCTACCCCAGAAGTTTGTTTCCCCCTGCCAGGCGTTACGGATCCCGTACTCGTCCAGCACTTCCTGAAACAGACAGTTAGGACCAAACACCAGCATATGGCGAGGATCCAGCAGGGTCATCAGCAGTAAAGGACGCTCTCCGCGCTGAATAAAGCGTGGTTTCAGGCTGTCAATAAAGCGATCATATTGCGCCAGATGACGTTCGGCAGCAGGTTCCAGATTCAGCAACTGCGCCATTTCCTGCAGCGACTGGCGGGCAACCGCCAGCGGCTTTTTGCCATCGCTGAAGTTAAATCCACGGCCAGGCGCAATACGTGCCAGTTTCTCGGGCGCAGGGCCATAGCCTGCCGACCAAACCATAAATGAGGGCTTCATTTCAGTCAGCAGTTCAAGATTGGGTTCAGTGCGTAACCCGACGTCAATCACCGAGTCCGGCAGAGCAGGTTCATTGACCCACAGCTTGTAGTTCGGAACATCTGCAACGCCATAGGGTGTAATACCCAGCGCCAGCAGCAGCTCAACCGGTAACCACTCCAGAGCCACAATGCGCTGCGGATCAACCGCCGCCGCACGCGCCTGATTCATCTGCCAGAGCAATGGTGACAACGCCATTGCCGTTAGCAAACGACGGCGGGTTATATGATGTAATGCGATCATTAATAGACAAAACTCACAGGTGCAGCACCAGCCGGATGCGGCAAAATACCCATCGGGATACCGTAGATCTGTTCCAGGGTTTCACTGCGCATCAGTTCAGCAGGCGTCCCCTGAGCGATCATTTCGCCACCTCTTAGCGCCACCAGATAGTCGCAGTAGCGGGCAGCCATATTGATATCATGCAGCACGGCGATCACCGTCAATCCACGTTGTTGGCTCAAGCGATGCACCAGCGCCAGCACATCAACCTGATGGGCGATATCCAACGCCGAAGTGGGTTCATCGAGCAGCAGGCAACGGCTGTCCTGCGCCACCAGCATGGCGATCCACGCACGTTGACGCTCGCCGCCGGACAAACTATCAACCAGACGATGTGCCAGTGGCTTTAACCCTACCAGCGTTATCGCCTCTTCCACTTTTTCTCTGTCAGCTACACCAAAACGTCCCAGCGCACCGTGCCACGGGTAGCGACCAATCGCCACCAGTTCACGCACTGTCATCCCTTCCGCCTGCGGCAACTGCTGCGGTAACCAGGCAACCTTGCGGGCAAATGCTTTACTCTTCCAGCTATCAACGGGCTGTCCATCCAAAAAAATATCGCCTTCAGAAGGCGGCTGATGGCGAGCTAACATCTTTAATAACGTGGATTTACCGGAGCCGTTATGGCCGATAAGACCGGTCACTTTCCCCACGGGAAAGGTTAACGAGAGAGGATGCAAAAGCGTGCGACCAGGTACACGAAAGGAGACATGACTTAGCGCAAAAGTGGTGTCGGGATGGGATCTGTTTTCCTGCATAGCGGCCAACTTGTAAAACGGGCACGCAAAGCGTGCCCAAAGAGAAATTAGAAACGGAAGGTTGCTGTTGCAACGACCTGACGTTCCGCGCCCCAGAAGCAGCCATAGGTATTGAAGCAACTGGCGACGTATTCACGGTCAAACAAGTTGTTCACATGCAGCGCCACGTTGGAGCCCGCCATACCAACGCGGGCCAGATCGTAACGTACCAACGCATCCACCAGCGTATAGCTCCCCACTTTGAAGGAGTTTGCCGGGTCGCCATAGCTGGAACCAGTATAACGAACGCCAGTACCCAACGTCAGCCCGGAAAGCGCACCATCATAGAGGGTATAATCGCCCCACAGTGATGCCATGTGTTTTGGCACCTGAGCAGGCGTATTGCCTTTGTAGGTGGTGTCAGTAGTGTATTCCGCATCGGTGTAGGTATAAGAGCCGACAACGTTAACGCTGGCAGACAGTGCCGCTTTCGCTTCGATTTCCACACCGCGAGAACGAATTTCACCGCCTTCAACTGAGAAGAACGATGTGCCTGTCGGGTCAGCCATCAGGTTGTTGGTTTTGGTCAACTGATAGACAGCACCGGTGATCACGATCGGACGATCGCTCGGAACATATTTCACGCCCGCTTCGTACTGCTTACCTTTGGACGGTGCGAAAATATTCCCACTAGCCCCCGTCTGGGAAGCCGGTTCAAACGACTCGCTGTAGCTGAAATACGGGGTTACGCCGTTGTCGAAAAGATAGTTAACACCGCCACGCCAGGTGAACTGCTTATCATCGCGGGAATCCGTAACGCCAGAAACACGGTTCAGAGAGTCCTGTTTAGCCCAGTCGTAACGACCGCCCAGAGTAACCAGCACCTTATCCCACTGCATCTGATCCTGCGCATACAAGCCAGTCTGTTTCTGTTTGTTCAGCACTTTGTAAGGACCAGAAGGGCCTGGGTGTGAGCCAAAATCAAAGTCGCTGCGGTCAAGGTTATAGATATCGGACGGTGCAACAGAACCGGCATAACCAAACCATGAGTCGATATCGTTACGCATGCGCATAAAATCAACGCCGGTCAGCAGGGTATGATCCACATCGGCAGTCGCGAACTTGCTTTGCAGCTGAGTATCAACAGCGAAGTTCTGCAATTTCTCATTATCGATAACGTACTGACGAGTCAGCGTGTGATCCCAATCGGACTGAGGAACGCTGGCGCAAGGACTTTTAGCCGGATCCTTGGTATAGAGCGGATCGGAACACATACCGTAGCCATATACGCTGTTTTGCGAAACTTTGTTTTGCGCATAGCGCAAATTCTGACGCACGGTAAAAGTGTCGTTAAATTCGTGATCGAAGCTGTAGCCTACCATCTTCTCGTTACGAGAATAGGTATTGTTGCCCGCACCTTCATTGAAATCAGTAGGGAGACGTGTGCCGTTTGGCAGCTTCGTTACCGTCCCCTCTTTTGGCAGCCAGCCGTAATAACCGGTCTCTGGCTCATTCTGGAAATAAGAGAGGAAAGTGAAGTTCGTTTTATCGTCCGGACGCCAGCTGAAAGAAGGCGCAATGGCATACCGTTGCTCTTCCGCACCTTGCTGCTGTGCATTAGCGGAGCGAGCAAGGCCCGTTAAGCGATAAGAATACACACCGTCATCATCCAGCGCATCGCTGAAGTCAAAACCGGTCTGGAACAG
Organism: Citrobacter sp. Marseille-Q5395; assembly: GCF_947057495.1. Taxonomy (NCBI): domain Bacteria; kingdom Pseudomonadati; phylum Pseudomonadota; class Gammaproteobacteria; order Enterobacterales; family Enterobacteriaceae; genus Citrobacter; species Citrobacter sp. Marseille-Q5395. The sequence continues at coordinate 270,033 of NZ_CAMSEL010000006.1, read as the reverse complement.
GCTGTCAGTGCCCATTTTGAACTGAACTTCTTTCAACGGTTCCGTCGTCGGGCGCTTGCTGACCATGTTCAACAAGCCGCCAGGGTTACTCTTTCCGTAAAGAACGGAAACCGGGCCGCGCATAACCTCAGCGCGCTCCAGCATATAGGGATCGATTACCGCGTCGTTATAGAAGTTGCCCTGCATTTTCAGGCCGTTCAGATAGTTATTCTGGCTTTGGCCGTCAGCGGCGAATCCGCGAATGATCAGGTAATCATAGGTATTAGATGCACCACGAGTTCCCACAGCGACACCAGGAGTGTAGCTGAGCGCTTCTTTTACGGATTTAGGCTGATGTAACGCCATCTCTTCGGCTGTCACAACGGAGATAGACTGCGGCACCTTTTGAATCGGAGTGTCTGTTTTTGTCGCCGTGGCAGATTGTCTTGCCGCGATGGTTGCCGCGGGGCCCCATGCGCTTTCTTGTGCGGCAGGTGCTGCGGTTACGGTGATTGTTTCTTCTTTCGGTTGAACCGCCGCCTGTGCATACACAGACATGCCGCTAACCGCTGTGGCTACTACAACTGCGATTTTACGCAGCGAAGAGTTTGGCTGAGCAGTTTTAAGACGCGCCATTGGTATATCTCTGATGAAAGTGAATGATAACGTAAACGAGAATTATTATTATAACGGCAGCATAATATTCGAAACTCTGGCGGGATAGCAAGCAATACACATCCCTACTAAAACTGAGGGGTTAAGAAATAACCAGATGAAAAGAAAGGGTTAATAAATTACGCTGAAATGTTGTTTGCCTCAATCCAGACGTGGGCAAAGAAAAACCCGCCGAAGCGGGTTTTAGGGGGTATTAGTTGCTACCAAACATATCTTTTATCCAACCTGCGACACCGTCGCCATCTTTCTTCTCCTGCTGCGGCGGTTGTTGTTGCTGCTGCTGTTGGGGTTGTTGCTGCGGCTGCGTTGACTGATCAAACGGATTGCCTGACTGCTGCTGCATCTCACCTTGCTGACACAATGAATCAGGATCGCTTGTCCACACCGGAAGCGTACGCATCCCGCCGCTACAAACGAAGTTACCGTCGTAATCCACGCCCATATCAACAATATCTTCCGGCGGCGTCAGCGTCAGTGGCGTCGGTGTCTGGTTAGCCAGATAGCGCTGGTAAATCGACATCGCTCCGCTCGCGCCGTACAGCTTGGTTGGTTGGTTATTATCACGCCCCACCCAGGTAATGGTCACCTGACTGCCGTCAATACCCGCGAACCAGGTATCAACGTTGTTGTTAGTGGTCCCGGTTTTACCTGCCAGATGCAGCCCAGGATACTTGGCGCCCAGCTGACGACCGGTACCGCGCTGTACAACCTGTTGCATCGTCCACAACGTCATGTACGCCGCCTGTGCCGGAACGGCTCGTTCGGCCTGTGGGAAGCTCTGATACAGCACCGTGCCATCTTCGGCGATCACCGAACGCAGTGCTGATAACGGCGCGCGGTTACCACCGCTGGCGATAGTCTGGAACGCCTGCGCCACTTCGATTGGCGTAAGGTTCAGTGCTCCCAACAGCATAGCCGGAACCGGATTCAGTTGATCTTTCGGTGCACCCAGTTTTATCCATGTATCGGTCACGGCTGGCAGACCCAGCGCCATCCCCAGATTTACCGTCGGTACGTTCATGGAACGCGTTAACGCATCCACCAGCATCACTCTGCCACTTTCGCTGTAGCGACGGTCATCGTTCTGCGGAGACCAGACCTGCCCGTTAGGCTGACGCAACGCAATCGGCGCATCGGCAATCCAGGTATTCAGACGGTACAGCTTCGGCTGACTCAGTGCGGTCAGATAGGTCGCCGGTTTCGCCAGAGAACCAATCGAGCGGCGTGCCTGCATGGCACGGTTATAGCCTGCAAACTGTGGCTCCGCCCCACCAACCATCGCACGAACTTCCCCACTAAAGCGATCCACAACCACAATCGCGGTTTCCAGATCGCTCAGCTTACGCTGTTTCTTCAGCACCGGAATGCCTTCAACCGCTGCTTTTTCTGCCGCATCCTGCGCCACAGAATCAAAAGTGGTGAAGATCTTCACGCCGGAGAGGTCTTTAACTTTATCACCCAGCTTCGCCTGCAGTTCCTGACGTACCATCTGCATAAACGCTGGCTGCGGTGAAATCACCCCGCCACGTGGTTGTACGCCTAACGGACGCGCACTCAGCATGTCATACAGATCCTGGTCAATAATCTGCTGCTGTTGCAGCAGACGCAGCACCAGGTTACGGCGCTCCAGCGCCAGTTTCGGGTTACGCCACGGATTGTAGATAGACGCCCCTTTAACCATCCCCACCAGTAGCGCCTGCTGATCAAGGCTCAGTTCTTCAACCGGACGCCCAAAATAATAAAGACTCGCCAGCGGGAAACCACGGATCTCGTTGTCGCCGCTCTGACCGAGGTACACCTCGTTCATATACAGCTCAAGAATGCGGTCTTTGCTGTAGCGCGCATCCATGATCAGCGCCATATAGGCTTCGTTAGCCTTACGCCAGTACGAACGCTCGCTGGAGAGGAACAGGTTTTTCACCAACTGCTGAGTCAGCGTACTCGCCCCTTGCACAGTACGGCCTGCCGTCAGGTTAGCCAGTACCGCACGCCCAATGGAGTACAAACTGATGCCGTCATGCTCATAGAAATGGCGGTCTTCGGTCGCCAGCAGTGTATCAACCAGCAGATCAGGGAAGCCACTGCGGGGAACGAACAAGCGCTGCTCACCGTTTGGCGAAGAGAGCATGGTAATCAGACGCGGATCCAGACGGAAGAAACCGAACTGGCGGTTGTTGTCCAGATTCTCGATAGTGTCCAGATGATCGCCATCAAAGGTCAGACGCGCACGCACCTGGCCTTCTTTACTGTCCGGGAAGTCAAACGGACGACGGATCATCTCAATGCTGTTCGCCTGTACGGTAAATTCGCCAGGACGCGTCATCTTCGTCACCTGACGATACTGCGTGGCCTCCAGCAGTTTCACCATCTCTTTTTTACCGATGGGCATTTCTGGCTCAAGGTTAACCATACGGCCATACACCGCCGCAGGAAGCTGCCAGACTTTGCCATCAATACGGCTACGGATTTTTTGATCCAGGTAGACGCCGTAAATGGCAATCAGCACCAAAAAGACAATCGAGAGTTTTAGCAGCAGCCAGAACCAGCCGCGCTTACCACGAGGCTTACGCCCTTTGCCTTTACCTTTGCGCGGCATCGGTTCTTCATCCTCATAGTCATCATCATAATCGTCGTCATACTCGTCATCTCTGAGTTGACGACGGCTCACCTTTTGTTTCATCGGACGCGATGGTTTCCCTTTACGTCCAATTGGCTCGCGGTCATTCCCCGCCATGCTTTTTCTCCGCAACATTCAGGCGCAAAGGCCCGATTCTCTGTTCTTCCGTCAGGCGACAGAAGAAGAAATCTCTCAATTTTTACCGCTCTTTCGCCAGAGACGGTGTCAAACGCCTTAATCAACCTACGGATCGCCGTACAGTGTAGGCCTGAAAGCAGCGCACCATCAGGCAGAATACTTCTTGGTGCGCCGTGTTGGCGCGGTATTCGCCGGATCGTCCGGCCAGACATGCCTGGGATAACGCCCTTTCATCTCTTTTTGCACTTCGCGATAAGCCCCCTGCCAGAACGCGCTCAAATCACGGGTGATTTGTAGTGGGCGTTGGGCCGGAGACAATAACTCGAGCACCAATGGAACACGCCCCTGCGCGATGGTAGGGGTCTTCGCTTCGCCAAACATTTCCTGCATTCTAACCGCTAATGCCGGCGGGTTATCCTCGTGATAACGAATGGCTATCCGGCTGCCCGTCGGCACAGTGTAATGCGCAGGCAGCTCACTATCCAGACGTTGCAGCATTGACCAGTCCAGTAGCCCACGCAAAGCCTGCCCCACATTTAACGCTTTGAGAGCACGTAAAGAGTGCACACCTTGCATATGCGGCAACAACCAACTCTCCAGCGTCGCCAGCAAAGATGCATCATCCACTGCTGGCCAGTTGTACTCAGGCAACCAATTTGCCGCACATTGCAGACGCAGCCGGAACTGTTCCGCTTCCGGGGTCCAGTTGAGCACACTCAGGCCTTTATCGCGAATACCATTCAGCATCGCCTGATGCAGTTCCTCTTCCGAGGGTTTTGCCAGTGGCTGAACTTTCACCGTCAGTTGACCAATACTCGTTCGGCGCCATGCCTTCAACGTTCCCTGATTTTCATCCCATTCGATGGTGTCTGACTGTTGCAACAGCTCAGGACTTGTTTGCAGCAGCGTATCAATATCCAACGGCAGAGCGAGCAGAATACGCGCATCAGGCGAAGCACTGCCCTGTAGCAACAGAGGCGCGATTAGCCATTCATGCCGCCCTGATGCATCGTCGGCATCAAGCATTGCCCCCATTCCGTTAGCCAACTGATATCGCCCTTCCTGGCCACGACGCCGCGCAATGCGATCGGCGAATGCTTTTGCCAGTAAAGGCGCGATTAGCTCACTGTCGGGCTGACCACTCTGCACATTAAGCCGCTTCAGCAATTGCTGACTACGCTGCTGCCAGCCTGGCTGGTTACGCGAAAAATGTACGGTCAAATCGGTATGTCCACCGCGCGGCGGCTCTTCCAGAATCGCCGCCAGCTTTGCCGCTGTAACCGCTTCGTTTTCATTTGTCGCGCCGATGAGCATTGCAGCCAGACGGGGATCGTTACCCAGCGCAGCCATCTTCTGCCCGGCAGCGTTCAAGCGCTCACCATCCATGGCTTGCAACATCTGTAATAATCGTCTTGCCGCCTGCATATTTACAACAGGCGGCATATCCAGCCAGTTCAGTTGCGCAGGGTCGGTGCATCCCCATTGCAGCAGTTCCATCAGCAAACCGGATAGATCGCTCTGTAAAATCTCTGGCTCACTCTGTGCTGCCGCCCTTTCTGCCTGCTCTTTGGCAAGCAGGTGCAGACAAATCCCCGGTTCCAGACGTCCTGCGCGACCTGCTCGCTGTGTCATAGAGGCCTGGCTAATGCGCTGGGTAATCAGCCTCGTCAAACCGGTGCGGGCATCATAGCGCGCTACGCGCTCCTGCGCGCAGTCCACCACCAGACGAATGCCCTCAATGGTTAAGCTGGTTTCGGCAATGTTCGTTGCCAGCACCACTTTGCGCTTACCTTGTGGCGCGGGCAAAATCGCCTGGCGCTGCTCGGTCAGCGATAACGCGCCATATAACGGGCATAACAGAACATCGCTACCCACACGTGAAGCCAGTTGCTCCTGCACGCGTTGGATCTCCCCAACCCCCGGTAAAAAGAGCAGCAGAGAGCCGCTTTCATTACGCAGTAGCTCCGCAGTAGCAATAGCCACCGCCTCATCAAAACGCAGATGCGCAGCCAGCGGCTGATAGCGCCGCTCAACGGGGAATGCGCGGCCTTCAGAAATAATCGTCGGGGCAGCGGGCAATAACTGTTGCAGGCGGCCGTTATCCAGTGTGGCCGACATGATCAGCAGTTTTAAGTCATCTCGTAATCCTTGTTGCACATCCAACAGCAGCGCCAGTGCAAGGTCTGCCTGTAAGCTGCGCTCGTGAAATTCATCGAGGATCACCAGCCCAACGCCATTCAGCTCGGGATCGCGTTGGATCATTCGCGTTAGCACCCCTTCCGTCACCACTTCGAGCCGGGTCCGTGGCCCGACACAGCTTTGGGCGCGCATACGGTAACCTACTGTCTCACCGGGCTTTTCATTCAGTAATTCAGCCAGGCGCTGCGCCACATTGCGAGCGGCCAGACGTCGCGGTTCCAACAGAACAATCCGCCCCTGGATTCCCTTGTGCGTAAGAAACTGCAACGGCAGCCAGGTTGATTTCCCGGCACCGGTCGGCGCGGTCAACAGAACCTGTGGTGAAGCATCAAGGGCATTAAGCAGTTCAGGCACAACGGCAGCAACGGGCAACGACGTCACAAATGACTCCAGAGGGTTAACATTCTTCGCGCTGCATTGTAGCATCGCGTTAATTCATAACCGAGTATCCATCATGTCTGAGCCAAAAAGGCTGTTCTTTGCCATTGAATTACCAGCCGAGGTTCGGGAGCAACTTATCCACTGGCGGGCGGCACAGTTTCCGCCAGAGGCGGGGCGTCCAGTCGCTTCTGACAATCTGCACCTGACGCTGGCATTTTTAGGCGATATCAGCGCAGAGAAACAGCAGGCACTGTCACAACTGGCAGGGCGTATTCGCCAGCCAGGCTTTACGTTAAAACTGGATGACGCCGGGCAATGGTTGCGATCAAGGGTAATATGGCTTGGCATGCGTCAACCACCGCGCGGGTTGCTGCAACTGGCGAATATGCTGCGGTCACAGGCCGCACGCAGCGGGTGTTACCAAAGTCCGCAGCCATTTCATCCACATATCACGCTGCTGCGCGATGCCAGTCATGCTGTCACTATCCCGCCGCCAGGTTTTTGCTGGTCGTTTCCGGTAACGGAGTTTGCCCTTTACGCCTCTTCATTTGAACGAGGTCGCACGCGCTACACGCCATTACAACGCTGGACGCTTGCAGAATAATTAAGGATAACCCATGCAGTTTTCTCCCCCACTTCAGCGCGCTACGTTAATTCAGCGCTACAAGCGTTTTTTAGCGGATGTGATCACACCTGATGGCACAACGATAACGCTACACTGCCCAAATACCGGTGCCATGACAGGATGTGCAACCCCCGGAGATACCGTCTGGTATTCGACGTCAGAAAATACTAAACGGAAATATCCGCACACCTGGGAATTAACACAAAGCCAATCTGGTGCTTTTATTTGTGTTAACACGCTATGGGCTAACAGATTAACGAAAGAGGCTATTCAGAATTCGCTAATTTCAGAACTTTCAAACTACAATACGTTGAAAAGTGAAGTAAAATATGGTGCCGAAGGTAGCCGCATTGATTTTTTGTTACAGGCAGATTTCCGCCCTGACTGCTATATTGAAGTGAAATCAGTCACGTTGGCGGAGAATGAGCAAGGTTATTTTCCCGATGCCATTACTGAACGAGGTCAGAAACATCTTCGGGAATTGATGAGCGTAGCGGCTGAAGGCAAGCGAGCGGTGATATTTTTCGCCGTTCTGCATTCAGCAATTACACGGTTTTCACCCGCGCGGCATATTGATGCAAAATATGCGCAATTATTAGCCGAAGCGCAGCTTAAGGGGGTAGAAATTCTGGTTTATAAAGCGGAACTTTCTGCCCACGGTATGACTCTTAAAGAGCCATTGCCCATTACTTTGTAATGGTGCGAAAAACGGGTTAATTAGTATTCTGGCCGCGTGCGCAAATACGCTTTTCCTCACAGGGTTGTCAAGTGTTACGTTTAGATAATTGCTATCCGGAAAAGCATCTGCTATTTATAGCGACCTGATTTTTCCCCCGAACATGGGGATCGATAGTGCGTGTTAAGGAGAAGCAACATGCAAGAAGGGCAAAACCGTAAAACATCGTCCCTGAGTATTCTCGCCATCGCTGGGGTGGAGCCTTACCAGGAGAAACCGGGCGAAGAGTATATGAACGAAGCCCAGCTGTCGCACTTCAGGCGTATTCTTGAAGCATGGCGTAATCAACTCAGGGATGAAGTCGATCGCACTGTGACTCATATGCAGGACGAAGCGGCTAACTTCCCTGATCCGGTTGACCGTGCCGCACAGGAAGAAGAGTTCAGCCTTGAGCTACGTAACCGTGACCGTGAGCGCAAACTGATCAAAAAGATCGAGAAGACGCTGAAGAAAGTAGAAGACGAAGATTTCGGCTACTGCGAATCGTGCGGTGTGGAAATTGGTATTCGCCGTCTGGAAGCTCGCCCGACAGCCGATCTGTGCATCGACTGTAAAACGCTGGCAGAAATTCGCGAAAAACAGATGGCGGGTTAATCCCGTAAACTGTTGAATGCCGGATGGCGTTACGCTTATCCGGACTACGGAACACCTCTATTTCGTAGGCCGGATCAAGTGTTTGCGTCGCCATCTGGCAATACCTGGGCGGGAGCATCTCCCGCCTTATTCTTTTATGTTATCCACCGACATGACTGACAAACGCTATATTGGCCGTTTCGCCCCTTCCCCTTCCGGTGAACTCCATTTTGGTTCGCTGATTGCCGCCCTCGGGAGTTACCTACAGGCCCGTGCGCAACACGGAATCTGGCGGGTGCGTATTGAAGATATTGATCCTCCTCGTGAAGTTCCCGGTGCTGCAGAAACTATCCTGCGTCAGCTGGAACATTACGGCCTGCACTGGGACGGCGACATATTATGGCAATCCCAACGCCACGACGCTTACCGCGAGGCGCTTGCCTGGTTGTATAAGCAGGATCTGAGCTATTACTGCACCTGTACTCGCGCCCGGATCCAGAGCATCGGCGGTATTTACGACGGCCATTGTCGCGAGTTGCGCCACGGACCAGAACGGGCAGCGATACGTATCAAGCAACGACATCCCGTCATGCAGTTTAACGACAGGCTGCGCGGCAAGATTCAGGCCGACCCTGAACTTGCAAGGGAAGACTTTATCATTCACCGACGCGACGGGCTGTTTGCTTATAATCTTGCTGTGGTGGTCGATGATCATTTTCAGGGCGTTACGGAGATTGTACGTGGCGCGGATCTCATTGAACCGACTGTGCGCCAAATTTCGCTGTATCAACAGTTCGGCTGGCATGCACCTGACTATATTCATCTGCCGCTGGCGCTCAACGAACAAGGCGCTAAACTGTCCAAGCAGAATCATGCGCCAGCCCTGCCACAAGGCGATCCGCGCCCGGTTCTCATCAGCGCATTGCGCTTTCTCGGCCAGAGCACAGCGATACCGTGGCAAGAGTTCAGCGTAGAGGAATTGTTGCGAGTCGCGGTGGAAAACTGGCAGCTTGAGGCGGTACCTGAATCGGGTATTGTAAATCCGGCATTCTCAAATGACTCATGCTGAGCTATGATTAGCCGCTATTTTTACACAGCAACACTTGTTCTGACTGAAGTTTGACACTACCGAGGTGCACTATTTTTACCCGAGTCGCTAATTTTTGCCGCAAGGTGCTAAGCCGCGAGGAGCGCGAGGCAGAGCTTGCCGTCGCCCGTCCCCATATGACGGTAATCCCGCGTGAGCAGCACTCAATCTCCCGCAAAGATATCAGTGAAAATGCCCTGAAGGTAATGTACAGGCTCAATAAGGCCGGCTACGAGGCATGGCTGGTTGGCGGGGGTGTGCGCGATCTTTTGCTGGGCAAAAAGCCGAAAGACTTTGATGTCACCACCAACGCGACACCGGATCAGGTACGGAAACTGTTTCGTAACTGCCGTCTTGTTGGCCGTCGTTTCCGTCTGGCCCATGTAATGTTCGGCCCGGAAATTATCGAAGTGGCAACTTTTCGCGGACATCATGAAGGCAGCGAAGCCGATCGTGCGACATCTCAGCGCGGACAAAACGGTATGCTACTGCGCGATAACATCTTCGGTTCTATCGAAGAAGATGCTCAACGCCGCGATTTCACGATCAACAGCCTCTATTATAGCGTTGCTGATTTCACCGTTCGCGACTACGTTGGCGGTATGCAGGATCTGGAAGATGGCGTCATTCGCCTGATTGGTAATCCGGAAACGCGTTATCGTGAAGATCCCGTGCGCATGCTGCGCGCTGTCCGCTTTGCAGCAAAACTCGACATGCGCATCAGCCCGGAAACTGCAGAGCCGATCCCGCGTCTGGCTACGTTGCTTAACGATATCCCGCCTGCGCGCCTGTTTGAAGAAGCCCTCAAGCTATTACAGGCGGGCTACGGCTATGAAACCTATAAAAAGCTGCGTGAGTACAGCCTGTTCCAGCCGCTGTTCCCGACCATTACCCGCTATTTCACCGAAGACGGTGACAGCGCAATGGAACGCATCATTGCCCAGGTTCTGAAGAATACCGATACCCGCATTCACAACGATATGCGTGTTAACCCGGCATTCTTGTTCGCCGCCATGTTCTGGTATCCGTTACTGGAAACGGCACAGAAAATTGCCCAGGAAAGCGGTCTGGCCTACTACGATGCCTTCGCACTGGCGATGAACGATGTCCTGGACGAAGCGTGCCGCTCACTGGCAATTCCAAAACGCCTGACGTCGCTAACCCGCGATATCTGGCAGCTTCAGTTACGCATGTCCCGCCGCCAGGGTAAACGCGCCTGGAAACTGATGGAGCATCCGAAATTCCGCGCAGCCTACGATTTACTGGCCCTGCGTGCCGAAGTGGAAAACAACGCCGAACTGCAACGTCTGGCGCAGTGGTGGGGTGAGTTCCAGGTTTCGGCTCCGCCAGAGCAAAAAGGCATGCTGAACGAACTTGATGAAGAACCAGATACCCGCCGCCGTCATCGTCGCCCGCGTAAACGCGCCCCACGCCGCGAGGGAACCGCGTGACCAATCGCGTATACCCAATAGATTTCGAGTTGCATCAAGGCGGCGACATAGCGAATGCCCAGGAGCGTACATCAGTACGTGACTGGGATGAGTGAGGAAAGCCAACACAAATGCAGCTTGAAAGACAACGGGTATATATCGCGCTCGGCAGTAATTTAGCCTCTCCTCTTGAGCAGGTAAATGCTGCCGTGCAGGCGCTGGGAGAAATCCCGGACAGCCGGATCATCGCCGTTTCATCCTTCTACCGCACGCCGCCATTAGGTCCTCAGGATCAACCTGATTATCTGAATGCTGCCGTTGCGCTGGAAACAACCCTCGAACCTGAAGAATTGCTTAATCACACTCAACGTATTGAGTTGCAGCAAGGTCGGGTACGCAAAGCCGAGCGCTGGGGTCCGCGTACGCTGGATCTCGACATCATGTTATTTGGCAATGACGTGATTAACACCGAGCGCCTGACGGTTCCGCATTACGATATGAAAAACCGGGGCTTTATGTTGTGGCCGCTATTTGAAATCGCGCCCGACCTGACCTTCCCGGATGGTATCAGCTTACATCAGCATCTCACCCGCCTCGCCGTAGCAAAACCTGCTCACTGGTAAAGCATACTCTCACCTAAAAAGTTTACTACTTTTGCGCCAAACGGTTGCTTAAAACAATTGCCGCCCTGAATCTGACTGCTAGAATGCCGTTAAATATGACTTCCACATTCAGGAAATGTTATGAAACCAACGACTATCTCATTGCTGCAAAAATGTAAGCAAGAGAAAAAGCGCTTCGCGACTATTACGGCCTACGACTACAGCTTCGCCAAATTATTTGCCGACGAGGGCATCAATGTGATGCTGGTAGGCGATTCACTGGGGATGACGGTACAAGGGCACGACTCCACCTTGCCGGTCAGCGTCGAAGACGTTGCCTATCACACCCGTGCTGTGCGTCGTGGTGCGCCAAACTGCCTGCTGCTTTCCGACCTGCCGTTTATGGCCTATGCCACACCGCAACAGGCCTTTGAAAACGCCGCCATTGTTATGCGCGCGGGCGCGAATATGGTCAAGATTGAAGGCGGTGCGTGGCTGGTTGATACGGTGAAAATGCTCACCGATCGCGCGGTACCGGTATGCGGCCATCTGGGCTTAACCCCTCAGTCAGTTAACATCTTCGGTGGCTATAAGGTGCAAGGTCGCGGAGATGCGGGCCAGACATTGCTCGACGATGCGCTGGCGTTAGAAGCCGCAGGAGCACAGTTGCTGGTGCTGGAATGCGTTCCGGTTGAGCTGGCTAAACGCGTGACTGAAGCTCTGTCCATTCCGGTCATCGGTATTGGCGCAGGCAATGTCACCGATGGTCAGATCCTGGTGATGCATGACGCGTTTGGTATCACAGGCGGCCATATTCCAAAATTTGCTAAAAATTTCCTCAATGAAGCAGGCGACATGCGCGCCGCAGTGCGGCAGTATATTGCGGAGGTTGAATCCGGCGTCTACCCGGGTGAAGAACATAGCTTCCATTAAGCAAAGTTTGGAATTTGTAGGCCAAATAAGGCGTTGCGCTTTCCTGGCCTACAGATCATCAGGCAACTAAAGGAGTCTTGTTGTGCTAATTATTGAAACCCTGCCGCTGTTACGCCAGCACATTCGTCGTCTGCGTCAGGAAGGTAAACGTGTGGCTCTGGTCCCTACCATGGGAAACCTGCACGACGGTCACATGAAGCTGGTCGATGAAGCAAAAGCTCAGGCTGATGTGGTGATCGTCAGTATTTTCGTCAACCCAATGCAGTTCGACCGTCCGGACGATCTGGTGCGCTACCCGCGTACGCTGCAAGAAGACTGCGAAAAGCTGAACAAGCGCAAAGTTGATTTTGTCTTTGCTCCTGCAGCGCAAGAAATCTACCCGCAAGGGACAGATAGCCAAACCTATGTAGAAGTTCCGGGGCTTTCCACCATGCTGGAAGGCGCAAGTCGTCCTGGTCACTTCCGTGGTGTTGCTACCATCGTCAGCAAACTGTTCAATCTGATCCAACCGGATATCGCATGTTTTGGCGAGAAGGATTTTCAGCAACTGGCGCTGATCCGCAAAATGGTTGCCGACATGGGATATGACATTGAGATCGTCGGCGTTCCCATTATTCGCGCTAAAGACGGTCTGGCCCTCAGTTCACGCAATGGCTATCTGACCGCAGAGCAGCGAAAAATCGCGCCCGGCTTGTTCAAAGTGATGAGCAGTATTGGTGAAAAATTACAGGCTGGTGAACGTGAGCAGGAAGAGATAATTGCCATTGCTGAACAAGAACTGAATGAAAAAGGTTTTCGTGCCGACGACATTCAAATCCGCGATGCTGATACGCTGCTCGAGCTGACTGACAGCAGCAAACGCGCGGTGATTCTGGTCGCTGCATGGCTGGGTCAGGCACGTTTGATCGACAATCTGAGTGTAACATTAGCCCAGTAGACAGGGGTTAAAAATAGGGCAATACTGCCTAAGAAATTACTCAAAGCAGGTACCGCCTGCTTTGCTTCTGATAAGCGTTAAAGGTAGACGTTATGATTCGCACCATGCTGCAAGGCAAGCTCCACCGCGTGAAAGTCACACAGGCGGACCTGCATTACGAAGGCTCCTGCGCCATTGACCAGGATTTCCTTGATGCTTCCGGCATCCTGGAAAACGAAGCCATTGATATCTGGAACGTGACTAATGGTAAACGTTTCTCGACCTACGCCATTGCGGCTGAACGCGGTTCTAAAATCATCTCGGTGAACGGTGCGGCCGCGCACTGTGCCGAGGTTGGCGATATTGTGATTATCGCCAGCTTCGTCACGATGTCTGATGAAGAAGCGCGTACCTGGCGGCCAAAAGTTGCCTACTTTGAAGGTGACAATGAAATGAAACGTACTGCGAAAGCCATCCCGGTACAGGTAGCTTGATAAAGGCTACCCCTGCGGCTGGTTGCTGACCAGCCGCGACATGGTCTCTAACGAATCCGTTCTTAAGATATACAACCGTTTTAACAGCATTGGGTTATCTCCTGGTTTTACCTTTCCTTTCACCGTGGTCACAGCCATATGAAACCCTGCATCATTCGCCGCCTTCACGGCCGTCACGTTATAACCGCCAAACGGATAAGATAGATAAAGAACATGCGGGTTAAATTGCGCCAGCGCCCGACGAGAATGCGCAAAATCAAAAAGAATATTGTGATAGCTGCGGCTAAGCAGGATCGGCCGGTGATAACCATCCACACGATGTAAAAAATGGGTATGTGACTGGAAGTCGAACACATCCCTGATCTCATTCAGTTCAGAAATACTCATAAACTGCAGCGATTTCGGATCCCACTTCTGCGGATGGCGCTTAATACGTGATGAGATAATAAATGCCGTCGCCTTCATTCCATACTGTTTCAGTACCGGATATGCATAACGGCTCACCGACTTCAAACCATCATCAAAGGTAATCACTACCGCCCGCGCAGGCAAATTAGAGCGGTTACGCACATAGTCTTCCAACTGATACAGGGTCAGCGTGGTGTAACCCATATCGCGCAGCCATGTCATCTGGTTGCTGAAAGCGCGTACGGAGGTGGTAGTAGAGGTATGACGAAAACGGGTGTTCTCTTCATCACGCAGAATATGGTGATAGGTCAGTACCGGAATACCGTGGTCTTGCTGCGCATCCAGCGCGCTAACGTAGGCCAGCCTGTCACCAATACGAATTTGGTACCACGTCTGGTTTAGCCTGTCCTTCAGCCTGTTAATTATGGGATATCGCAGATTGTCCGCCAGCACGCCAAACGGTGCGCTACCGGCGTCAGGGGCATTGTAAACAGGCGTCGCTTTCCAGGTAACCAGGTTCTGATTGCTCAGCGGTTTATTGAGATCACCCAGGCCATCTTCCACCTTCTGCCGCCCCTGTACGCGATCCAGATGGCCTTTATCGATAAACCCTCGGCCAAATCCAAATGTAAATGCGTAATAGTCTTCGCCAGTGGGGATGACTGAGAGGATTTGACCTGCGCGAATATGGCCTACCGTCACCATTTTATTGCCAATCTGCGCCCAGACGGCAGCATCTTCAGTAGTTTGCATATAACGAGCAGGCAAAGCGGCAGCAGCACAACCAGAGAACAGGAACAACAGTATGAGCAGGACGCGCGTAGCCATATGAGTTAACCGAGGCGAAGAACCTCAGCTATTGTAGCAAAAGCATCATCAATACCAATGATTAATACTCATACAAATCATGCAGTAAAACAAAAGGCGGATTTTTCTGTTGTTGATGCCACAAACTCGTAACGCCAGGGCCTCCAAGAGAGACTATTTCATCACGAAACGCAGAACTGCTCATCGACTCTCGCGACAAAAGCATTCGCTCCAGCAATGGATAGCTTATCCCGGAAATCACTTCACAGGCCGGATGCTTATGACTCATCAACGCGGCCACGCGGTAAGGCGCAGAGCCAGCAATATCTGTCAGGAATATCACGCCATCACCAGAATCGGCAGCATGCAGAGCATCGCACATCATCCGGCTTAACATATTCGAACTTAGACCATGCCAAAAACTGACCACCTGGCATTGCGCCAGAGGGCCGTACTTTTCTTCCAGACGATGCAGCATATCCTGTGCGTTATCATCATGACAGGTAATGACCCAACCTAACATTGCCCACCTCCTTAGCAGGCAAGTAGTTTATCAGAGTGATAAAAACTTAACGGTGATAAACATCAAAGGTCTTCCTCTCCCGTGATGGGAGAGGAAGAAATAATTAGCTACGTAACCCGCGCCCACGCTGAATCAGGTACCAGCACAGCAAATAAAATGCCGCGATAAACACCACCAGTACACCGAATGTCGTGACCAGCGGCACATCATGGATGCCCAGGAAGCCGTAGCGGAATCCACTGATCATGTAAACAATCGGGTTGAGATGCGACAACCCCTGCCAGAATGGCGGCAACAACGTTAACGAGTAGAAAACGCCCCCCAGGTAGGTCAACGGCGTCAGTACGAAAGTTGGGATCAGGCTGATGTCGTCAAAGGTTTTGGCAAAGACGGCATTCAATAACCCGGCCAACGAAAACAGAACCGCCGTCAGCACCAGCGTTAGCGCCACAAAGACCCATGAATGCACCTGGAACGGAACGAAGAACAGTGAAATAGCCGTAACCAATATTCCTACGCACAGGCCGCGCGCCACGCCGCCGCCGACAAACCCCGTGATGATAACGTGCGTCGGAACCGGTGCGACCAGCAATTCTTCAATGTTACGTTGAAATTTGGCACTAAAGAATGACGACGCTACGTTGGCGTAGGAGTTAGTGATAACCGCCATCATAATCAGACCCGGCACAATAAATTGCATGTAGCTAAAACCGTGCATTTCACCGATACGCGAACCAATTAAATTACCGAAGATAATAAAATAGAGCGTCATGGTGATAACGGGTGGGACCAGAGTCTGGACCCAGATGCGCATAAAACGGTGGATCTCTTTCGCCCAGATACTTTTCAGCGCGACCCAGTAAAGCTGCATCATGCGCGATCTCCTTGCTTTTCATGAACCAGGGAAACGAACAACTCTTCCAGTCGGTTTGCCTTGTTACGCATACTCAACACCTGAACCCCCTGCGCGCTCAGTTGGGAAAATACGCTGTTAACACCTTGCTCTCTGAGCACTTCGACTTCCAGCGTCGAGGTATCAACCAGACGGTATTGATATCCTTCCAGCTTGGGCAGCGGACTTTTCGCCGCCAGATCGAGAATAAAGGTCTCGGACTTGAGTTTGGAGAGCAGGCTTTTCATTGAGGTATTTTCCACCAGCTCGCCATGCTGAATAATGCCAATATTACGGCACAGCATTTCCGCTTCTTCGAGATAGTGTGTTGTCAGAATAATCGTCGTACCCTTGTCGTTTAAATCCTTTAAAAAACCCCACATTGAGCGACGTAATTCAATATCAACGCCTGCTGTCGGTTCATCGAGGATCAGCAGCTTTGGTTCATGCATCAATGCACGGGCAATCATCAGACGGCGCTTCATACCGCCAGACAGCATACGCGCTCGCTCACTACGCTTTTCCCACAGGTCGAGCTGCTTTAAATATATTTCACTGCGCTTTACAGCCTCTTTATGCTCAACGCCGTAATACCCCGCCTGATTCACCACGATCTGCTGCACCGTTTCAAACGGGTTAAAGTTAAATTCCTGCGGTACCAGCCCAAGCTGTCGTTTAGCGTTAACCGTATCTTTTTCAAGATCGTATCCGAAGACGCTAACCCGTCCGGAGCTTTTATTCACCAGGGAACTGATAATCCCGATAGTGGTGGACTTCCCTGCGCCATTGGGGCCTAAAAGCGCATAGAAATCACCCGCTTCGACTTGCAAATCTATGCCACGTAGCGCCTGAACGCCACCGGGATAGGTTTTCTTAAGTTGCTGAAGTTCCAGAGCAATGGTCATGGTTTTTTGCTTACCTTACGTTCTGACATTTTATATATAGTTTAATTAATCCTGGAGTTACCCTATATTAGCCCATCGCATTTATCTGGCTTCGGGTCGAAACCTCCATGAAAGACATAGATACACTCATCAGCAACAATGCACTATGGTCAAAGATGCTGGTAGAAGAGGATCCCGGATTTTTTGAAACGCTGACGCATGCGCAGAATCCACGTTTTCTATGGATTGGATGCTCCGATAGTCGCGTTCCCGCGGAACGTTTAACCGGTCTTGAGCCGGGCGAATTATTTGTCCACCGTAATGTTGCCAATCTGGTTATTCATACCGATCTGAACTGTCTCTCTGTCGTTCAGTATGCGGTTGATGTGCTGGAAGTGGAACATATTATTATTTGTGGTCATTACGGATGCGGTGGCGTACAGGCAGCCATTGAAAATACGGAACTGGGACTGATTGATAACTGGTTGCTGCATATCCGCGATATCTGGTTCAAACACAGCTCTCTGCTGGGTGAGATGCCGCAGGAACGCCGTATTGATACACTGTGCGAACTGAACGTAATGGAACAGGTGTACAACCTGGGCCACTCAACAATTATGCGGTCCGCCTGGAAACGTGGTCAGAAAGTTACCATTCACGGATGGGCTTACGGTATTCATGATGGTCTGCTTCGCGATCTGGAAGTTACGGCCACCAGTCGTGAATCACTGGAACAACGCTACAGACAAGGTCTGTCTAACCTCAGTAAAAAACACATAAATCATAAATAACGCAGTATTGCCGGGCGGCGACTCCATCTTATCCGGCCTACGAGGTACATACCTGTAGACCGGATAAGCAGAGCGCCATCAGGCGCTCGCACAGAATTACTCGTCCAGCAGCACGACTTTGCCAACATATGGCAGGTGGCGATAACGCTGGGCATAGTCAATGCCGTAGCCGACAACGAACTCATCCGGGATAGAGAATCCGATAAACTCAACCGGGACATTCACTTCTCGACGGGAAGGTTTGTCCAACAGCGTACAGATCGCCAGCGATTTCGGCTCGCGCAGACTAAGGATTTCACGCACTTTTGACAGCGTGTTGCCGGAGTCGATAATGTCTTCGACAATCAGCACATCCTTACCACGAATATCTTCATCCAGGTCTTTCAGGATTTTAACATCACGCGTGGTTGACATGCCGCTGCCGTAGCTGGAGGCGGTCATGAAATCGACTTCGTGGGAGACATGCACTTCACGGCACAGATCTGCCATAAACATAAACGAGCCACGTAACAGCCCGACCAGCACCATGTCACTGCCGCTGTCCTTGTAGCGTTCGTTAATCTGACGCCCGAGTTCAGCAATACGCGCTTTGATCTCCGCTTCCGGGATCATGACTTCTACAGTATGTTTCATAAAAAATATAACTCACTGATTTTTATCAGTTAACACATCATGCAAATCGAAAGAAAGCGCTTATGTTGATACACCGACTGACAGACGGTGGCTCGCACTAACCACAAAACTTGCGACAGCATACAAACAATTCAGTGGGTGAAGTATACCAGTAAAGAAGCCGCGTTCCTCTGATAGTTAGCAGGATTGTCGGTATGTTAATCGCCGGACGGTAATTCCATCCGGCAATGAAGCCGTTACACAGTAAAGCCGAGCATCATACCAGTATCTTCATGCTCCAGCAGATGGCAGTGCGCCATGTAGGCATGTTCTTTTGGCGCGTCGTGGTCAAACTTCACCAGTACCTCGCTGACACCACCTTCGACACGTACTGTGTCCTTCCAGCCTGCGCGATGCGCGGCTGGCGCTTTACCGTTCTCGGACAAAATGCGGAACTGAGTACCGTGAATGTGGAACGGATGCAGCATCATGTCCCCTTGCCCGGAAATCACCCAGCGTTCATGCTGACCTTTCGTTGCCGCAAACATGGGTTTATTCATATCAAATGCCTGGCCATTGATCCGGTTGGCATTATGGAAATCAAACTTCCCGCCATGTTTCATATTACCCATATTACCGTGGTTCATATTACCGTGGTTCATACCGTCGTTATCCATATGCCCCATCATCTGCCCATGCCCCATTCCCGTCATGGCCTGTTCGCCATACTTCTGCATCAGCATTTGCATTCCCATCATGTCGAGCATCGGATCCATTGATAGTTGCAGTTTGCGCACAGTCAGGCCATCAAGCGAAGGCAGTGATGGCATTGTCGTCAGCGTATCCGGCAGCGTACCGGAAGCAGTAATAAGGAGCGGCTGAATGCGCATCACAGGATGCGGCTTATCAAATGGCGCTATAGCCATCCCCATTTGAGTCACGGGTAAGGTCAGCAGATCGAAGGCTTTACCGTCGCTAATATCCACCAGCACTTCAAAGCGTTCGCCCATCAGCATAGGAAGTTCAGTAACTTTAACCGGCTCAGCCAACAGTCCACCATCGCTGGCAATAACATACAGAGGGCGATTATCGCTGGCAGCCACGTTAAGCGAGCGAGCGTTACAACCGTTTAGCAAACGCAGACGTAACCACCCACGCGGCGCGGAATGCTGCGGATAAATTGCACCATTGGTCAGCAGCGTATCACCAAACCAACCCACGGCGGCTGTCATCATATCCAGTTGATAGTTAACTTGTCCGTCGGCAGAAAATTGTTTGTCCTGAATAATCACCGGAACATCATCAATTCCCCACTGCTTCGGCAACATCAGTTTGCGGATGTCATCGTCTTCAATCAGCACCAGTCCAGCCAGCCCCATCGCCACCTGACGGCCCGTTTTCCCGTGTTGGTGCGGGTGGAACCAGCAGGTTGCTGCCCGTTGATCGGGGATGAAGGTTACGGAACGTTTTCCGCCCGCCGGAATAATCCCTTGCGGGCCACCGTCGACTTCGCCAGGTATCTCCAGTCCGTGCCAGTGTAATGTGGTCTCTTCAGCCAACTGATTATAGATATCAACGGTCACCGACTTGCCTTTATGCAGTTTCACCGCAGGTCCAAGTAAATTACCGTTATATCCCCAGGTTGTAGCGGTTTTACCGCCGAAGGTCGATTGCCCGGCCTTAACGATCAGTTGCATACGATTAGAGGCATCCGCCGTTAACAGGTCTGGAACAGGCAACACGGGACGGTCGGCCGCAAAAACAGTACGACTCCAGAGAGGTAACGCTGACGCGACGCCCAGCGCCACGGAGTACTTTAAAAAGTCACGACGTTGCATAATCACTTCCTTATATTCAGCAGCTTAAGCAGGCTATCTTTTAAGCATAAGCCCTCCCCTTACGGGAAGGTCAAGTGAACGGCTGATAATAAAGGTCGTCGCTTCGCTCACAGTATGCTAACGTTTAATTTCCGTGATGCAGTGGTAGAAGCAATGAAGACGTTTTTCAGAACAGTGTTGTTCGGCAGCCTGATGGCCGTATGCGCAAACAGCTACGCGCTTAGCGAGTCCGAAGCCGAAGATATGGCCGATTTAACGGCAGTTTTTGTTTTTCTGAAAAATGACTGTGGATACCAGAATTTGCCCAACGGGCAGATCCGACGCGCACTGGTCTTTTTTGCCCAACAGAACCAGTGGGACCTCAGTAATTACGACACCTTCGATATGAAATCACTCGGTGAAGACAGTTATCGCGATTTGAGCGGTATTGGTATTCCGGTCGCAAAAAAATGCAAAGCGCTGGCACGAGATTCCCTGAGCCTGTTGGCCTACGTTAAATAATGTGAAGCCGGATGGCGGCACAAGTGCCTTATCCGGCAGGTAAAGACTCATCTGGCGTTAATCATTTCCCCTGCTGTACAAATTCGCGATATGCCGCCACGACCTGAAGAAAATCCTCTACGCCACACAGCGAAAAGCTCTCTTCGTCGTAGTAATTCATCCCTTCTTCCATTTCGTCGCCCGTGAACTCCAGTTGGTTGGCGCGCACCATCACCTCTTCGCCATCCAGCCAGAGCGTGTATTCATGCCCTGCCCGTTGCCAGGAACGTTCACTGCCTTTTACCGCACGTGCCGCCTGTTCCACTTCATCAAGTAAGGCCAGGTTCTCTTTCACTTCTTCATTAAACCAGTGCCCCACAACTTCGTGACCCATGGACATACGCACTTTTACCACTCCGGTAATATCGCGCAGAAATTCGTAATCCATAATGTGTTCCTCTACTCCCGGCAATGCGCCAATACCGCATTGCGCCTATGCTGTAATTATCGCAGCACAACGAAAGAAAAAAAGCAGAGCAGGCATAAGGATTGGAAATAAAAATGCCCGATAACGCAAGGTTTACCGGGCATTGGTGAGTTTGTGCACAAAAATCAGGTGCAGCAACTTATGGCGTTACACCGCCGTCTGGAAAATCACGCTATCCGCTTTCTCGGTGTACTGAGAAAGTTGGTCAAAGTTCAGATAACGGTAAGTATCCACGGCCGTTTTATCCACCTGTGCCACATAGTTCTGGTACTCTTCCGGCGTTGGCAGTTTACCAATAAGCGCCGCAACAGCCGCCAGCTCAGCAGAAGCCAGGAAGACGTTAGCACCAGTACCCAGACGGTTCGGGAAGTTACGGGTAGAGGTAGAAACTACCGTCGCGCCATCAGCCACACGCGCCTGGTTACCCATGCACAGTGAACAGCCAGGGATCTCGATACGCGCCCCGCTCTTACCAAAGACGCTGTAGTAGCCTTCTTCAGTCAATTGCGCGGCATCCATACGGGTTGGCGGAGCCACCCACAGGCGCGTCGGCAGTTGGCCTTTATGCGCATCCAGCAGTTTACCTGCCGCACGGAAGTGACCGATGTTAGTCATGCAGGAACCGATGAACACTTCGTCGATCTTCTCGCCCTGCACGTCAGACAGCAGACGCGCATCGTCCGGATCGTTCGGCGCGCACAGGATTGGCTCTTTGATATCAGCCAGATCGATATCGATCACTGCCGCATATTCGGCGTCAGCATCGCCTTCCAGCAGTTGCGGATCGGCCAGCCATTTTTCCATACCCTGAATACGACGCTCCAGCGTACGGCGATCGCCGTAACCTTCTGCGATCATCCACTTCAGCAGAACGATGTTAGAGCTGAGGTATTCAATGATCGGCTCTTTGTTCAGCTTGATGGTACAGCCCGCAGCGGAACGCTCAGCAGAGGCATCGGTCAGCTCAAACGCCTGTTCAACTTTCAGATCCGGCAGACCTTCGATTTCCAGAATGCGACCAGAGAAGATGTTTTTCTTACCTTTCTTCTCAACGGTCAGCAGACCCTGTTTGATCGCGTACAGCGGAATGGCGTGAACCAGGTCGCGCAGGGTGATACCCGGCTGCATTTTGCCTTTGAAACGCACCAGAACGGATTCCGGCATATCCAGTGGCATTACACCAGTCGCAGCAGCAAACGCTACCAGGCCAGAGCCTGCCGGGAAGGAGATCCCGATCGGGAAACGGGTATGAGAGTCACCACCAGTACCCACGGTATCCGGCAGCAGCATGCGGTTCAGCCAGGAGTGGATAACACCATCGCCCGGACGAAGCGATACGCCGCCACGGTTCATGATGAAGTCAGGCAGTGTATGGTGCGTGGTCACGTCTACCGGCTTCGGATACGCCGCGGTATGACAGAACGACTGCATAACCAGATCTGAAGAAAAGCCCAGACACGCCAGATCTTTCAGTTCATCACGGGTCATTGGGCCGGTGGTATCCTGAGAACCTACGGAGGTCATCTTCGGTTCGCAGTACGCGCCCGGACGGACACCTTTCACGCCACAAGCGCGACCAACCATTTTCTGCGCCAGAGAGAAGCCACGGCTGCTTTCAGCCACATCTTTCGCCTGACGGAATACGTCGCTGTGCGGCAGACCAAGCGCCTCACGCGCTTTGGTTGTCAGGCCACGGCCGATAATCAACGGAATACGGCCACCGGCACGCACTTCGTCGATCAGTACTTCAGTTTTCAGCTCAAAGCTTGCCAGCAGTTCACCTGTTGCGTGGTTACGCACTTCACCTTTGAACGGGTAAACGTCAATCACATCGCCCATGTTCAGGTTAGACACATCGACTTCGATTGGCAGTGCGCCCGCATCTTCCATGGTATTGAAGAAGATGGGCGCAATTTTGCCGCCGAGACACAAACCGCCGCCGCGCTTGTTCGGGACATGAGGAATATCATCGCCCATGAACCACAACACGGAGTTGGTTGCAGATTTACGTGAAGAACCGGTGCCGACAACATCACCTACGTAAGCCAGCGGGTAACCTTTTTTCTGCAACTCTTCGATCTGTTTGATCGGGCCAACGCTGCCCGGCTGATCCGGCTCGATACCTTCACGGGCGTTTTTCAGCATTGCCAGAGCGTGCAGAGGGATATCCGGACGAGACCAGGCATCCGGCGCCGGGGACAGGTCATCGGTGTTGGTTTCCCCCGTCACTTTAAACACGGTAACGGTGATTTTCTCAGCCAGTGCAGGCCGATTCAGGAACCATTCTGCATCAGCCCAGGATTGCATCACCTGCCTTGCATATTCGTTGCCTGCTTTGGCTTTCTCTTCTACATCATAGAAATTATCGAACATCAGCAGTGTTGAAGAGAGGGCTTTGGCGGCAATCGGCGCCAGTTTTGCATCATCCAGAGCATCAATCAGCGGATGAATGTTGTAACCACCCTGCATAGTACCCAGCAGTTCAATGGCTTTTTCTGGTGTCACC
This sequence comes from Citrobacter sp. Marseille-Q5395, assembly GCF_947057495.1. Taxonomy (NCBI): domain Bacteria; kingdom Pseudomonadati; phylum Pseudomonadota; class Gammaproteobacteria; order Enterobacterales; family Enterobacteriaceae; genus Citrobacter; species Citrobacter sp. Marseille-Q5395. The sequence goes on along the minus strand of NZ_CAMSEL010000006.1, from coordinate 246,420 downwards.
AGCGGGGAGGTTGTGTCGCCTTTCGCGACAGCGGCAAGAAAACCGGCTTTTACATAAGCGGCTTCATCTACGCCAGGAGGAACGCGGTTGATCAACAGGTCTAACAGGAATTCTTCTTCGCCCACAGGCGGGGTCTTCAGCAGCTCGACAAGTGCGGCCATTTGGGTTGCATCTAAAGGTTTTGGCACAATCCCAAGGGCGGCACGCTCAGCTACGTGCTTACGGTATTCTTCTAGCACGACGGTATCTCCTCGCTCTCATTGTCATATGCGGTAGGCGATTCTCTTCACGCTCCTGTGAGACAGCAGTTTGTAGGGTAAATGCCCGGTACCGCATAGGGCACAATAACAGGATTTTCATTAAGTGTTAATCTGTTTACAAAAAAGTAACATAAAAAATTGGCTGAATCGTTAAGAATGGTATAGCGGAAAGAAAGGGCAAAATTCGAGCACAAAAAACGCTGTGCAGCCGTAACTTGCAAGAGTGACCTTCCGAATATTACAGCGGCTTTTCAACCATCAGATATAATTGTGTAATAAATGTTCACACTCTTTATCCGGACACTACGGGCGGTTTCCCAATAAAAGTCAAAACTGTAAAACACGGGTGATTGATACTCGCGGCAACAAGAACGCCTCACGGCACAACGCTTGTCTCGTTGGAGTCATTTTATGAAGTTGCCCATTAAGCCACACCTGCTCGTCCTTTTGTGCAGTGCCGGGCTGTTTGCCGCCTCAGGCGTAATGCTCGTCAAAAGTCGCACAACGGAACCTGCAGCTCCTGCGCCTGTCGAGCAAGCCCCTGCCGCAGCGGCCCCCGCAGCCGCACCAGCCGATCAACCTGCACCGACCGTAACGCCAACATACTCCGCCGCGCAAATCGATCAGTGGGTTGCGCCAATTGCGCTCTATCCCGATGCGTTGTTGTCGCAAATATTGATGGCCTCAACCTACCCGGCCAACGTTATTCAGGCTGCGCAATGGTCGAAAGACAATCCCAAAATGCAGGGTGATGCCGCTATTCAGGCCGTAGCCGGACAACCGTGGGATCCTAGCGTGAAATCGCTGGTCGCGTTTCCTCAGTTGATGTCGCTGCTGGGAGAAAATCCGCCGTGGGTACAAAATCTGGGCGATGCTTTCCTCGCGCAACCAAAAGACGTCATGGATTCTGTTCAACGCCTGCGCTTACTGGCGCAGCAAACTGGTGCATTACAATCAACGCCGCAGCAGACTGTCACCACCGTGACAAAACCGGCACCCGCTAAAACCACCAGCAGCGAGTCGACAATAAGTACCACGACTACCACGACTACCACGACCAGCCCGACGGTTATCAAGATTGAGTCTGCCGACCCACAGGTGGTTTACGTCCCCACCTATAACCCAAACACAGTTTACGGGACCTGGCCAAACACCGCCTATCCGCCGACCTATTTACCGCCATCACCCGGCGAGCAATTTGGCAACAGCTTTGTTAACGGTCTGGGCTTCAGCCTCGGTGTGGCGACAACCTATGCAATCTTCAGCAACATCGACTGGGATGATGATGACGACGACTGGGATCACCACCACGATAATGATTACAACCACCATGGCAGTTATAACCGCAACGGTGATAACAACATCAATATCAACGTTGATAACTTCAATAAAATCAGTGGGCAGCGTCTGACTGATGCCAACCGCACCTGGCAGCATAATCCGGCCTATCGTGAAGGTGTACCGTACCCTAATAACCAGCTCAATAACCGTTTCCACTCCACCAACTCAGCGACCGGGCTCAGTGCTACACAGCAAAAACCAGTCAACCGTGATAGCCAGCGTCAGGCGGCCATGTCCCAAATGGAGAAATCGACGGGGAAAACATTCCCTCAAACAACGCGTCCGGGGACTAAAGATGCACAGCGCCTGGCTTCAAACCAACAGTTGAAGCAGATTTCCCAGCGTAATAACTATCGTGGTTACGACACAAAACCGCAAACCGCGAAGCGGACATCCTCACAACAGCGAGAGAACCGCCAGGCAACACCGCAGAGACAGGAAAAACGGGTTTCGCAAACGGCGCAACAACGCGGTCATCAACAGCGAAATATGCAACAACGAACCAGCCAGCCACGCGCCAATGCGTTAAGCGGCAATGATAGCCGTTCAGGAAGTTGGCAGGCACAGCAACAGCGAGGCGCCCAGAGCCGGCAAATATCCCGCAACCAGGCATCGCGCCAGGCACCAGCCGGGCGTACTGAACACCGTGAATTCCGTCATCGTTAAGGGAGCCGACATGAAAATACAATTACTCAGTGGGATAGTGCTGTTCATGGTTTCGTCCGTCGCGATGGCGCAACAACAATTCAGCACACCAGCTCAGGCAACCGATGCTCTGGTGAATGCCATCAGCGAGCAAAATGAAGGAGCCATGAGCAACCTGCTTGGGGAGAACTGGCGCGACTTTCTGCCGCCGGAAGGTGTGGATCCTGATGCCGTTGATCGCTTCCTGCGCGACTGGAAAGTGAAACATGACACCGTCATCAACGGTGATATGGCACATCTGATCGTCGGAGACAGTGACTGGCAGCTCCCAATCCCGGTGATCAAAACTGCCGATGGATGGCAATTTGATATGCAGGAAGCTGCCGAAGAGATCCAGACCCGCGAGATCGGTCGCAACGAGCTTGCCGCGATTGAAGCACTTCACGCGTATGTTGATGCGCAGCAAAGCTATTTTGCGATGAACCAGAAATATGCCAAGAAAATTGTCAGCTCAGATGGCAAAAAGGACGGTCTTTATTGGCCGGTAGCCCCCGGTGAAGCACCCAGCCCTCTGGGACCCGCCTTCAGTCCACAGGAACCAGGTACGGGTTATCACGGTTATCATTTCCGCATACTTCCCGACAAAGCCAGTGGTTTTGCGATGATTGCCTGGCCCATCAGTTACAGCCATACCGGTGTAATGAGCTTTATTATTAGTGGGGATGATACGGTTTATCAGGCCAATCTTGGCGCAACATCCCAGCAGAAAGCGCAGGCAATGACCGAATACAGCCCTGATAAATCCTGGCAACCTGTAGCGCCCTGAGTCTCCAGCACTTTGGCTATACGGATCTAAAGCGTCAGATTAGTTGCTGTTATGCTTCAGGCAAAAAAAACGCCTCCGAAGAGGCGTTTTCACAAAAGTGGGAAGATTATTTTTTCTTCGCTTTCGGGTTCGGCAGGTCGGTAATGCTACCTTCGAACACTTCTGCCGCCAGGCCCACAGACTCGTGCAGAGTCGGGTGCGCGTGGATGGTCAGCGCGATATCTTCAGCATCACAGCCCATTTCGATCGCCAGACCGATTTCACCCAGCAGCTCGCCGCCGTTGGTGCCGACAATCGCGCCACCGATAACACGGTGAGATTCTTTGTCGAAAATCAGTTTGGTCATACCGTCTGCGCAGTCGGAAGCGATAGCACGGCCAGAAGCAGCCCACGGGAAGGTGGCGGTTTCATAGCTGATGCCTTTTTCTTTCGCTTCTTTCTCAGTCAGGCCAACCCATGCAACTTCTGGTTCAGTGTACGCAATGGATGGGATAACTTTCGGATCGAAGTAGTGTTTCTTACCGGCGATAACTTCAGCAGCAACGTGACCTTCGTGAACACCTTTGTGCGCCAGCATCGGCTGACCGACGATATCGCCGATTGCAAAGATGTGCGGTACGTTGGTACGCAGTTGTTTGTCAACACGGATGAAGCCACGGTCATCAACTTCCACGCCAGCTTTACCAGCGTCGAGGTTCTTACCGTTCGGCACACGACCGATAGCCACCAGCACGGCGTCATAACGCTGTGCTTCTGCCGGCGCTTTTTTGCCTTCCATGGAAACGTAAATACCGTCTGCTTTTGCTTCAACGGCAGTCACTTTGGTTTCCAGCATCAGGTTGAATTTCTTGCTGATACGTTTGGTGAAGACTTTAACCACGTCTTTATCGGCAGCCGGGATAACCTGGTCAAACATTTCAACCACGTCGATCTCTGAACCCAGCGCATGGTACACAGTACCCATTTCCAGACCGATGATACCGCCACCCATAACCAGCAGGCGTTTTGGTACGGTTTTCAGCTCCAGCGCGTCGGTGGAATCCCACACGCGCGGATCTTCATGCGGAATAAACGGCAGTTCGATCGGACGGGAACCCGCCGCGATGATCGCGTTGTCGAAGTTGATCACGGTTTTGCCGTTTTCGCCTTCAACTTCCAGGGTGTTCGCCCCGGTAAATTTACCCAGACCGTTTACCACTTTCACTTTACGGCCTTTGGCCATACCAGCCAGCCCGCCAGTCAGTTGGGTGATAACTTTTTCTTTCCAGGTACGAATCTTGTCGATATCGGTTTTCGGCTCGCCGAAAACAATACCGTGCTCTGCCAGTGCTTTGGCTTCTTCGATAACTTTTGCTACGTGCAACAGTGCTTTAGAAGGGATACAGCCGACGTTCAGACAAACACCACCGAGGGTGCTGTAACGTTCTACGATGACGGTCTCCAGACCTAAATCTGCGCAACGGAAGGCAGCAGAGTAACCTGCAGGGCCTGCCCCAAGTACCACGACCTGAGTTTTGATTTCAGTGCTCATCATGACCTCTTAATTTATACCCGTCGTCCACCGGGTCGTTCTATCCGCCAGTATTTTACAAAATTGTTAACAATTTTGAAACAACAAACGGCAACCGATTTGTCTTTCGCACAATAACCTCACTGACTTCATGAGATTACCAGAAAAAAGCCGGCCGTCGGGCCGGCTTTTTCGCTTACATCACCAGACGGCGAATGTCAGACAGCGTGTTGTTGATGATGGTGATAAAGCGAGCACCATCAGCACCGTCAATCACGCGGTGGTCGAAGGAGAGTGAAATCGGCATCATCAGACGCGGAGTAAACTCTTTACCGTTCCACACCGGTTCAATAGCAGACTTGGACACGCCGAGAATAGCCACTTCAGGCGCGTTCACAATCGGTGCGAAATGGGTAGTACCCAGGCCGCCGATGCTGGAGATAGTGAAGCAACCGCCCTGCATTTCGCCAGCAGTCAGCTTACCATCACGCGCTTTCTTGGAGATCGTAGTCAGTTCACGAGACAGCTCGGTAATGCTCTTCTTGTTCACGTCTTTAAAGACCGGAACGACCAGACCATTCGGGGTATCAACCGCAACACCGATGTTGATGTATTTCTTCAGCGTCAGCTTCTGGCCATCTTCGGACAGGGAGCTGTTAAAGCGTGGCATCTGCTCAAGAGCAGCGGCAACGGCTTTCATGATGAAGACAACCGGGGTGAATTTCACGTCCAGTTTACGTTTCTCAGCTTCGGCATTCTGCTGTTTACGGAACGCTTCCAGGTCAGTGATATCGGTTTTGTCGAAGTGAGTAACATGCGGGATCATCACCCAGTTACGGCTCAGGTTAGCACCAGAGATTTTCTGGATACGGCCCAGTTCCACTTCCTCGATTTCACCAAACTTGCTGAAGTCCACTTTCGGCCAAGGCAGCATGCCCGGAATACCGCCGCCAGCCGCAGCTGCCGGTGCAGATTCAGCGCGTTTAACCGCATCTTTCACGTAAGCCTGAACGTCTTCGCGCAGGATACGACCTTTACGGCCCGTCCCTTTCACTTTCGCCAGGTTCACACCAAATTCGCGCGCCAGGCGACGAATCAGCGGAGTCGCGTGGACGTAAGCATCGTTTTCTGCGAAGTCAGATTTACCTTCAGCTTTCGCCGCCGGAGCAGGTGCAGCAGCCTGTGCAGGTGCTGCGGTCGGAGCCGGGGCCGCGGCTTGTGCCGGAGCGGCAGTTGGTGCTGCGCCTTCTACTTCGAAGATCATAATCAGAGAACCGGTTTTCACTTTGTCGCCAGTACTGATTTTGATTTCTTTAACGGTACCCGCGAACGGAGCCGGCACTTCCATAGACGCTTTGTCACCTTCAACGGTGATCAGTGACTGCTCAGCGGCAATTTTATCGCCCACTTTCACCATCACTTCGGTCACTTCAACTTCGTCACCGCCGATGTCCGGTACATTAACTTCTTTAGAACCCGTGGCAGCCGGAGCCGCCGCTGCGGCTGGTGCAGCAGCCTGAGCCGGAGCAGCTGCAGGCGCGCTGCCTGCTACTTCAAAGACCATGATCAGGGAGCCGGTAGACACTTTGTCGCCAGTGCTGATTTTGATCTCTTTCACGGTGCCCGCGAACGGTGCCGGGACTTCCATAGAGGCTTTGTCGCCTTCTACAGTAATCAGAGACTGTTCAGCCGCAACGGTGTCGCCCACTTTGACCATGATCTCAGTGACTTCAACTTCGTCACCGCCGATGTCCGGTACGTGTACATCTTTCGCTGCCGCAGCAGCAGGAGCAGCTGCAGGAGCGGCTTCTTTCTTCTCTTCTGCCGGAGCAGGTGCAGCTGCTGCTGCACCGTCGGCGGAATCGAAAATCATGATCAGTTTGCCGGTCTCAGTTTTATCGCCAACAGAGACTTTAATCTCTTTAACGATACCCGCCTGAGGGGACGGAACTTCCATAGAGGCTTTGTCGCCTTCTACGGTGATCAGCGACTGTTCAGCTTCAACTTTGTCGCCCACTTTGACCAGGATCTCGGTGATTTCAACTTCATCAGCCCCGATGTCCGGTACATTGATTTCGATAGCCATTATTCTTTTACCTCTTACGCCAGACGCGGGTTAACTTTATCTGCATCGATATTGAATTTAGTGATAGCGTCAGCAACCACTTTCTTATCGATTTCGCCACGTTTAGCCAGTTCGCCCAGTGCCGCTACAACCACATAAGAAGCGTCAACTTCGAAGTGGTGACGCAGGTTTTCACGGCTGTCAGAGCGACCGAAGCCGTCAGTACCCAGTACACGGTAATCATCAGCCGGTACGTAAGTACGAACCTGTTCGGCAAACAGTTTCATATAGTCAGTAGATGCTACAGCCGGCGCGTCGTTCATCACCTGAGCAATGTACGGAACGCGTGGGGTTTCCAGCGGATGCAGCATGTTCCAGCGCTCACAATCCTGGCCATCACGCGCCAGTTCAGTGAAGGACGTGACGCTATACACGTCAGAACCTACGCCGTAGTCGTTCGCCAGGATCTGCGCGGCTTCACGTACGTGACGCAGAATAGAACCGGAGCCCAGCAGCTGAACTTTACCTTTGCTACCTTCGAGGGTTTCGAGTTTGTAGATACCTTTACGGATACCTTCCTCGGCACCTGCTGGCATTGCCGGCATGTGGTAGTTTTCGTTCAGCGTGGTGATGTAGTAGTAAACGTTCTCTTGTTTCTCGCCGTACATGCGCTCCAGACCATCATGCATGATGACTGCAACTTCGTACGCGTAAGACGGATCGTAAGAGATACAGTTCGGGATAGTCAGAGACTGAATATGGCTGTGACCATCTTCGTGCTGTAGACCTTCACCGTTCAGCGTTGTACGACCGGAAGTACCACCGATCAGGAAGCCGCGCGCCTGCTGATCGCCCGCCTGCCAGCACAGGTCGCCGATACGCTGGAACCCGAACATGGAGTAGTAAATGTAGAACGGGATCATCGGCAGATCGTTGGTGCTGTAAGAGGTCGCAGCAGCCAACCAGGACGCGCCAGCACCCAGTTCGTTGATACCTTCCTGCAGGATCTGACCTTTCTCGTCTTCTTTGTAGTAAGCAACCTGCTCACGGTCCTGCGGAGTGTACTGCTGGCCGTTCGGGCTGTAGATACCGATCTGGCGGAACAGACCTTCCATACCGAAAGTACGTGCTTCGTCGGCGATGATCGGCACCAGACGATCTTTGATCGACTTGTTCTTCAGCATCACGTTCAGGGCACGAACGAAAGCGATAGTGGTGGAGATTTCTTTGTTCTGCTCTTCCAGCAGCGCACCGAAGTCTTCCAGAGCCGGCAGCTCCAGTTTCTCGGTGAAGTTCGGCTGACGAGCCGGCAGGTAACCGTGCAGTTTCTGACGCTGAGCGTGCAGATAGGTATGCTCTTCAGAACCTTCCGGGAAGGTAATGTAAGACAGGTTTTCAACCTGCTCATCGGTTACAGGAACGTTGAAACGGTCGCGGATGTAACGCACGCCGTCCATGTTCATTTTCTTAACCTGGTGCGCGATGTTTTTACCTTCAGCGGTGTCACCCATGCCGTAACCTTTGATGGTATGGGCGAGGATTACAGTTGCTTTGCCTTTGGTTTCCTGCGCTTTTTTCAGTGCTGCGTAGACTTTCTTCGGATCGTGACCACCACGGTTCAGAGCCCAAATCTGCTCGTCAGTCCAGTCAGCAACCAGTGCTGCGGTTTCCGGGTATTTACCGAAGAAGTGCTCACGAACGTAAGCGCCATCTTTGGATTTGAAGGTCTGGTAGTCGCCATCAACGGTTTCGTTCATCAGCTGGATCAGTTTACCGCTGGTGTCTTTACGCAGCAGCTCATCCCAACGACCGCCCCACATGACTTTGATCACGTTCCAGCCAGCGCCCGCGAAGATGCCTTCCAGTTCGTTAACAATCTTGCCGTTACCGGTGACCGGGCCGTCAAGACGCTGCAGGTTACAGTTGATAACAAAGACCAGGTTGTCCAGTTTTTCACGGGTCGCGATGGTGATCGCACCTTTAGATTCTGGCTCATCCATCTCGCCGTCGCCCAGGAAGGCGTAAACGGTTTGTTTAGAGGTATCTTTCAGACCACGGTGTTCCAGATACTTCAGGAATTTAGCCTGGTAGATAGCACCGATTGGACCCAGACCCATAGAAACGGTCGGGAACTGCCAGAATTCTGGCATCAGTTTCGGGTGCGGGTAGGAAGACAGGCCTTTGCCATGAACTTCCTGACGGAAGTTGTTCATCTGCTCTTCAGTCAGACGACCTTCCAGGAATGCGCGTGCATAGATGCCCGGAGAGATGTGGCCCTGGAAGTAAATCAGGTCGCCGCCATCCTGCTCGTTGCGTGCACGGAAGAAATGGTTGAAGCAAACATCATATACCGTTGCGGAGGACTGGAAGGATGCCATGTGGCCACCCAGCTCGAGGTCCTTTTTAGACGCACGCAGTACGGTCATGATGGCGTTCCAGCGGATAGCAGAACGAATACGACGCTCCAGCTCCAGATTGCCCGGGTATTCCGGTTCATCTTCAACGGCAATAGTGTTTATATAATTGCTGGCCCCTGCACCTGCCGCTACTTTCACGCCGCCTTTGCGGGCTTCTGAAAGCAGTTGGTCGATCAGATACTGAGCACGCTCAACACCTTCTTCACGGATGACCGATTCGATCGCCTGTAGCCAGTCGCGAGTTTCGATCGGATCCACGTCATTTGGGAAACGTTCTGACATGGGGGTATTCCTTATCTATCTAGTACGTTGAGTTATCTGGAACCTGTCCCATTGTGTTCTTGCTCGCAAGAGCACAATAAGACAGGTTCTGCGTTTAGTTGCCGCGCACTTTAATTGGCGCATGATTTACAACATCTTCTGGTTAACTTTCTGCCAGAAAAATCACTAATTCTTTCGTTGCTCCAGACGGCGTAAGGCGCGTTCACGACGGCTTTCCTCACGACTTCTGTCCAGCAAAATTTCTTCGATAAACGCCAGATGACGGTGGGACGCTTCGCGTGCCTCTTCTGGCTTACCGGCAATAATTGCCTCAAAAATACGGGTGCGGTGACTGCTAACCAGTGGCAGCATTTCCCGACGCGCATACAGCAATTCAAAGTTTTGGCGGACGTTCTGGGCCAACATGGGCTCCATACACCTTAGCAAATGGAGGAGCACTACATTGTGTGCCGCCTCAGTGACAGCAATTTGATACTGGAGAACCGCATCAGACTCGCCGTCAAGATCGCCGGACTGTTGAGCAAGCTCGATTGCATGGTGGAGTTCACGGATACGCGTTTTATCTTCATCCGTGCTGCGCAGTGCTGCGTAATATGCAGCAATACCTTCCAGCGCATGACGCGTCTCAAGCAGGTCAAACTGGGATTCAGGATGGTCGGAGAGCAGTTCGACCAGTGGGTCGCTAAAGCTCTGCCACAGGCTACTCTGCACAAAAGTGCCACCGCCCTGACGACGAAGCAGCAAACCCTTCGCTTCAAGGCGTTGGATCGCCTCGCGTAAAGAGGGGCGGGATACGTCGAACTGTTTTGCCAGCTCGCGTTCCGGTGGGAGTTTTTCTCCGGGGCGAAGTGTCCCCTCAAGAATTAAAAACTCCAGCTGCTGCTCAATCACATCGGAGAGTTTTGGTTGGCGGATTTTGCTGTAGGCCATGATTTCCTGTCTTAAGCCATTTGCCCGAAGTCAATTGGTCTTACCAATTTCATGTTCTTGACGCTAAAGTAACAAAGTATTCACCTTCTGTCCATACAGGTTTTGATTGAAATCAGTAAAGCGGGCACATTTTAACAACATTACAGAAATAACGTTTCAAACATGTAACTATGCACAAATGTTAAATTTACCCATCACGGAGTAGTTTTAACGTAATTGAAACGAAAAAATATCTTATCTGAACCGATTCAACTCTCAATTTATCGATTTTGTAAGCACAATTTTCGAATAAAAATTCATATCGGAAATTTTGTGGTAGATAATCCTGTGTTTACAAATGGTTTCTTTTTATTCAACTCGTCATCCCCCCTTCATAAAGCAGGTGCATTCGCGTCCGCATAACATTATTCTGTCCAGGACAAAAGTATTTAGGCAACATTTTACCTACCACTGCCGTAAACAAAACAATACAACAAACGGAATTGCAAACTTACACACGCGTCACTGCGTGGTTCAAAAAATAGGTACTCGAATATAAAGAGTAAAACCACACACGAGGTTTCATGATGGAAAGTCAACAGCATGGCGATCAGCTAAAGCGCGGCCTTAAAAACCGCCATATACAGCTTATCGCGCTGGGTGGCGCGATAGGCACCGGGTTATTCCTCGGGAGCGCATCCGTTATTCAGTCTGCAGGGCCGGGTATTATTCTGGGTTACGCTATCGCCGGCTTTATTGCCTTTTTGATAATGCGTCAGTTGGGTGAAATGGTGGTTGAAGAGCCAGTTGCAGGCTCCTTCAGCCACTTTGCTTATAAATATTGGGGCGGTTTCGCAGGTTTTTCCTCCGGCTGGAACTACTGGGTACTGTACGTACTGGTTGCCATGGCCGAGTTGACTGCCGTCGGGAAATACATTCAGTTCTGGTGGCCAGAAATTCCAACCTGGGTTTCTGCTGCGGTCTTTTTCGTTGCTATCAACGCCATCAACCTGACCAACGTTAAAGTGTTCGGTGAGATGGAGTTCTGGTTCGCCATTATTAAAGTCATTGCGGTCGTGGCGATGATCCTGTTCGGCGGCTGGTTGCTGTTTAGCGGCAACGGTGGCCCGCAGGCCAGCGTCAGTAACTTGTGGGATCAAGGTGGCTTCCTGCCACACGGTTTCACCGGTCTGGTCATGATGATGGCTATTATCATGTTCTCCTTCGGTGGACTTGAGTTGGTTGGCATCACGGCTGCAGAAGCGGATAACCCGGAACAAAGCATCCCCAAAGCGACCAACCAGGTTATTTACCGTATCCTGATTTTCTACGTAGGCTCCCTGGCCGTTCTGCTCTCTTTGATGCCGTGGACGCGTGTGACAGCAGATACCAGCCCGTTCGTACTGATCTTCCACGAACTGGGAGATACATTCGTCGCTAATGCGCTGAACGTCGTGGTGCTGACCGCTGCTCTTTCTGTTTATAACAGCTGTGTATATTGCAACAGTCGTATGCTGTTCGGTCTGGCTCAACAGGGTAATGCGCCAAAAGTACTGATGAGCGTGGATAAACGCGGTGTACCAGTCAACACGATCCTGGTCTCTGCGCTGGTTACGGCTTTATGCGTACTGATTAACTATCTGGCACCGGAATCCGCATTTGGTTTACTGATGGCACTGGTGGTTTCTGCACTGGTGATCAACTGGGCAATGATCAGCCTCGCGCACATGAAGTTCCGCAAAGCGAAACAACAACAGGGCGTTGCCACCCGCTTCCCGGCGCTGTTCTATCCGATGGGTAACTGGATCTGCCTGATTTTCATGGCAGCTGTACTGGTGATTATGCTGATGACACCAGGCATGGCGATCTCTGTTTACCTGATCCCGGTGTGGATTGCCATTCTTGGTATTGGCTATCTGTGCAAACAAAAAACAGCCAGGGCTGTTAAAGCGCATTAATTATACCCCCTACCTGCATAAGGTAGGGGGTATTACCTACGCCGTCCGGCAACAATACGTTAAATCAACGTCCCGTAAATCGTCAGCAGCGCAATAACGACCACCACTACGAACGAAGTTTTCTTGGCCATTGAAACAGCGGCTTTAGGTGTTTCTACTTTATCGGTGTGAGATTCACGCGCCAGCGAGAACTGCGCCAGGCGAGTTAACACCTGATATTGCGAAGTATGCAGATCTCCCAGCGAGGCAAACCAGGCAGGTAGCGCCTTTTCACCATGCCCCAGCAGCGCATAGACCACACCGGCAAGACGTACCGGGATCCAATCCAGCACATGCAGAATCGCATCAATACCCGATTGTAAACGCTGATGAGGTGTCTGATAACGCGCCAACCAGGACTGCCACGCGCGCAGAAAAGCATAGCCTACCAGCGTCACCGGTCCCCATGGGCCACCGACGATCAACCAGAATAACGGCGCCAGGTAAAAGCGAAAGTTGTTCCATAACAGCGCATTTTGCAGTTCACGCAAAAACTCACGCTCATCACAGTCCGGTGGAACACCATGGATAAGCGTGAGTTCGCTGGCCATCGCCTCACGGGCATGTGCATCATTACGCGAAGCCGCATTCAGGTATGCATGGTAATGAAGACGAACCTTACCTGCGCCAATGCACAGCAAGCCAATTGAGATCCAAACCACCAGCAGCGGGACATTAAACAGCAGCCCATGCAGGGCTCGCAGCAGCAAAAACGTCACCGCCATCGCGATAATTGTCATTCCTGATGTGCGCGCCATAGAAAAATGTTTTATCCGGCGGAAGAAGGCTTCGAGCCTGTGGTCAAGCTGCCAGTGTTCACCCAGCTTAAACAGGCGTTCAACCATCAACACCAGCAATGTTGTAAACAGCGTCATGTCATCTCCTTGTGTGACGAGGGGGTGACCAGGGCGCGAAACCTTGCCCAGTCAAAAGACGGACCGGGATCGGTCTTACGCTCAGGCGCAATATCACAATGCCCGGTTATGTTACTGGCAATTTCCGGATAACGCTGAATCAGAGCATGCGTAACGGCTGCCAGTTGCTGGTACTGCGCATCGGTATAGGCCAGCGTATCCGTTCCCTCCAGCTCAATACCAATCGAAAAGTCATTACAGCGTTCACGTCCCTGATAGTTCGATACACCTGCATGCCAGGCGCGTTTATTAAAAGGGACATACTGCACGATCTCGCCGTCGCGACGGATCAGACAATGGGCAGAAACGCGCAAATGGGCGATCTCTGCAAAAAAAGGGTGGGCATTGGGATCAATTGTTCCAGTGAATAACGCGTCTATCCACGGACCACCAAATTCACCAGGCGGCAGACTGATGTTATGAACCACCAGCAAAGAAGGGGTTTCGTCGTCCGGGCGGCAATCGTAATGTGGAGAAGGAACGCGTCGTGCCTCAGCCAGCCCTCATCTAACAACATGCAGAATCTCCTTATTGGTGGTGCTCATATCAGGTTCAGGGTAGCATGTTTCTACCTTATGATTCGTTAGCAATTTGGAGTTTTATCATGCCGCCTCGCCGCTATAACCCTGACTACCGACGTGACGCGCTGTTGGAACGCATAAACCTCGATATCCCTGCTGCTGTTGCCCAGGCACTGTGCGAAGATTTAGGTGGGGAAGTTAATGCCAATAACGATATCACCGCGCAACTTTTGCCTGAGGATATGCGTTCCCACGCTACCGTAATTACGCGTGAAGATGGCGTTTTTTGTGGAAAACGCTGGGTGGAAGAGGTCTTTATTCAGCTTGCTGGCGATGATGTAAGCGTCACCTGGCATGTCGAAGATGGCGACAGTATTAAAGCTAATCAGCCGCTGTTTGAACTGGACGGTCCTTCCCGTGTATTGCTTACAGGTGAACGCACCGCGCTCAATTTTGTGCAAACGCTGTCCGGTGTCGCCAGCGTGGTGCGCAGTTACGTCGACCTGCTGGCAGGGACAAATACCCAACTTCTCGATACGCGTAAAACCCTGCCGGGACTCCGGACAGCGCTGAAATATGCCGTACTATGCGGCGGCGGCGCAAATCATCGACTAGGGCTTTCGGATGCATTCCTGATTAAAGAAAACCACATTATTGCTTCCGGATCGGTACGTCAGGCCGTCGAAAAAGCCTTCTGGCTGCATCCGGACGTACCGGTCGAAGTCGAAGTTGAAAATCTGGATGAACTGGACGACGCGCTGAAAGCTGGGGCGGACATTATCATGCTGGACAATTTTGAGACCGATCAAATGCGCGAAGCGGTTAAACGCACCAACGGCCAGGCCCGTCTGGAAGTCTCAGGGAACGTCACCCACGAAACGCTACGCGAATTTGCCGAAACCGGCGTGGATTTCATCTCCGTAGGTGCACTGACAAAGCACGTTCGCGCCCTCGATCTCTCTATGCGTTTTCGTTAATAGCAAAGTGTATTGCCCGATGGCGCTTCGCGTATCGGGCCTTCTTCCCCGCTTATTCGGCAATTTCTTCGAGCCTTTTCGCAAATACGCCATCTTGCGTTGAAAGAAATATAGATATCTCTGAACCCACCTTCCCGTTTTGTTTTTTGCCTCTCGCAAACGCTCCCTCCTGTTTGCCAAAGTAGCGCCAGCTAACTCAAGGAGAGAACAATGGACAAGCAACGAGGCTTCACGCTTATCGAACTTATGGTAGTCATTGGCATCATTGCCATTCTCAGTGCTATTGGTATTCCGGCCTATCAAAATTATCTGCGCAAAGCAGCACTAACAGACATGCTGCAAACCTTTGTCCCCTATCGTACGGCAGTCGAACTCTGCGCACTGGAGCATGGCGGAACTGAGACCTGTGATGCCGGGACCAATGGTATTCCATCTCCAGCCACGACCCGCTATGTCTCCGGCATGAGCGTTGAAAAGGGCGTGGTTACCCTCACCGGGCAGGAAAGCCTGAACGGTTTGAACATCACCATGACGCCAAACTGGGAAAATGCCAACGGTATTACCGGCTGGAGCCGTAACTGCGGCATCTCAAATGACAGCGCTTTGCAGCAGGCCTGTGAAGACGTTTTCCGATTTGATGCGCAGTAAGAGGACAAGAGATGAATACCACACAACTGACAGCACTGTGCCAGCGTTATCAGGGCATATTGTTGGATGCAGACCATGACGTGGTGCATATTGCCGTCGTGGATGCCCCATCTCACGAACTGCTGGACGCTTTGCATTTTGCGACTACAAGACGCATCGACATCGTGTGCTGGACTCGTCAGCAAATGGAAGGTCACTCACACAATACACGGGCGAGGCTTCCGGCAATCGTCCCTGAAAGCAGTGTTACCGCAGCAGAATTGCTGGATCAGACGTTGCAATCCGCTCTGGCGAAACGCGCTTCTGATATTCACATTGAACCAGCAGAACATCGCTACCGAATAAGGTTACGCGTGGATGGTGTTCTTCACACCTTACCAGATATCGCGACGGATACAGGCATTGCCCTCACTGCAAGGTTAAAAGTATTAGGGAGTCTGGACATTGCTGAGCACCGGCTTCCACAAGATGGGCAGTTTACCATTGATATTTCAGGAGAACCGATCTCGTTTCGCATCGCGACGTTACCCTGTCGTCATGGTGAAAAAGTGGTGCTGAGATTGCTGCATCAGGTTGAGCAGACGCTGGAGATCAAGGCGTTGGGAATGCAGAACGCGCAACTGGCGGCATTTTCACAAGCATTACAGCAACCTCAGGGGCTGGTTCTGGTAACCGGGCCTACCGGGAGTGGCAAAACGGTTACGCTGTACAGCGCGCTGCAAACCAGAAACTCCCCGGATGTGAATATCTGTAGCGTGGAAGACCCAATAGAGATCCCGATCGAAGGACTCAACCAGACTCAAATTCACCCACGCGCAGGTCTCACGTTTCAGAGCGTATTACGTGCGCTGCTGCGACAGGACCCCGACATTATCATGGTGGGTGAAATCCGCGACGGCGAGACGGCTGAGATTGCCCTCAAAGCCGCGCAAACCGGTCATCTGGTCCTTTCAACTCTGCATACCAACTCCACCAGTGAAACGCTGATACGCCTGCAGCAAATGGGCGTAGCACGGTGGATGATCGCCTCAGCGTTGACGCTGGTGATTGCGCAGCGACTCGTCAGAAAACTGTGTCCCTATTGTCGACAACGTCTTGACTCCCCCATCACACTCCCGGCTACGCTGTGGCCCACCCCACTTCCACGCTGGCTGGCGCCTGGCTGCGAACACTGTTATCACGGTTATTATGGCCGCAGTGCATTGTTTGAAGTCCTGCCCGTCACACCAGCATTACGACAGTGCATCGCCAGCGGCACATCCATCGACATCGTGGAATCGGATGCACAGCAGGCGGGGATGCTCACACTTTTCGGTAATGGATGTCAGGCCGTTGAACAAGGATTAACAACGTTTGAAGAGCTGATCCGCGTACTGGGTATGCCCCATGTCAGCTAAACAACTCTGGCGCTGGCATGGAATTAACAACGAGGGACAACCAATGGAGGGGGCTCTTTGGGCGGATACTCGCCCTTCGCTAATATTGGCGTTGGAGCATTCGCATATTACACCGATACGCGTTAAGCGCATGAAGGTTAAAACCTCACAATGGAGCAGAACAAGAAGTCGCGAAGCGATACACCAGTTAGCCACGTTACTTAAAGCAGGACTGACACTTTCCGAAGGATTAGCGCTACTTGCCGAGCAACATCCCAGCAGCCAATGGCAGGCGTTACTACGCACACTGGCTTACGATATGGAACAGGGCATTTCACTTTCCACTTCACTTTCACAATGGCAGCACGTATTCCCTCCATTGTACCAGGCGATGATTCGCACGGGAGAACTCACCGGTAAGCTGGACGACTGCTGTTTTGAACTCGCCCGACAACAGAAAGAACAGCAACAGCTTACTGATAAAGTTAAAAAAGCGCTGCGTTATCCGGTCATCATTCTCACAATGGCTGTCATGGTGGTGCTCGCCATGCTGCATTTTGTACTACCTGAATTTGCTGCCATCTATCGTACATTCAACACCCCGTTGCCGGCACTGACGCAGGGAATTATTGCTGTCGCACAATACAGTAGTCGATGGGGGTGGCTGGCGGGATTACTCGGACTGGCATTGGGGCTGGCATACTGTCTGGTAAAGCAGAAACCCTACTACCTTATTCAGCGTCAGAGATTTCTTCTGTGTTGCCCTGTCATAGGACCATTGGTAAGGGGCCAAAAACTCACGCAGATCTTTACCGTCCTGGCGTTAACACAAAGTGCAGGCATTCCCTTTTTGCAAGGTCTGGAGAGTGTGGCCGAAACGCTGGCTTGCCCTTTCTGGTCTCAACGTTTAGCGCAAGCGCACCGAGACATCAGTGCCGGAAAAGCGATCTGGCTGGCACTCAAAAATGCCGGAGAATTCAGTCCATTGTGTTTACAGCTGGTGAGAACAGGAGAAACGTCCGGCTCGCTGGATGCAATGTTGCAAAATCTGGCACGACATCATAGCGAGAACACAATGTCACAGGCAGAGAACCTGGCTGCGCTACTTGAGCCTGCGCTGCTTGTCATTACAGGGTTGATTATCGGTACACTGGTTGTCGCGATGTATTTACCGATTTTTCACCTGGGAGATGCGATGAGCGGTGTGGGGTAATCCTCAGATGCCGGATGGCGGCGTAAACGGTTTATCCGGCCTACGAAGCACATAACGTAGGCCTTCAAGCAGCACACCATCAGGCATTTTACGATTGACTATCTGTTTTTACAGACTATTGAAAACACGGTTTTCTTGTTCCTGAACACGAATAAACGTTGTACGTTTAGTCAGCTCTTTCAGGCGGGATGCACCTACGTAAGTACAGGCAGAACGCAGACCACCAAGGATGTCACGAGCCGTATTATCAACCGGGCCACGCAGCGGTAGCTTAACGGTTTTGCCTTCCGCTGCACGGTATTGTGCTACACCACCAACGTGGCGCGTCATGGCGGATTCAGAACTCATACCATAGAACAGCATGAATTTTTCACCGTTCTCTTCGACCACTTTACCACCGCTTTCTTCGTGACCGGCCAGCATGCCACCAAGCATCACAAAGTCTGCACCGCCACCAAACGCTTTTGCCACATCACCGGGCATCGTGCAGCCGCCGTCGCTGACAATCATTCCGCCCAGACCGTGAGCGGCATCAGCACATTCAATAACAGCAGAAAGCTGTGGATAGCCCACACCGGTTTTTACACGCGTGGTACAAACAGAACCTGGACCAATACCAACTTTGACAATATCAGCACCAGAAAGCACCAGTTCTTCACACATTTCGCCGGTAACGACATTGCCCGCGCAAATCGTTTTTGTCGGCCATGCTTCGCGCGCTTTCGACACAAACTGCACAAAATGCTCTGAGTAACCATTTGCCACATCGATGCAGATAAAGTTCAGCGCAGGATTCAGGGCCAGGATTTGTTTGGTTTTTTCGAAATCAGCGTCAGAGGTCCCGGTTGAAACCATCACGTGTTTCAGTACATCAGCAGAAGTACCCGCGATGAAAGCAGCCCAGTCTTCTACAGAATAGTGTTTGTGCACAGCGGTCAGGATGTCGAAGGATGCAAGTGCCGTAGCCATTGCAAATGTCCCGACGGTGTCCATATTCGCGGCAATAATAGGTACGCCGGACCAGGTCTGACCTGAATGTTTAAAGGTAAATTGACGTTCCAGCTCAACATCGGAACGGCTTTTGAGAGTAGAACGCTTAGGGCGGATAAGAACGTCTTTGAAACCTAACTTCAGATCTTCTTCGATACGCATGTGCGGATTCCTGGGGTTAATGGCTAAAAATCGAAACTCACAACTCCAGTGACGCTATCATACGCACTAATCAATACCGCGCAAGACTGCGAAATTCTCTTTTTTTACGCTACAATCCCATAAATTTACCTGGCGAATAGTAGGTTAATCCTGCAACAGCCTCGCCTTCGCATGCTTAACTTTTAACTGTTTGATAATCAAACTTAAACTCCAGGATCTGGATCTATGAGGTATACGGTAGCCTTAACCGGCGGTATTGGCAGTGGTAAAAGTACCGTTGCGAATGCGTTCGCTGACCTCGGAATAAACGTGATTGATGCAGATATTATTGCGCGTCAGGTGGTCGAACCAGATATGCCAGCGCTCAAGGCGATTGCCGAACATTTTGGCTCCGAACTCATTGCTGCAGATGGATCGTTACAACGGCGAATTTTACGCGAACGTATTTTTTCCGATCCTGATGAAAAAGCCTGGCTGAATGCCCTGCTCCATCCGCTTATTCAGCAGGAAACTCAGCGCCAGTTTCAACAAGCAACCTCTCCTTATCTGTTATGGGTTGTACCTCTGCTGGTTGAGAATTCATTGTATAAAAAAGCCAATCGCGTGCTCGTGGTTGATGTTACTCCCGAGACACAGCTCAGACGCACCATGCTGCGTGATGATGTGACTCGCCAGCATGTAGAACAAATTCTGGCTGCCCAGGCCTCGCGTGAAGCGCGTCTTGCCGTGGCAGACGATGTTATTGATAATAATGGCGCACCGGATGCCATCGTCTCGGATGTTGCCCGCCTGCACGCGCTCTATTTGCAATGCGCGTCGCAGTTTGTCTCACAGGAAAAACCGTAATGCACACCCAGGTCCTTTTTGAACACCCTCTCAATGAGAAGATGCGTACATGGCTGCGCATTGAATTTCTAACTCAGCAACTCTCCGTTAATTTACCCATTGCAGACCATGCAGATGCACTGCATTTTTTCCGCAACATTGGGGATTTACTGGATGTCTTTGAACGGGGTGAAGTGCGTACCGAACTCCTCAAAGAACTGGAGCGACAACAGCGTAAACTTCAGGCCTGGGTTGAAGTTCCCGGCGTCGATCAAAACCGAATTGACTCTCTGCGCCAGCAGTTAAAAAACGCAGGCAGTATTTTAATTTCGGCCCCGCGCATCGGACAAACATTGCGTGAAGATCGCTTAATTGGTCTGGTTCGCCAGCGTTTAAGTATTCCTGGTGGGTGTTGCAGTTTTGATTTACCAACTCTGCATATCTGGTTGCACTCATCGCAGGCGCAGCGTGACGAACAGGTCGGGCGCTGGATTGCCAGCCTGGAGCCCCTCAATCAGGCGCTGACGCTGGTTCTTGATTTAATCCGTAATTCTGCACCGTTTCGCAAACAGACCAGTTTGAACGGGTTTTATCAGGATAATGGCGAAGATGCAGATTTGCTGCGTTTGCAATTGCCGCTTGATTCGCAGCTTTATCCGCAAATATCTGGCCATAAAAGCCGTTTTGCCATCCGCTTTATGCCACTGGATAGTGAGAATGGCCAGGTACCCGAGCGTCTCGATTTTGACCTGGCATGCTGTTAAGGAATGAATATGTCTGAACAAACTATCGTCAACTGTCCAACCTGTGGAAAGCCTGTCGTGTGGGCTGAAACCAGTCCGTTTCGCCCATTCTGCAGCAAACGCTGCCAGCTAATTGATTTAGGTGAGTGGGCAGCAGAAGAGAAACGTATCCCCAGTTCCGGCGATCTGTCAGAAAGCGATGACTGGAGCGAAGAAAAAGAATAGTAAGACTCAAACCTGCGCGCCATCAGGTATACATGCTTTATGCCGGATGGCAGCGTCGCCTCATCCGGCATAAGAACTACATATTTTGCTTTAACTTCGTAATAACGGGTTCATTTGCCGGCGGAAAATCTTCCGCATTCAGCGCGTTTTGCGCAATCCACTGAGACGGTTGTCCCTCTTTTCCCCATGGCGTGCCTTCCCAACTGTCTACCAGCCAAAACCACAATGTGATATGCCGATCCGGAAACTGATATTCCAGTTTTTCGAACAACCGGCTCTGAATTGGCGTAATCCCAACCTCTTCCTGTAGCTCACGAATCAGAGCTTGTTCAGGTGTTTCACCTGATTCAATTTTCCCACCGGGAAATTCCAGCTTGTTAGCCATATGAGCATCAGCGGCGCGCTGAGTAATAAAAATCTCATTCTGCTGATTACGAATAATTCCAACAGCGATTTGCAGTGTTTTCATATTGTACGTCCATAAAAAAGGCGCAGAATTCTGCGCCTTTTCAGTAAGTTATTTTTTTAGCTCAGACGACCATGGCACTGTTTGTATTTTTTACCAGAACCGCAAGGGCAAGGATCGTTACGACCGACTTTACGATCGCCGGTTTGCGCTGCCAGCTCTTCTGCAACAGCAGACTCGTCATCTTTATGGCTCAACTGCTGCATCTGCGCTAAACGCTCAGCGTCTTCGCGACGCTGCTGCTCCATCGCTTCCACCTCTTCAGGCATACGCACCTGAACTTTACTCAGGGTGCTGATCACTTCATATTTAAGTGATTCCAGCATTGAAGCAAACATGGAGAAAGATTCGCGTTTGTATTCCTGCTTCGGATCTTTCTGTGCGTAACCACGCAGGTGAATACCCTGGCGCAGGTAGTCCATCGCGGCAAGGTGCTCTTTCCACAGGGAATCGAGGGTTTGCAGCATCACTCCTTTTTCGAAATGACGCATCATTTCAGCGCCCACAACTTCTTCTTTACGCTGATAAACTTCAATGGCATTCGCCAGAATACGTTCGCGCAGCGTTTCTTCATGCAGCTCAGGCTCTTTATCCAGCCACTCTGAGATCGGCATTTCGAGATCGAAGTCGTTTTTCAAACGTTCCTGTAGGCCCGGAATATCCCACATCTCTTCCAGTGACTGAGGCGGAATGTACGCATCAATTGTCGCTTTGAAGACATCTTCACGGATACTGTTGATGGTTTCGCTTACGTCGGATACGTCCAGCAGCTCGTTACGTTGGCTGTAAATTGCGCGACGCTGATCGTTGGCGACATCATCGTATTCCAGCAGTTGCTTACGAATATCGAAGTTACGGCTTTCAACCTTGCGTTGGGCGTTGGCAATCGCTTTAGTTACCCACGGGTGTTCAATCGCTTCACCCGGCTTCATACCCAGTTTACGCATCATGCCAGACACACGGTCAGAGGCAAAAATACGCATCAGCGCATCTTCCATCGACAGGTAGAAACGAGAGGAACCCGCATCCCCCTGGCGACCAGAACGACCGCGCAGCTGGTTATCGATACGACGTGACTCGTGACGCTCAGTACCAATAATGTGCAACCCGCCAGATGCTAATACTGCGTCATGGCGAACCTGCCAGTCAGCTTTAATCTTCGCGATCTGCTCTTCAGTTGGGTTTTCCAGCTCAGCGACTTCGGCTTGCCAGCTACCACCCAACACGATATCCGTACCACGCCCCGCCATGTTAGTTGCGATCGTAACGGCTGACGGATAGCCCGCCTGCGCGACAATCGCCGCTTCGTTAGCGTGGAACTTGGCGTTAAGAACGTTGTGCTTGATACCCGCTTTGGTCAACTCATTAGAGACCACTTCAGATTTTTCAATGGAGATAGTACCCACCAGCACCGGCTGGCCATTAGCGGTACGCTCTTTAATATCTTCAATGATTGCCTGAATTTTTTCAGCTTCAGTCATGTACACCAGATCCGGTAAATCCTTACGGATCATCGGACGGTTCGTCGGCACGACAACAGTATCAAGTTTGTAGATAGAGCTGAATTCAAACGCTTCGGTATCTGCTGTACCGGTCATACCGGCCAGTTTTTCGTATAAACGGAAGTAGTTCTGGAATGTGATGGAAGCTAGAGTCTGGTTTTCGTTCTGGATATCCACCCCTTCTTTCGCTTCGACAGCCTGATGCAGGCCATCGGACCAGCGACGCCCCTGCATAGTACGACCGGTGTGCTCATCGACGATGATAACTTCACCGTCTTTCACAATGTAGTCCACATCGCGAGTGAACAGGACGTGCGCACGCAGAGCAGCAGTCACGTGATGCATCAGCATAATGTTGCCCGGAGAGTACAGTGACTCACCTTCATCCATAATGCCTTCGTTCACCAGCAGTTCTTCAATCAGTACCAGACCACGTTCCGTCAGGTTCACCTGACGTGCTTTCTCATCGACAGAGAAGTGGCCTTCGCCCTGGAAAGTATCAGAATCTTCCTTCTCCTGACGGATCAGATGCGGGATGATTTTGTTCACTTTTTTGTACATTTCCGAGCTGTCTTCTGCCGGGCCGGAAATGATCAGCGGAGTACGCGCTTCATCGATCAGGATGGAGTCGACCTCATCCACCAGCGCATAGTGCAGTTTACGTTGAACACGCTCTTCCGGGCTAAATGCCATGTTGTCGCGCAGGTAGTCAAAGCCGTATTCGTTGTTGGTACCGTAGGTGATATCTGCCGCATAAGCTTCACGCTTAGCAGGTGCAGGTAATCCTGACATGTTGATACCCACGGTCATGCCGAGGAATTCAAACAGCGGGCGGTTATTTTCGGCGTCACGCTGCGCCAGATAGTCGTTGACGGTGACAACGTGTACGCCCTTACCACTTAACGCATTCAGGTAAGCGGGCAGCGTTGCGGTCAAAGTTTTACCTTCACCGGTACGCATTTCGGCGATGCAGCGATCGTTGAGGACCATACCACCCAGCAACTGGACGTCGAAGTGGCGCATGCCAAACACGCGCTTACTCGCCTCACGGACAACAGCAAACGCTTCAGGGATCAGGCTTTCAACACTTGCGCCCTTTTCCAGACGCGCACGGAATTCGGCGGTCTTTGCTTTCAGTTCGTCATCGGAGAGTTTTTCCATCTCCGGTTCCATCGCATTAATGACGTTAACCACTTTACGCATACGACGCAGCGTACGTTCGTTACGGCTACCGAATACTTTCGTTAATAATTTGATTAGCATAATAAAATCTCAAACGCCCCGCGGTGCGGAGTCAAAAATTATAAGTTGGAAGGTTCTTTTTTAGCTGAGGCGTTGAGGGCCAGCGCGGATCCCCTGTCGCTGGCTTATCCAGACAGGGATGCTAAACGCGGCTTGAGAAGTAAAATGTGCATACGTCACGCGACTTACGGTCGCTGGCGGTCGGCCTTCTTGCGTCAGCATCGCGCTGAGCGTATTCAGCAAAGCAAGATGATGCGCCTGAATTGGCAAGGGCTCTTCGGCAACGGGAAGCGCCTGAGGGGCCATGGCAAAAGATAGGTGGCGAATGACCGTACGAATAGCATGCTGATGCCAATAATCGACGGTAAAATTCGGACGACGATTAGTCGCTTCCAGCAATGCGAGCTGGCTAAAGTTAACCTTAGCTGATTGCTCGTGATTACTGGCTGTCGCTTTTGCGGGAGTATTAGGTTCAGCAGTATTACCGAGCGCAGGCAGGCCAAAACTCGCCGCGACCATCCCCAACAGGAGATGCGGCCAGAAGTACCGTCTGCCTAACTGTCGCCATCGCGTCAGTATTCCACTCACGTTATTGCCACCTGATATACCCTGAATTTGGGGTTATGAATTCAAAACTTTTTTTGCGCACAAATCTTATCATTAAAGTGTACGCTCCACAGCAGTAATGACGATAAGTCACAGCTAAATATGCTTAAGAAAGCAGCGAACGCACTGTATTTTAATGTCGTGACAGAGAAAAAATTGCATCGGGAAAGGTAGTGGTCAATCAATACAATAAAAAAACGACTGGCTCATCTGGCCGGAGAGAGTGCCAGATTTACCAGTCGAATTTATGCGACAGCTTGTGTCGTTACGCCAGTACGGTCGAAGGTGCTTTGAACGCCAACGGCAGTTCTGCATCGTCCTGGAAGGTCACAAATTCCCAGGCTTCCTGTTTTGCCAGGACGGCCTGCAACAATTTGTTATTCAATGCATGACCGGATTTATACGCGGTAAATGCACCAATAATATTGTGACCACACATGAACAAGTCACCAATCGCGTCGAGCATTTTGTGACGAACGAATTCATCTTCAAAACGCAGACCGTCTTCGTTCAATACGCGATAATCGTCAACAACGATGGCACAATCGAAGCTGCCGCCCAGGCACAGGCCACGGGACTGCAGATATTCGATATCACGCATGAAACCGAAAGTACGCGCGCGGCTAATCTGGCGCATGAACGCATCCGCAGAGAAGTTCATCGCATAGCGCTGTGTACTGGAGTCAATCGCCGGATGGTTAAAGTCGATGGTAAAGTCCAACGAGAAACCATTGTACGGTTTGAATTCAGCCCACTTGTCGCCATCTTCGACACGAACAGTCTCTTTGATGCGTACAAATTTTTTGGCGCAGTTCAGTTCTTCAATACCTGCATCAAGCAGCAAGTAAACGAACGGAGCAGCACTGCCATCCATGATCGGGATTTCCGGGGCATTAACCTCAATAACAATGTTATCGATACCTAAGCCCGCCAGAGCAGCATTCAGGTGCTCAACGGTTGAAATCCGTACATCATGCTCATTGACCAGACACGTACAGAGCATGGTATCACGCACAGATTTGGCATCGGCCGGGAAATCTACCGGAGGATTCAAGTCGGTGCGACGATAGATGACCCCGGTGTTTGCCGGCGCAGGGCGTAATGTCAGGGTGACTTTTTTGCCGGTATGCAAACCGACGCCAGTCGCCTGAACGATACGTTTAAGAGTCCTTTGTTTGATCATCGTATAATCTCGCCAAATTACCTATCCAACCGAAGTGTACTATACATTCGGTGGGCCAGTTTAGCACAAAGAGGCACAATTCCCAAATTCCAGCTAATTCTTAATCAGCTTGCTTACGCAGGAATGCGGGGATATCCAGATAATCCGGCTCTTTGGTGGTCTGCGGCGTATTGTCGTTTACCACTTTTGCTACCGGTTTCTGTTCTTGCGTCAACGGTGCCATACCGTGCTGCTGGTAACGATCCATTACTGGTTGCTGTACCTGCTTGTTGGTCACCAGAGTGATTTCAGGACGCTTGTCCATACCAATTCCAGTGGCAACAACGGTGACGCGCAGTTCGTCGTTCATATCCGGGTCCAGAGAGGTACCGATAACCACGGTCGCGTTATCCGATGCAAATGCACGGATGGTGTTACCTACAGTTTCGAACTCATCCAGACGCAGGTCGAAGCCCGCAGTAATGTTGACCAGCACGCCACGCGCACCCGACAGATCGATGTCTTCCAGCAGCGGAGAAGAGATAGCCATTTCAGCCGCTTCTTCTGCACGGTCTTCACCGCTCGCCACACCGGAACCCATCATCGCGTAGCCCATTTCGGACATCACTGTGCGCACGTCTGCAAAGTCAACGTTCATCAGACCCGGACGGGTGATCAGTTCGGCGATACCCTGAACTGCGCCTTTCAGCACATCGTTCGCTGCACCAAACGCGTCCAGCAGAGAAATACCGCGTCCCAGCACTTTCAGCAGTTTATCGTTCGGGATAGTGATCAGAGAGTCCACATGTTTGGACAACTCAGTGATCCCCTGCTCCGCGAATGCCATACGCTTCTTGCCTTCGAAGTTAAAAGGCTTGGTGACGACAGCAACGGTCAGAATACCTAAATCTTTTGCTACTTCAGCTACCACTGGCGCTGCACCGGTTCCGGTACCGCCACCCATGCCTGCTGCGATAAACACCATGTCTGCGCCGTCAAGCGCTGCACGCAGAGCTTCACGATCTTCATCTGCCGCATTGCGACCGACTTCCGGGTTTGCACCCGCGCCCAGACCCTTGGTGATGCCGCTACCAATCTGAATGGTCTGTCCAACCGCCGTCTTACGCAACGCCTGAGCGTCGGTATTCACCGCGAAGAATTCAACACCTTCGATGCGCTCGCGCACCATGTGTTCAACGGCATTACCGCCGCCGCCGCCGACGCCGATGACTTTAATCACCGCGTCATTGGTTAGTTCCATAGGTTCAAACATAGTTTCTCTCTCCGTTGTGCCTGTCGCCTGAGGCCGTAATATTTGCCAGCCTCATAAAAATTAGAACTCTTTTCTCAGCCAGCTATTGAGTCGTTTGATCCACGAGCCAACCGATGCCGTAACGCGTTTTTCAACTTCAGCCTCACCACTCAAATGGGATTCTTTCCCGTAGTGAAGCAGCCCCACAGCCGTTGAATAATACGGCTCCTGGGCATAATCTGTCAGACCGGTGATATTCAGCGGTGCGCCAATACGCACCTGCGTATGGAACACGCGCTGAGCGCAGGCTGCAAGGCCTTCAATTTGCGCAGCACCGCCGGTTAACACAATCCCCGCCGCCAGGTGATGTTTCACACCCTGCTGGCGAAGCTGTTCCTGTAATTGCAATATCTCTTCGTTGACCAGGTTAAGCAGCTCGGTATAACGCGGCTCAATCACTTCTGCCAGGGTCTGACGCTGCAGACTGCGCGGCGGACGACCGCCCACGCTTGGCACTTCAACGCTTTCATCTTTACCAACGATAGAACCCAGTGCGCAGCCATGACGAACTTTGATGGCTTCAGCATCACTTGGCGGCGTACCAAAGGCGTACGCGATATCGCTGGTTACCACATTCCCTGCGTAAGGAATTACTTTGGTATGACGCAATGCCCCGCCAGTATAAACGGCGATATCCATTGTACCACCACCGATATCCACCACGCAGACACCCAGTTCACGTTCGTCTTCCGTCAAAACAGAATAACTGGCTGCCAACCCGGCAAATATAAGTTGGTCAACTTTCAGACCACAACGTTCAACGGCTTTAACAATGTTCTTCGCCATATCGTTGTGGCAGGTAATCAGATGAACTTTTGCCTGCATACGCACGCCGGAAAGACCCACCGGATTTTTAATACCTTCCTGGTAATCAATGGCGTATTCCTGTGGAATAACGTGCAAAACACGATGCTCATCGCGTACGCGTACGGATTTTGCCGTATGCACAACGTTTTCCACATCTTCCTGGGTCACTTCCTCTTCGGAAATCGGCACCATACCAATTTCATTCTGACAGCTAATATGTTTACCTGAAAGCGCCAGATACACCGAAGAAATCTGGCAATCCGCCATCAGTTCAGCCTGGTCAATGGCGCGCTGTACGCACTTCACCACTGACTCAAGGTCGTTCACCCCACCTTTATCCATACCTCGCGACGGGCAACTGCCCACGCCAATGATATTGACCATACC
Organism: Citrobacter sp. Marseille-Q5395; assembly: GCF_947057495.1. Classification (NCBI taxonomy): domain Bacteria; kingdom Pseudomonadati; phylum Pseudomonadota; class Gammaproteobacteria; order Enterobacterales; family Enterobacteriaceae; genus Citrobacter; species Citrobacter sp. Marseille-Q5395. The sequence goes on along the minus strand of NZ_CAMSEL010000006.1, from coordinate 218,090 downwards.
GTCGGGCAGAACTTCCCCTACTAAAGCGGCTACCTTCGCGGTGCCAATCTCCAGTCCAACTACCAGTTTTCTGTCCGTCGCCTTGATCATTGTTGTTCTGCCTGTGCCTGATTCTGTTGCTGATTAGATTCCTCAGGAGGCAAGGGAACCCAGCCTACTGCCGCTCCTGAGTCATAACGCAAATCAACGTAGCTAATCCGTTTGCCATCGGTTTGCGCCTGCTGCTGTAAAACCGGGTAAAGTTCCACAAAGCGAGCCAAACGTTTTATCGTATCGCCCCTGCCCAGATTGAGCTTAATATCGTTATTCAGCGTCAACTGCCAGGAACGACGAGCGGTCATCGCCGCTTCCTTCAGGGTGAATCTATCCTTAGCCAGCACCTGCCCCATATCGCGGAACCCTTGCAACACTTCATTTGCGCTGCCTTCCGGGCCATACAACATAGGTAATACCTGCTTGTTAGCTCGACCAGCCGGTATACTGAATGTATTTCCTTCAGCATCCACCATATGCTGGTCATTCCAACGCGCTATCGGCACATATTCAACCAGATGAATCTTCAATTCATCGGGCCACTGCTTTCTGACACTCGCCTGTTTAATCCAGGGGAGGCGTTCAATTTGACTCTGGATGATATTCACATCCTGAGTCATAAAGGTTCCAGGTGCGCCTAGCGCCAGAATGGACTGACGAATATCGTCATTGCGCGTGTAATGCCGTTCACCGGTCAATACCAGCTTCGACAAAGGCAAACGCTGCGCATCTTCCATCCATCCCAACACCACCCAGCCGCTCACAAACACGGTGCACAGCACTGTCAGCAGAAACAGTATTCCTGCAAGACGCGTTCCATTATTGCGGCGTGAGGAGAGAACCTCTTCTTCATCACCGTTTCGCGTGTTCAGCGCAGCCTGCGACATATCAGTCCGCCAACTCCAGAATTCGTACCACCAACTGCGAGAAACTTAAGCCCGCCTGACGCGCCGCCATGGGCACCAGACTATGGCTGGTCATACCCGGAGAGGTATTCGCTTCCAGCAGATAAAACTGACCATCGCTGTCCAGCATGACGTCGATGCGTCCCCAACCTTTACAGCCCAACGCAGTCCATGCTTTCAGGACTAATGCCTGTAAAGCCGCTTCTTGTTCGTCTTCCAGACCAGCGGGACAGAAATATTGTGTCTCATCAGACAGATACTTCGCCTCATAATCATAGAAGGTTCCCGCCGGTTGGATACGTATTGACGGTAAAATTTCTTCGCCAAGTATCGCAACTGTGAATTCCGGGCCACTTAGCCATTTTTCGATCAGTACTTCTTCATCATGCTGAAAAGCCAATGCTAATGCACTCTGCAAAGCATTTTCTTCTTCAACTTTTGACATCCCCACGCTGGAGCCTTCGCGGCTTGGCTTAACAATAAGCGGTAAACCTAGCGCAGAGATTTTCGTAGCCACTTCATCACCAAGCCCTTTTTCGAACTCAGCGCGGGTCAATGCGACCCACGGCGCAACGGGTAAGCCTGCGCCCTGCCACAGCAACTTACTGCGCAGTTTGTCCATCGAGATAGCAGAAGCCATGACCCCACTGCCGGTGTACGGCAGGCCAATCAGATCCAACATGCCCTGCAAGGTGCCATCTTCACCGCCACGGCCATGTAACGCAATAAACACCTTCTGAAAGCCCATAGATTTCAGAAGAGTGACATCAATCTCTTTTGGGTCAATCGGGTGTGCATCCACACCACCTTCACGTAATCCGGCCAGTACAGCTGCACCAGAATTCAGCGATACTTCTCGCTCTGCGGAGGTTCCTCCCAACAGGACCGCAATTTTATCAGCCATGTTGTTCTTCCTCCGGGTTTTGCGGCTTCAGTTTGATTTCAGCTAAGGAACGCGCGATTTTGCCGATATTTCCAGCGCCTTGCACCAAAATCAGATCGTTTCCGGTTAATACCGGTGCCAACATTTCCGCCACCTGAGCCGGATCGGACACTAAAATAGGGTCGATCTTACCGCGACCACGGATAGTACGGCACAGTGAACGACTGTCAGCACCAGGAATCGGCGCTTCACCTGCAGCATAAACATCCAGCATCAGCAGCGTGTCTACTTGAGTCAGTACGTTGGCAAAGTCATCGTACAGATCGCGGGTACGCGTGAAGCGGTGCGGCTGAAACAACATCACCAGATTTTTATCCGGCCAGCCTGCACGTGCAGCTTTAATCGTTGCATCCACTTCCGTTGGATGATGCCCGTAGTCATCCACTAGCATCGCGGTCCCTGTTTTACCGTTTACCGGTTCAAGTGGGAATTCACCAAGGAAGTCAAAACGACGTCCGGTTCCCTGGAAACTTTCCAGCGCGCGTAGGATCGCCTCGTCTTCAATGCCCTCTTCCGTTGCCACGGCAACAGCTGCCGCCGCGTTCAGCGCATTGTGACGCCCTGGCGCATTCAACGTCACGCGCAGATCGGCCATCCCCTGACGCATCAGCGTGAAGTGCCCCTGTGGGCCAATCTGCTGATAATCTTCAACGCGTACGTCTGCGTCATCGCTAAAACCATAGGTCGTTGTCTGGCGACCTACGCGTGGTAACAATTCGCGGATCACCGGATCGTCAACGCACATCACCGCACGACCATAAAACGGCAAGTTATGCAGGAAATTAATAAAGGTCTGCTTTAAATTTTCGAAATCACCATGGTAAGTATCCATATGGTCAGCTTCGATATTGGTGACAATCGCCACCATCGGCTGCAAATGCAGGAACGACGCATCGCTCTCATCCGCTTCCGCAATCAAATAACGGCTATGCCCCAGACGCGCATGCACGCCCGCCGCTTTCACCAGACCACCGTTTACGAAGGTTGGATCCAGCCCCGCTTCCGCATAGATACTGGAAACCATCGCGGTCGTCGTGGTTTTACCATGCGTCCCGGCAATGGCGATGCCGTGACGAAAACGCATTAACTCTGCAAGCATCTCTGCACGGCGGATCACCGGGATACGTGCCTCGTGTGCCGCAACGATTTCCGGGTTATCTGCAGAAATTGCGCTGGAAACTACTACCACGCTCGCATCACGCACGTTTTCCGGACGATGGTTGAAGAAAATGGTGGCCCCCAGGTTCGTCAGCTGTTGAGTAACCGGATTCGGCGCTAAGTCAGAACCGCTAATCTGATAACCTTCATTGGCCAAAACTTCGGCAATACCGCCCATACCAGCACCACCGATGCCGACAAAGTGAATGTGCCGAACGCGACGCATTTCGGGCACGATGGAACGCAGTTTTGCCAATTGTTGTGTATTCATTCTTTACGCCATTAACTTCGAAATATCCTGTGATGCAAAAGGCATCACCACAATTACACCCGGGCAGCCCGACTGACTTCATTTGCCACACGCTCAGTGGCATCCGGTATGGATGCAGCGCGTGCACGTTCTGCCATGGTTAATAAAGTTTCTCGCGACCACCCGGAAAGGGTGCTTACGACGGCATCCACAGTAAACTGCGGCTGCTCTAAAATTTTTGCTGCGCCCGCTTTTTCCAGTGGAAGCGCATTCCAGTACTGTTGCCTGTCTTTGTGTTGAAACGGCACAAACAGCGCTGGTAAACCTGCAGCAGCAATCTCACTCACCGTCAGTGCACCAGAACGACACACGACGACATCCGCCCACGCATAGGCTGCGGCCATATCATCAATAAACTCGGTGACCTTATGCTGCGGCTGCCCCGCTTCCGCGTAAGCCTGTTCAACGGTTTGCTGTGCGCCTTTGCCGCTCTGATGCCAGATAGTCACCTCGTCACCAAGTTTTGCGGCAACCTGCGGCAGCGTCTGATTCAGCACTCGCGCGCCCTGAGATCCACCAACAACCAGCACGCGAACCGGGCCTTCACGTCCGGCCAGACGAACCTTGGGTAACGGCAACGCCAGCACATCGGTCCGCACCGGGTTACCCACCACTTCCGCTTTAGGGAAGGCGCCAGGAAATGCCTGCATGACCGTCGTTGCAATCTTCGCCAGCCATTTATTGGTCAATCCCGCGATGCCGTTCTGTTCGTGCAGCACCACCGGAATACCTAACGACCAGGCTGCCAGCCCACCGGGACCTGACACATAACCGCCCATACCGAGCACTACGTCAGGTTTAAACTGCTTCATGATGGCGCGAGCCTGACGCCAGGCATTAAAAATACGTAATGGCGCAGCCAGCAATGCTTTAATGCCCTTTCCACGCAAACCGGAGATGCGAATAAAGTCAATTTCAATGCCATGCTTCGGCACTAAGTCCGCTTCCATACGATCGGCGGTGCCGAGCCAACGAACCTGCCAGCCCTGGGCCATTAAATGGTGGGCGACAGCCAGCCCCGGGAACACATGCCCGCCGGTACCGCCCGCCATCACCATTAACCGCTTCGGTTGACCACTCATCGTGCACCTCGTGTAAACGCCTGGGCTTTTTCCAGACGCGTTTCATAATCAATACGTAACAAAAACATGATGGCTGTCGACATGATCAACAAACTGGAACCACCATAACTGATCAGCGGCAGCGTCAGACCTTTCGTTGGCAGCATACCTGCTGCCGCGCCGACGTTGACCAGCGCCTGAAAACTGAACCAGATCCCGATGGAGCAGGCTAAGAAACCTGAAAAACGGTGGTCAATTTCCAGCGCCTTACGACCAATCGACATCGCGCGAAAAGCGACGAAGAATACCATTAAAAGTGCCAGTACCACACCGATATAACCCAGTTCTTCCCCAATAATGGCGAAGATAAAGTCAGTGTGCGCTTCCGGCAAATACTCCAGTTTTTGTACTGAATTACCCAGCCCCTGACCCCAAATCTCACCACGTCCGAAAGCCATCAAAGATTGCGTCAGCTGGTAACCGCTGCCAAACGGATCTTCCCATGGGTTCCAGAAAGAGGTTACACGGCGAATACGGTACGGCTCCGCGAGGATCAGCAGCACCACCGCCGAAATCCCCATACCGATGATGGCAATGAACTGCCACAACTTAGCCCCGGCAAGGAACAACATCGCCAGCGTAGTGACAAATAGCACCACTACCGTTCCGAGGTCAGGCTGTGCCAGCAGTAGCACGGCCAGCACCAGAATCACGCCCATCGGTTTTAAGAAGCCGCGAAGGTTGTTACGTACCTCATCAACTTTACGCACCAGATAGTTGGCGAGATAACAGAACAGCGACAGCTTAGTAAATTCCGCAGGTTGAATACGCAGCGGCCCCAGTGCGATCCAGCGTGATGCCCCGTTAACGGAGCTACCAACCACCAGCACGATCAGCAACATGATGATCGACGCGATCAGCATTGTGGTGCTGTACTTTTGCCAGAATTCCATAGGCAGACGCAGCGTAACCATGGCCAGACAGAACGCCAGAAAAATGTACAGTGCATCACGCTTGGCGAACAGGAAGGGATCGCCCGCCAGACGTTGCCCCACAGGCATTGACGCAGATGTGACCATGATAAAACCGATCGCTGCCAGACCGAACGTCAACCACAACAGCATACGGTCGTACATGATCAGGCTATCCGCGTCTTTGTCACGCGAAGCCATCACCCAGCCTTTAAGTGCCGCGAAGATCCACGCCAGGACACCAAATCCTGGTAAGCGCGGCATTCTCAGACGAGGGAGAGATAATCGCATCAACCCAACTCCTTCGCCAGGCGGGTAAAGACATCGCCTCGTTGTTCAAAATTCTTGAACTGATCAAGGCTGGCACAAGCTGGCGACAACAGCACCATATCACCCGGCTTCACGCGGGGAGCGAGCAAACGCATCGCCTCTTCCATCGTTTCAGTTTGTTCGGCGATGTCCGGACGCAGTGCCGCCAGCTGTCCACCATCTCGCCCAAAGCAGTACAGACGCACACGATCACCGTGCAAATAACGCTCCAGTGAAGAGAAATCTGCTGATTTTCCATCGCCACCGAGGAGCAGATGCAAAGTGCCATCAACATGTAGTCCATTCAACGCGGCTTCAGTACTGCCAACATTGGTGGCTTTCGAGTCGTTGATCCACCGCACGCCGTTATGATCCAGTACCAGTTGGAAGCGGTGCGCCAGACCGGTGAATGTCGTCAGCGCTTTCAGACTAGAGGCGCGAGGCAGACCCGCTGCATCAGCCAGCGCCAACGCCGCAAGTGCGTTGGTATAGTTATGCTGACCGGAAAGAGTCATCTCTTTCACGTTCAATATTTTTTCACCCTTCACCCGCAGCCAGGTCTCCCCTTGCTGACGGTTAAGGTGATAATCGCCCATATTGACGCCAAAGCTCACACAACGCTCATCGGCGCCACGAATCGGCATGGTTAACGCATCATCTGCGTTTACGACGCAGACTTTCGCGTTCTCGTAGACGCGCAGTTTGGCGGCACGATACTGCTGCAACCCAAACGGATAGCGGTCCATATGATCTTCAGTAACGTTCAAAATGGTTGCTGCCACGGCCTGCAGGCTGGAGGTTGTCTCCAGTTGGAAGCTGGAGAGCTCCAGAACATACAGTTCACGTTCAGCGTCCAGTAGCATGAGTGCGGGTAAACCAATGTTGCCACCCACCCCCACGTTTACACCGGCCGCTTTCGCCATCTCGCCAACTAACGTGGTAACCGTACTTTTACCATTGGAGCCAGTAATCGCGACGATCGGTGCCTGCGCTTCACGGCAGAACAGTTCTATATCGCCGACAATTTCAATACCCGCATCCGCGGCAGCGCTTAACGAAGGATGCGCCAGTGCAATACCAGGGCTGGCGACGATTAAATCCGCAGCCAGCAGCCAGTCATCATTCAGACTGCCGACATGACGCTCAACCGCTTCAGGTAATTTATCCAGGCCCGGCGGTGTCGCACGGGTATCCATTACGCGCGGCGTTACACCACGCGCGAGGAAGAAATCTACGCAGGACAACCCGGTCAAACCCAGACCGATAATGACGACTTTTTTACCCTGGTAATCAACCATGATTAACGTACCTTCAGCGTTGCCAGGCCAATCAGCACCAGCATCAGCGAAATAATCCAGAAGCGCACAATCACGCGCGGCTCCGGCCAGCCTTTCAATTCATAGTGATGATGAATCGGCGCCATTCGGAAGATGCGCTGTCCACGCAGCTTGAAGGAACCAACCTGCAAAATAACCGACAGGGTTTCTACCACAAATACGCCACCCATGATCACCAACAGGAATTCCTGACGCAGCAGCACAGCAATAATGCCCAGCGCGCCACCCAGTGCCAGCGAACCGACATCGCCCATAAAGACCTGAGCCGGATAGGTGTTAAACCACAGGAAGCCAAGGCCCGCGCCCACAATCGCCGTACAGACGATCACCAGTTCACCGGCATGGCGCAAATAGGGAATATGCAGATAGCTGGCAAAGTTCATGTTACCGGTCGCCCACGCCACCAGCGCAAATCCGGCCGCGACGAACACGGTAGGCATAATCGCCAGACCATCCAGACCATCGGTCAGATTAACCGCATTACCGGTACCAACAATGACGAAATACGCCAGCAGGACATAGAACAGACCCAACTGCGGCATCACATCTTTAAAGAACGGCACCACCAGCTCAGTTGCCGGAGTATCTTTCCCCGCCAGATACAGCGCGAACGCAACACCTAACGCAATCACCGACATCCAAAAGTACTTCCAGCGGGCTATCAGGCCCTTGGTGTCTTTACGCACGACTTTGCGGTAATCATCTACGAAACCGATAATGCCGTAGCCAATCAGAACCACTAACACGCACCAGACGTAAGGATTCGATGGATAGGCCCACAGCAGAACGGAGATGACAATCGCGGTGAGGATCATAATGCCGCCCATAGTCGGCGTACCGCGTTTACTGAAGTGTGATTCCGGGCCGTCGTTACGAACGACCTGACCAAAAGACATTTTTTGCAGACGGGCAATCATGCGCGGGCCCATCCACAAAGAGATGAACAGCGCGGTCAGCAGGCTGACGATGGCGCGAAACGTCAGATAGGAAAAGACGTTAAAGCCGGAATAATATTTGACCAAATGTTCGGCCAGCCAAACTAACATGTTCCATTCTCCTGTAATGCGCGTACTACCTCTTCCATAGCGGCACTACGTGAACCCTTCACTAAAATCGTCATTACCTGATGCTCTGCAATCAGCGTTTTAAGATGCGCGGTCAGCACGGTTTTATCCGCAAAATGCTCGCCAACCCCGCTGGCATCGCTAATTGCCTTGCTCAGTTTCCCTGTACTCAGTACACGGTCAATGCCTGCCGCTTTCGCTGCTTCACCTACCTGTACGTGGCATGCTTCACTTTCCGCACCAAGCTCTGCCATATCCCCCACCACCAGCACACGGTAGCCCGGCATTTCGGACAGAACCTGTACCGCCGCGGTCATCGAACCAACGTTCGCGTTATAGGAGTCGTCCAGCAGCAGCTGATTTTCAGCAAGTTGAATCGGGAACAGACGCCCCGGCACTGCTTTCAGATCCTTCAGACCGGTTTTAATTGCCTCATGCGTAGCGCCAACTGCCATTGAGAGCGCGGCCGCAGCCAATGCGTTGGCAATGTTGTGGCGGCCCGGTAATGGCAGCAGGACATCAATGCTGCCCACAGGCGTTTGCAGAGAAAACTCAGTACCGTGCGAGGTGATATGAATGTTGGTTGCAGAAAAATCGCTGTTGGCCGCATTCGGGGAAAAGCGCCAGACTTTGCGATCGCCAATAACGTTCTGCCAGTTCAGCCAGTCGTTGTTATCAGCATTCATAATGGCAATGCCGTTCGCCGACAGACCGGTAAAGATTTCGCCTTTGGCTTTGGCCACACCCGCAAGCGAACCAAACCCTTCCAGGTGAGCCGCAGCAAGATTGTTAACCAGCGCAGCTTCTGGACGCGTCAGACCGACAGTCCACGCGATCTCACCCTGATGATTGGCGCCAAGTTCAATCACGGCATAGTCATAATCGTTGTTTAACCGCAGCAGCGTCATTGGTACGCCAATGTCATTATTCAGGTTGCCAGCCGTGTACAGGGTATTTCCGCACTGGCTCAGAATAGAAGCGGTCATCTCTTTGACAGACGTTTTACCGGATGAACCGGTCAGCGCTACCACGCGAGCCGGAACTTGCGCGCGAACCCACGCTGCCAGCTCACCGAACGCCAGTCGCGTATCCTTCACAATCAATTGCGGCAAATCGATTTCCAGCGGACGGCTAACCAGCAGTGCGCCAGCCCCGCTCGCTTTTGCTTGTTCAGCAAAATCGTGAGCATCAAAGCGTTCGCCTTTCAGCGCCACAAACAAACAGCCCGGCGTGACTTTACGCGTATCGGTTGTAACTGCATCCAGGGTCAGATCGGCCCCTTTCAGTTCGCCTCGGAGGATCTCCGTCAGTTGGCTGAGGGTTACGCTAATCATGCGATCACCCCCAGCAAGCGGGCTGCCGTAACACGGTCAGAGTAGTCAAGGCGATGAGACCCGACGATCTGGTAATCCTCGTGACCTTTCCCTGCCACCAGCACCACGTCGTTTTCTTTCGCCTGCATGATGGCGTTTGTCACCGCTTCAGCGCGCCCTTCCATCACCTTCGCATGCCCGGCATCCAGCATCCCCGCCAGAATGTCGTTAATGATGGCGCGTGGTTCTTCGGTGCGCGGGTTGTCGTCCGTCACCACGACTACATCAGCAAACTGCTCTGCAATAGCCCCCATCAGCGGGCGTTTACCTTTGTCACGATCGCCGCCACAGCCAAAGACGCACCACAGTTTACCGGCACAGTGTAGACGTGCTGCCTGCAACGCTTTTTCCAGCGCATCCGGCGTGTGGGCATAATCAACCACCACCGTGGTTTTGCCCGGCGCGCTGAACACTTCCATACGTCCACAAACCGGTTGCAGGCGCGCAGCCGTTTTCAGTAATTCTGCTAACGGATACCCGAGCGCCAGCAGCGTTGCCAGCGCCAGCAGCAGGTTGCTGACGTTGAATGCCCCCATCAGGCGGCTTTCAATTTCACCGTCGCCCCACGAAGAAGTGAAACGAATTGTCGCGCCGCTGTCGTGGTAATTCACGTCTACTGCTTTCAACCAACGTCCGTGACAGTTAGAGTTGATATGGTCTTCCATCGAAACGGCAACCGCATCAGGCAGTTTTGCCAGCCAGCGACGACCAACTTCATCATCGGCATTGACGATGGCCTGACCGCAATGATGGGTGGAGTACAGCAGCCATTTAGCCGCTTCGTAATGCTCCATATCGCCGTGATAGTCGAGGTGATCACGACTTAAATTGGTAAATACCGATGCGGCAAATTTCAAAGCCGCCACGCGATGCTGAACCAGACCGTGGGACGAGACTTCCATTGCTCCAAACGTTGCACCCTGCTCAACCAGTCCCGCCAGCACGTGCTGAACGTCAACAGCTGAACCGGTGGTATTCTCGGTCGGGATCACTTTGCCCAGCAGACCATTGCCTACCGTGCCCATCACTGCACTGGTCTCACCAAGCAGCTGACTCCATTGCGCCAGCAGTTGGGTGGTGGTGGTTTTACCGTTGGTCCCGGTCACACCGACCAGGCGCATATTCTCAGATGGCTCGTGGTAAAAGCGGCCCGCCAGTGCAGATAAACGTTCATTAAGCTGGCTAAGATAGATTACTGGCACACCGTGCATTTCACGGATTTCACCGTCGGTTGCCTCGTCTTTTGCCTCTGCAATTATGGCAGCTACACCTTGCGCTATCGCCTGCGGGATATATCGACGCCCGTCCGCCTGATGACCTACCACTGCCACAAAGAGATCCCCCGATGCAGCCACACGGCTGTCGAGTGTCATCTCCCGCAGTGCTCGCTCCGGTGCACCCGGCACCCATGGAGCAAGAAGGTCGCGCAAATTACGATCTGCCACCTGTTGCCTCGCCTTGATTATTCACAAATTCATTTTTATCGCTCGTTGCCAGCGCATCCGGTTCGATGTTCATGGTACGCAGTACGCCCCCCATGATGGCACCAAAGACCGGCGCGGAAACGGCGCCACCGTAGTATTTACCCGCCTGCGGATCGTTGATAACAACAACCAGCGCGAAGCGCGGCTGACTCGCAGGCGCAACACCTGCGGTATAAGCAATGTATTTATTGATGTAGCGGCCATCCGGCCCTACTTTTTTCGCCGTACCGGTTTTAATAGCGATGCGATAGCCTTTAATCGCCGCCTTCACGCCGCCGCCGCCAGGCAGCGCGACGCTTTCCATCATGTGCACCACGGTGCGTACGGTCGACTCCGGGAAGATACGCTCGCCCGGAACAGGAGGATCAACTTTGGTAATCGACAGCGGACGATAAACGCCATAGCTGCCGATGGTTGCGTAGACTCGCGCTAACTGTAACGGGGTTACCATTAGCCCATAGCCGAAAGAGAAGGTGGCCCTCTCTATGTCAGACCACCGTTGTTTTTGAGGATATAAGCCACTGCGTTCTCCGACCAACCCCAAATTGGTCGCTTTTCCCAGCCCAAAACGTGAGTAAGTATCTACTAACGCTGAGGACGGCATCGCTAACGCCAGCTTGGAAACACCGACGTTACTCGACTTCTGCAAGACCCCGGTGAGGGTCAATTCGCTATAACGCGCCACGTCTTTAATTTCGTGACCATTAATTCGGTAGGGAATAGTGTTCAGTACGGTATTTTCGCGAACCACACCGCGCTGCAGTGCCGTCATCACCACCATCGGTTTGACGGTAGAACCCGGCTCAAACACGTCAGTGATGGTACGGTTACGCATTGCATCCTTCGGCGTACCGGTGAGGTTGTTTGGGTTATAGGAAGGGCTATTCGCCATCGCCAGCACTTCACCCGTGTTAACATCGACTAACACGGCGCTGCCCGATTCTGCTTTGTTAAAGGCAACAGCGTTGTTCAGTTCGCGGTAGACCAGCGCCTGCAAGCGCTCATCAATACTTAATGCAAGATTATGCGCCGCCTGGCTATCGGTCGACGAGATGTCTTCAATAACACGGCCATAGCGATCTTTACGCACCACACGCTCGCCAGGTTGACCGGTGAGCCATTTATCAAAACTCTTCTCAACGCCTTCAATCCCCTGGCTGTCGACGTTGGTGAAACCGATGAGGTGAGCGGTCACTTCCCCGGAAGGGTAGTAACGACGGGATTCTTCACGCAGATGGATCCCCGGTAGCTTCAGTTTCTTGATGTAGTCAGCCATGTCAGGGTTGACCTGACGTGCGAGGTAGATAAAACGCCCTTTCGGGTTAGCGTTAATTCTGGAGGCCAGTTGATCAAGCGGAATGTTCAACGCAGTCGAAAGCGCTCTCCAGCGCTCACCAACGCTAACACCGCCCGCATCATGCACTTCTTTTGGATCAGCCCAGATAGCCTTAACCGGCACACTCACCGCCAACGGACGTCCTGAACGGTCGGTAATCATACCGCGCGATGTGGAAACTTCCTGGACGCGCAGAGAGCGCATGTCGCCCTGGCGCACCAGCATGTCAGGCGCGATGATTTGCAGCCAGGCAACGCGCCCCAGCAGGAACCCCAGCGCCAGCAAAATACAACCGCACAGTAACGCAAAACGCCAACTGATAAAGTTGGCTTGTTCTTCCTGGCGTTTTGGTTTGTGCGTCTTTGCCGCTGCTTTCATGCGTCGCGTTTATCCTTATTTTTGTACTACGATATTTTCTTGTGAGGGATCAACATGCTGCATTTGCAGTTTTTCCGTTGCGATCCGTTCAACACGGCTATGGTCGCCGAGCGCGTTCTCCTCAAGGATCAGGTTGCGCCATTCAATATCCAGCGCATCTCGTTCCAGAACCAGTTGTTCGCGTTGCGCGGTCAGTAAGCGCGTATGGTGCGCTGTTGTTACGACGGTGACCGCCGTCAAAATAATGCAAATGAACAAGCAGAGTGGCAGCTTCCCAAACCGCAAAAGATCGTCACCGATCACGCCAGGCAAGGCATGGCGCTCGTTGCTTCCTATCGATCCTTTAACTTTGCTGAGGGCTTCTGTCACTCTGCTGATCATGCGTTCGTCCTCTCTGCAATACGCAGAACTGAACTACGGGCACGAGGATTTTCAGCTACCTCTTCTTCACCCGGCATCAACTTGCCTAGTGCTCTCAACTCACGGCCGCCCAACTTTTTGATCTGCGCTTCCGTCATCGGTATTCCAGCCGGAACCTGCGGACCGCGACTTTGTTCACGCATAAAGCGCTTCACAATACGGTCTTCGAGCGAGTGGAAACTGATGATTGAAAGCCGACCGCCTGGTGCCAGCACGCTGAGCGAGCTTTTTAGCGCCTGCTCTATCTCCTCCAGTTCACTGTTCACCCATATGCGCACCGCCTGGAAGGTACGGGTCGCGGGATGTTTAAATTTGTCTTTTACCGGCATTGCCGCCGCAATCACTTCCGCCAGCTCTTTAGTACGAGTCATCGGTTCAATGCGGTTACGCTCCACGATGGCGCGGGCAATGCGCTTGCCAAAGCGCTCCTCACCAAAGGTTTTAATCACCCAGGCAATATCAGCTTCATCGGCGGTTTGCAGCCACTCGGCGGCAGACTGACCACGTGTTGGGTCCATACGCATATCTAATGGACCGTCACGCATAAATGAAAAGCCGCGTTCAGCATCGTCAAGCTGCGGTGAAGACACGCCAAGATCAAGGAGGATTCCATCGATCTTGCCGGTAAGTCCGCGCTCGGCTACATATTCAGCCAGCGCAGAGAAAGGTCCATGAATGATGGAGAAACGGGGATCGTTAATGGTCTGGGCAACGGCAATAGCCTGCGGATCGCGATCGATTGCCAGCAAACGTCCCTCTTCGCCGAGCTGCGAGAGAATTAAACGTGAGTGACCGCCGCGACCAAATGTCCCGTCAATGTAGATGCCGTCTGGACGAATATTCAGGCCGTTTACGGCTTCATCCAGCAACACCGTTGTATGTTTATAATTTTCCATCATCTTATAGAGACAAATCCTGCAATCGTTCCGACAGCGCGCCAGTAACAGACTGCTCAGCGTCGATATCTTCCCTGACCTGTTGATACCAGGTCGTTTCATCCCACAGCTCAAACTTATTGAACTGCCCAACCAGCATCACTTCTTTCGTCAACCCTGCATGTTGTCGCAGAATGGGGGCAATCAGTAATCGACCAGCGCTGTCCATCTGACATTCGCTGGCATGCCCTAACAGTAAGCGCTGTACGCGGCGCTCAACCGGATTCATGCTCGACAGGCGCGATAACTTCTGCTCGATAATTTCCCATTCAGGCAGGGGGTACAGCAGCAGGCACGGGTGATGGATGTCAATGGTACAAACCATTTGACCGGCAGCACTCTCGAGCAGTTGATCCCGATAACGGGTAGGCACAGATAAGCGCCCTTTACTGTCGAGATTAACTAACGTTGCTCCCCGGAACATGCCAGCCTCACCCCCGATTACCACTTTATCCCACAAATTCCCACTTAAAGGAGTTTACGGAGCGGAGGAAAACCTTGTCAAGCAAGTCACGGCGCTTAGCGGAGCAAAAAACCCAATGTTTACGGCTAATATCAGCGTTGAACAGATTTCGTACAGCAAACGAAGCAAATTAACGTCATGAATATTTGTAAGAAAAAGATCCAACAACTCATCACTGTTTAAAACAACTCAATATCATCTAAAGAAAATATAAAGTGTCAGTTTGCGACGCGAGCGGCATTTTAGGACAATATGCAGCGAGATAACAGTGCCAGTTAATCGGTCTGTACGCCCCATACGACAGAGATATACGAGAATTATCTGCAATAAAGAAGCAAAGTGTTTGTTAATTCGGCAATTCCACACAAGCATGTAACAAAATAATACAACAGTAACGCGTCGTTACGTATCAATAACCCAAAAACAGACGGCAGTATTTTAAATCGAGGTAATTAAGAAATGAATTTCAGATAATTCTAAAGAATATTCTTAATTATAATGAGGTTATTTCTGATAATTGATATTTGATAGCGCCAGAAGGGTATCCTCCCGGCGCATACAGCCGAGTAGACTTAGCTGCGGCTGAGAATACCGCGACGATACAGATTACGTTTAATGCGTGTGAGTCCTGGTTTTGGCTTACGCGGCTCATCCAGGCTGGCTAGCACGATTTCCAGTACGCGTTCGGCAACATCACGATGGCGTTGCGCGACTGCCAACACCGGACATTGCAGGAAATCGAGTAGTTCATGATCGCCAAAGGTAGCAATGGCTAAATCTGACGGTAATTGCCCATCGCGGCGTAGTGTCACGTCCATCACCCCCTGCAACAGGGCAAACGAAGTGGTAAACAGCGCCTGAGGCATAGGGTGCGTTTCCAGCCATTTATCGAACAACTGTGCGGCGGCCTCCCGCTCATAGCTGTTAGCGTACAGGAAATTCACTTCTCGCGGGTCATCCTTCCAGGCAGTACGAAAACCCTGCTCACGCAGGAAACTCACGGATAATTCAGGGAGAGCCCCCAGATAGAGCACGTTTTCAGCCGGAAATTTACGTAATTCCTCAGCCAGCATTTCTGCATCATCCTGATCAGCCCCCACAACACTGGTGAAATGCTCACGATCCAGTGCACGGTCTAACGCCACGATAGGGAATGAGCTATTTGCCCAGCGCTGGTAGAACGGGTGCTCAGGAGGCAAAGACGTTGACACAATGATGGCATCAACCTGGCGTTGTAAAAGATGCTCAATACAGCGCATTTCGTTATCCGGCTGATCTTCAGAGCAGGCTATCAGCAGTTGATACCCACGCTGTCGTGCCTGGCGCTCCAGGTAGTTTGCAATCCGGGTATAACTTGTGTTCTCCAGGTCAGGGATCACCAACCCGATAGAACGTGTGCGTCCAGCACGCAGCCCGGCTGCCACAGCATTTGGGTGGTAATTATGCTCGCGCACCACTGCCATGACTTTTTCAACCGTCTTGTCGCTTACGCGATATTGCTTTGCTTTGCCGTTAATAACGTAGCTTGCAGTCGTTCGCGAAACGCCGGCCAGCCGAGCGATTTCATCCAGTTTCACAATTGCCCCTTGCGTAAAATGTACAAACCATAACCTTTGAGATGGCATGGGTTAAATTTATTAACATCTAAGCGCAGAATAATGACTGCGGCAACCGCTTTTGTCTCTGGTTACTGCTGATTTCGCAAAAAAAAGCCCAACCGCTACTGTCAGGCTTGCGAATTAAGAACATGGTCATGATTAGCGCATAATTTTATCGCCGCGAGAGAGACCCACAACACCTGAGCGAGCAACCTCGACGATCTTTGCGACTTCACGTAATGTCGCCAGGAACGCATCCAGTTTATCGCTGGTGCCAGCCAGTTGTACGGTGTAAATAGACGGCGTGACGTCAATGATTTGCCCACGGAAAATTTCCGTGTTGCGCTTCACCTCTTCCCTGCCGTATCCGCTGGCCTGAATTTTCACCAACATGATTTCTCGTTCAACATGGGCGCCCTGTCCCAGTTCACTCACACGCAGGACATCCACCAGTTTGTGCAGTTGCTTTTCTATTTGCTCGAGGACTTTTTCATCCCCTACAGTCTGGATCGTCATCCGCGATAAGGTCGGATCGTCCGTTGGCGCGACTGTCAGGCTTTCGATGTTGTAACCGCGCTGGGCGAAGAGACCTATCACACGCGACAATGCACCCGACTCGTTTTCCAGCAATACCGATAATATCCGGCGCATAATCAGGTCCTCTCCGTTTTGCTTAACCACATTTCATCCATACCGCCCCCACGAATCTGCATTGGATAAACATGCTCACTGCCATCAACGGTAACATCGACAAACACCAAACGATGGTTGCGCACATGCTCCAACGCTTCAACCAGTTTGCTCTCCAGTTCGTTTGGATGGTTTATCTGGATACCAATATGCCCATAGGCTTCAGCAAGGCGGACGAAATCAGGCAGCGACTGCATATAAGACTGCGAGTGCCTTCCGGAGTAGATCATGTCCTGCCACTGTTTGACCATACCGAGGTAGCGGTTGTTAAGATTGAGTACCAACACTGGCAGTTCATACTGCAGCGCTGTCGACAACTCCTGGATATTCATCTGAATGCTGCCATCGCCGGTCACACACACTACCGTTTCATCAGGTAGCGCCATCTTGACACCTAACGCTGCGGGTAAACCAAATCCCATCGTGCCAAGACCACCGGAGTTAATCCAACGGCGTGGTTTATCAAACGGGTAGTAAAGTGCGGCAAACATCTGATGCTGCCCAACGTCCGAGGTCACATACGCATCCCCTTTCGTTAACTGCCAGATAGTTTCAATCACAGCCTGCGGCTTAATACTTTCACTTTGGGTGTCATATTTCAGGCACTGACGGGCGCGCCATTGCTCAATCTGTTGCCACCAGTCACGGTTATCATCCAGTGGTTGCTGCGACTTCTCCTGCGCCAGCAGCTCCAGCATCTGATCGAGCACCAACCGGGCATCACCAACAATAGGAATATCCGCCGTCACTGTTTTCGAAATTGAAGTAGGGTCGATGTCGATATGCAACACGGTCGCATGCGGGCAATATTTTGCCAGGTTATTGGTCGTGCGATCGTCAAAACGAACACCGATGGCAAAAATGACATCAGAATGATGCATGGTCATATTTGCTTCATAAGTGCCGTGCATTCCCAACATGCCCAACGCCTGACGATGCGTTGCCGGAAACACGCCTAACCCCATCAACGAAGACACAACCGGCAGGTTAAGTGCTTCTGCAATCTGCCCCAGTTGCTCGTGACAGGCCGCATTAACTGCACCGCCACCAACATACACTACCGGTTTTTTGGCTGCTATCAGCGTTTGCAGTGCGCGTTTTATCTGCCCTTTATGCCCGGTGGTTGTAGGATTATACGAACGCATACTTACCGATTCCGGCCAGCTATAAGGCAGTTTCTTCGCAGGATTCAGAATATCCTTCGGTAAATCCACCACCACTGGACCTGGACGGCCGCTTGCCGCCAGCCAGAAGGCTTTTTTCAATACCTGCGGGATGTCCTCTGTTTGCTTTACGAGGAAGCTGTGCTTCACCACCGGGCGGGATATGCCGACCATATCGCACTCCTGAAAGGCATCATAGCCAATCAGAGAGGTTGCAACCTGCCCGGAGAGGATCACGAGTGGTATGGAGTCCATATAAGCCGTTGCAATTCCTGTAATCGCATTGGTAGCTCCTGGTCCCGAAGTGACCAGTACGACGCCCACTTCTCCCGTGGCTCGCGCCAGGCCATCGGCCATATGTACTGCAGCTTGTTCATGGCGGACCAGCACATGATCAATTCCACCGACCGTATGTAGTGCATCATAGATATCAAGGACTGCCCCCCCGGGATAACCGAATACCTGCTTCACACCCTGGTCGATGAGCGATCGGACGACCATCTCGGCTCCAGACAACATCTCCATGGCTTGCCTCCACTCTTATAATGAATAACGGTTTAACAACACATTAACCGCTGACGATGACGCATGGCAATTCGCACCGACGTGGTGGCATTACAGCGAATAAGAATAAAACGGAGGAAAGAGTCGAATAAACGGAGAATTAAACCAGTAGAATTAAGTGGAATGATAAATAATCGCTTAAAAATGGGAACTTACAGCGATTACTCTATTTTTTTACATTTCAGAATAAATGTAAAAAAAGGAATTCAGCATAAAATTTCAAATAAAAAGAAAAAAGCAGAATAAACCAGATATGACATCGAGTTTATTCTGCTATACCCAATGGATTTCGAGTCGCATTGAGGCGGCAAGCCCGTGACACGTTCGTCTGAAACGAATATAAACAGCCAAAGACTGCATCTGGGGAGGGACAGAGATGCCTCCTCATTCCCCCAGCAGCATAGATAACAATGTGGCTGGGGAGACAAAGCAGCTTGAAAAACAAAGGATATAAATGCTACTTCTTGCAGACGGAAACTAACAATTCTTCCATCCATTTATGTCCTTTATCCCGACCTGCTGCTTCATGCCAGGAAAGATAACATGTGCGACTGTTCAATTTTAATGGTAAAGGCAATACCTGCAGGTCTAAAGACTCTGAGAACTCTTCTGCTAACCAGCGCGGTGCAATGGAGACCAATTGGGTTTGAGAAACAATATTCAATACACTTATTAATGCCATTCCCTGATAAGCAACGCAGGATTGTTTATCCGGTGTGTCGTACCATGGTTGGCTAAATGAAGCAAAGCGGTCAAGAGAAACCACAGCATGTTGCTCATTATAGACATCACTTTCCAATAATGGACCACTTATGCGTGGATGTTTTTTGCTCGCTACCAGCACCATTTCGTCATTGAACAACGGTATGCTTGTGAATTCAACCCGGCGGAATTCTTCATAACTAATAACAAACTCTGTTTCCTGATAGCGCAATTGGTGTTCTGTATTTTGATTAAGTGAAGATTTAAATACGACATTAATATTAGGCGCTACATCCTCAACTCGATTATAAATCAAGGATGTCAGAATATTATCCAATGGGCTACATACGCAGAGGTTGAAAACACGCTCGCTGATGGCAGGTTCAAACCCCGATCCTGGCAATTCATTCTGCACCAATTGTAACGCCTGACGAACTGAACCAAATAGCTGGAAAGCCCTTGCTGTCGGCTGAATCCCTCGCCCATAACGAACAAAGAGCTCATCATTAAACATGACCTTCAGACGCGCAACTGCATTACTGACTGCAGGTTGTGACATCCCCAGAGAATGTGCAGCACGTGTAATGTTCTGTTCTTGCATAACCGCATCAAAGACGGTTAATAAATTAAGATCAACCATGCGAAGCTGCGGTTTCCCAATATCTATAAGATTGGATTTATCTATTATTTTTACTTCTGGCATAATTAACTCCACTGTCACTCTAAACTCCCTTTTCCCCAGACGGAGTGAATAATCTCCGATAATATGATTTACCATACATATAGAATGAGAAAAAGAGAAAACATTAAAATTAGGAAAACATAAAGGCACTAACCTAAATGAACATAAAAACAATGCGAGCGCAGTGTGGCAGATGTCACTGCACGATGATTCATATGTTTTAATTTCATAAACAATATAACCATAAGCATGACGAATGTACAATCATACACACAGTGAATACGTAATTAAGATTTAATTAAATATTTATATTTTTAATACATTAATGATTAACATTAATTTATCAATTATTTGTTACCACCTTTGCCACACCCATTCAGAGTTACTATAAAAATAGATAAATCATAAAGATAAAAAATTCTTTACCGACACACCTCTTCATCTGTTCCATTACAATAATTGAAAATAATTATGCTTAAACATTTCAAATAATGAAAAGTATGTACGCC
This sequence comes from Citrobacter sp. Marseille-Q5395, assembly GCF_947057495.1. Taxonomy (NCBI): domain Bacteria; kingdom Pseudomonadati; phylum Pseudomonadota; class Gammaproteobacteria; order Enterobacterales; family Enterobacteriaceae; genus Citrobacter; species Citrobacter sp. Marseille-Q5395. The sequence continues at coordinate 197,702 of NZ_CAMSEL010000006.1, read as the reverse complement.
GCATACTGATTTATTTTATACAAACATAAAAATTCAGCACAATTCGCTCAAACATGGAGAGGTATTTCTCTCTGAACGGAGGGATTTGCAGTGAGCAGGGTTGACATCAGACTTCATATCCAGTACCACTAAAAGCATATCGCATTCGCCTGGAGCCTGATTGATGACTTACATTGCTCGTTTTAACGGTCTACTACTACTAAACGCATCTTCGTTGCGCGGTAGACTGGTGAACGACATTCAGCATTAAGTCAGCTCCAGTTAAGACAAAAAACCCGCGCCGTTGCGCGGGTTTTTTTATGCTCGAAGCAAGGCGCCCTAAACACCAAGGACCTAAACCATGAGCCAGCAAGTCATTATTTTCGATACCACCTTACGCGATGGTGAACAGGCGTTACAGGCAAGCCTGAGTGTAAAAGAAAAACTGCAGATTGCTCTGGCTCTCGAGCGTATGGGCGTTGACGTGATGGAAGTGGGTTTCCCTGTTTCGTCGCCGGGTGACTTTGAATCAGTACAAACCATCGCCCGTCAGGTTAAAAGCAGCCGCGTTTGCGCATTAGCCCGCTGTGTAGAAAAAGATATCGACGTCGCGGCTGAATCCCTGAAAGTGGCAGAGGCTTTCCGTATTCATACGTTTATTGCCACCTCACCTATGCATATTGCGACCAAGCTGCGCAGTACGCTGGATGAAGTTATTGAGCGGGCTATCTATATGGTTAAACGCGCTCGTAATTACACGGATGACGTTGAATTCTCGTGCGAAGACGCTGGCCGAACCCCTATCGCTGATCTGGCTCGCGTGGTGGAAGCGGCTATTAATGCGGGAGCCAGAACCATCAATATCCCCGATACCGTCGGTTACACCATGCCTTTCGAATTTGGGGCAATTATTTCCGGTCTGTATGAACGCGTACCGAATATCGACAAAGCGATCATATCTGTACACACCCATGACGATTTAGGTCTGGGTGTCGGTAATGCGCTGGCGGCAGTGCATGCGGGGGCTCGTCAGGTAGAAGGGGCAATGAACGGTATCGGTGAACGTGCTGGTAACTGCTCGCTGGAAGAAGTCATCATGGCGATCAAAGTCCGCAAAGATATCCTGAATGTACAGACCCGCATCAATCACCAGGAGATCTGGCGTACCAGTCAGATGGTCAGCCAAATCTGTAATATGCCGATTCCGGCAAACAAAGCGATTGTTGGCAGTGGCGCTTTTGCCCACTCCTCAGGCATTCATCAGGACGGCGTGCTGAAAAACCGTGAAAACTACGAAATCATGACCCCGGAATCCATCGGTTTGAATCAGGTGCAGTTGAACCTGACTTCCCGTTCCGGACGTGCCGCCGTAAAACACCGTATGGATGAGATGGGTTACAAAGAGAGTGAATACAGTCTGGATAATCTGTACGACGCATTCCTGAAACTGGCGGATAAAAAAGGTCAGGTATTCGATTACGACCTGGAAGCCCTGGCCTTCATTAACAAACAGCAGGAAGAACCAGAACATTTCCGTCTGGATTATTTCAGCGTGCAGTCAGGTTCTAATGATATCGCTACCGCCTCCGTCAAGCTGGTCTGTGGCGAAGAAGTCAAAGCCGAAGCAGCCAACGGCAACGGGCCGGTCGATGCCATTTATCAAGCCATCAACCGTATTACCGATTACAACGTTGAACTGGTGAAATACAGCCTGACCGCGAAAGGCCACGGTAAAGATGCGCTGGGTCAGGTAGATATTGTCGCTAACTATAACGGGCGCCGCTTCCATGGCGTCGGTCTGGCAACAGATATCGTCGAATCTTCCGCAAAAGCGATGGTACATGTGCTGAACAATATCTGGCGCGCCGAAGAAGTCGAAAAAGAATTGCAACGCAAAGCTCAGAACAACGAGAACAATAAGGAAACCGTGTGATGTCGAAGAATTATCATATTGCTGTTTTACCGGGTGACGGTATTGGCCCGGAAGTGATGGCGCAAGCCCTGAAGGTACTGGAAGCAATTCGGACGCGTTTTAATATGCGCATTACCACCAGCCACTATGACGTAGGCGGAGCCGCCATCGATAACCACGGTCAACCGCTGCCACCCGCTACGGTTGAAGGTTGTGAGCAAGCCGATGCCATTCTGTTTGGCTCCGTTGGTGGCCCGAAATGGGAAAACCTGCCGCCAAACCAGCAGCCTGAACGCGGTGCTTTACTGCCATTACGTAAACACTTCAAATTATTCAGCAATCTGCGTCCGGCTAAGCTGTATCAGGGACTCGAAGCATTTTGCCCGCTGCGCGCCGACATCGCCGCCAACGGTTTCGACATCCTGTGCGTACGCGAACTGACCGGAGGCATCTACTTCGGTCAGCCAAAAGGTCGTGAAGGCAGCGGCCAACATGAGAAAGCCTTTGATACCGAGGTGTATCACCGTTTTGAGATTGAACGCATCGCGCGCATCGCCTTTGAGTCTGCACGCCAGCGCCGTCGTAAAGTGACGTCGATTGATAAAGCTAACGTGCTGCAAACCTCTATTTTGTGGCGCGAAATCGTCAATGAAATCGCTAATGAATACCCGGACGTTGAACTGGCTCATATGTACATCGATAACGCCACGATGCAGTTAATCAAAGACCCATCCCAGTTCGACGTGCTGTTGTGCTCAAACCTGTTTGGCGACATTCTGTCTGATGAGTGCGCCATGATCACCGGCTCAATGGGCATGCTGCCCTCTGCCAGCCTCAATGAGCTGGGCTTTGGCCTGTACGAACCCGCTGGCGGCTCCGCTCCGGATATTGCCGGGAAAAATATCGCTAACCCAATTGCCCAGATCCTGTCTCTGGCGCTGCTGTTACGCTACAGCCTGGATGCCAATGATGCAGCCTCCGCTATTGAGAGCGCCATCAACCGCGCATTAGAAGAAGGCATTCGTACGGGCGACTTAGCCCGTGGCGCAGCCGCAGTCAGTACCGATGAAATGGGCGATATCATCGCTCGTTACATCGCAGAAGGGGTGTAATCATGGCCAGAACGTTATACGAAAAATTGTTTGATGCGCACGTGGTGTATGAGGCGCAAAACGAAACTCCGCTGTTATATATCGACAGACATCTGGTGCATGAAGTGACCTCTCCACAGGCATTTGACGGTCTGCGTGCGCACAATCGTCCGGTTCGCCAACCAGGCAAAACCTTCGCGACCATGGATCATAATGTCTCAACGCAAACCAAAGACATTAACGCTTCCGGCGAAATGGCGCGTATTCAGATGCAAGAACTGATCAAAAACTGCAATGAATTCGGCGTCGAGCTGTACGACCTGAATCATCCGTATCAGGGCATCGTCCACGTCATGGGGCCGGAGCAAGGCGTGACTCTGCCGGGCATGACCATCGTCTGCGGTGACTCCCACACTGCCACTCATGGTGCGTTTGGCGCGCTGGCGTTTGGTATCGGGACTTCCGAAGTCGAACACGTGCTTGCTACGCAAACCCTGAAACAGGGCCGGGCAAAAACCATGAAGATTGAGGTTAACGGCACTGCTGCTCCGGGTATCACGGCTAAAGATATCGTGCTGGCGATCATTGGTAAAACCGGCAGCGCAGGCGGTACCAGCCATGTGGTTGAGTTTTGTGGCGATGCCATCCGTGCACTGAGCATGGAAGGCCGTATGACTCTGTGCAATATGGCGATTGAGATGGGTGCCAAAGCGGGTCTGGTCGCGCCGGATGAAACCACGTTTAACTATGTGCAGGGTCGTTTGCATGCGCCGAAAGGCCAGGACTTTGCCAACGCGGTTGAGTACTGGAAAACGTTGAAAACCGACGACGGTGCGACCTTTGATACTATCGTAACTCTGCAGGCCGAAGAGATTGCACCACAGGTAACCTGGGGAACGAATCCAGGCCAGGTGATTTCCGTGAACGATAATATTCCCGACCCAGCATCGTTTACCGACCCAGTTGAGCGCGCTTCGGCAGAAAAAGCGCTGGCTTATATGGGGCTGAAGCCGGGGATCCCGCTGACCGATGTGGCGATCGACAAGGTGTTTATCGGCTCCTGCACTAACTCACGTATAGAAGATTTACGTGCCGCTGCGGAAATCGCTAAAGGGCGTAAAGTCGCGCCAGGGGTGCAGGCGCTGGTGGTACCAGGTTCCGGCCCGGTAAAAGCACAGGCAGAAGCGGAAGGGCTGGATAAAATATTCATTGAAGCCGGTTTTGAATGGCGCTTGCCGGGTTGCTCAATGTGTCTGGCAATGAATAATGACCGCCTGAATCCCGGAGAACGTTGCGCTTCCACCAGCAACCGTAATTTTGAAGGTCGTCAGGGCCGCGGTGGACGTACGCACTTAGTCAGCCCGGCAATGGCCGCCGCTGCCGCCGTTACCGGCCATTTTGCCGATATTCGCAGCATCAAATAAGGAAACCACCATGGCAGAGAAATTTACCCAGCATACCGGCCTGGTTGTCCCACTGGATGCCGCCAACGTCGATACTGATGCAATTATTCCTAAACAGTTTCTGCAGAAGGTAACGCGTACCGGTTTCGGCGCACACCTGTTTAATGACTGGCGTTTCCTGGATGAAAAGGGCCAACAACCCAACCCAGAGTTCGTCCTGAACTTCCCGGAATATAAAGGTGCCTCAATTCTGCTGGCGCGGGAAAACTTTGGCTGCGGCTCATCGCGTGAACACGCGCCGTGGGCGTTGACTGATTACGGCTTCAAAGTGGTGATTGCACCAAGCTTCGCTGACATCTTTTACGGCAACAGCTTCAACAATCAGCTTCTGCCAGTGAAGTTAAGCGATGTAGAAGTTGATGAGCTGTTCAAACTGGTGCAGGCGCATCCGGGGATCCGCTTTGAAGTGGACCTTGAAGCGCAGGTAGTGAAAGCGGGCGATAAGTCATACAGCTTCAAAATTGATGATTTCCGCCGCCACTGCATGCTCAATGGCCTGGACAGCATCGGCCTGACGTTGCAGCATGAAGACGCCATCTCCGCTTACGAAAATAAGCAACCGGCATTTATGCGCTGATACTCAACATGCCGGATAGCGACACAAAAGTGTCTTATCCGGCACGCTGATTACACATCTTTTACCCGTCCGGTCATCACCAGCGTAATCAGAGAAATCCCCGCAATCACCCAGTAGACGGCAAAATGCCCGTAGCTTTGCGCCACCGCCCCCTGAATAACCCCCGCCAGAATCACGCCCGTTGAAATACTGTTGGTAAACAACGTCGTCGCCGAACCAGCACGCCCAGGCATCAGATCCTGAAACCACAGAATACCGATCCCCGCAACGATACCGATAAATACCGCATTAAACAGCTGCAGGATAAGTAACGCCGTGTGGCTATGAAAGAAAATAAGGCCGAGATAAAACAACACGCCAGCCGCTACGGCAGTCATCATCATCCGCCGTTTACCGAAGCGCTTCACGTAATAGCCCGCCAGAATCATCGCTGGAATTTCCAGCCCCGCCGCAGTCCCCATCAGGATCCCGGCAAGCTTGTCAGGCAGACCAAGCTCAAGGCTGATCCACAGCGGCATATCGATGATGTACATGGTGTTACAGGTCCACATCAGCGTAGAGGCGATAAACAACATGCGCACATTTTTATCCTGCCAGCCGCCAGCCTGTTCAAGCGTGACATCAACAGGCTGTGCTACCCGAGCCACGGATGGCAGTATCAGCGCGATTAGCACCAGGCTAATCGCGAAAATGCCTGCGGCAATAGAGAACATCGCCGTGAAACCGTAATTCAACGCCAGCATAAAGGCCAGCGGCGGCCCAATCACCCACGCCAGCGAAAGCTGGGCACGCATAACCGAACTAAACATCACCACTTCGCGTGCCGAGTTATCAGCATACTCTCGTGCCAGCGCAAACAGCTGTGGCATAGCCGTATTCGCCAGTGAAGCCAGCAGTACTCCGCAGGTTATCAGCGTTAAATAATGGCGATTAAAGGCAAACAACAGTGCGTTACCAATAGCCATCAGGCAGCAGAACATAATCAGTTTGCGCCGATCTCCCTGGCTATCTGATCGTTTTGCCAGACCAAGACTAACCGCAATCCCGGCAATCGCATTGACGGTGTAAAACAGACCGACCCAAAATGGCTGCGCCCCAACCTCACGACTCAGAAACAGGCTCAGCGTGGGTGCTTGTAATGCCCCCGCCACGCCCATCATGAATGCAACCAGCATAAATGCGGCATAAACGCCGTTAAGGCGCCGTCCCATCGTCATAATCCAGAGCATTACCTTTCCTTTTGCGCAGCGGAAACGAAAAAAAGCCAGCAGGTAATATCTGCTGGCGGGTGAATCGAGGCGGTAGCCTGCACCAATACTCAGTCACACATGATGTCTGCAATTCGGCATTCAGAGGTCAGTTTGTCAGCTCCCACTGCATCAGTTCTTCGAGCATCTTTAAGCGCTGCGGTGCGCTCAGGCAAGCCAACCAGGACAAGCGTTCTGTCGCGGTAAAGTATTTCAACCAGAACTGACGCATAGATGACCCCTTTGTCGTCTCATCGCTTCATCGGAATCTATTATTGACTTAATATAGGGATAATAAAATTGCTGAGTTTTCCGCAGGAGTTCCCCTTTTATGTCTTCTGGTCGTTTGCAACAACAGTTCATCCGTCTGTGGCAATGCTGTGACGGCAAAACGCAAGATACTACGCTGAACGAACTGGCGGAGCTTCTTAGCTGTTCCCGACGCCACATGCGTACCCTGCTTAACACCATGCAGGAACGCGGCTGGCTAACATGGGAAGCAGAAGTCGGACGCGGCAAACGATCGCGCCTGACGTTTCTCTATACCGGGCTTGCGCTCCAGCAGCAGCGTGCAGAAGACCTGCTGGAGCAGGATCGTATTGATCAACTGGTGCAACTGGTCGGGGATAAAACAGCCGTACGGCAAATGCTGGTTTCCCATTTGGGTCGCAGCTTTCGTCAGGGCCGACACATCATGCGTGTCCTCTACTATCGCCCTATGCACAACTTGCTCCCCGGTACAGCGTTACGCCGTTCTGAAACCCACATTGCCCGGCAAATCTTCAGCGCCTTAATTCGGGTAAATGAGGAAAATGGGGAACTGGAAGCCGATATAGCACATCACTGGCAACAAATTTCCCCGCTGCACTGGCGCTTCTTCCTGCGCCCTGGGGTCCATTTTCATCATGGTCGCGAGCTGGAAATGGAAGATGTGATTTCCTCACTCACGCGTATTAACAATCTGCCGCTGTACTCGCACATCACGCAAATTGTTTCCCCCACGGCCTGGACGCTGGATATCCACCTTTCGCAAGCGGATCGCTGGCTTCCCTGGTTATTGGGACAAGTGCCCGCAATGATCCTGCCGCGTGAATGGGAAACGCTCAATAATTTCTCCAGCCACCCCATTGGTACCGGCCCCTATGCGGTAATGCGCAACACGCATAGCCAGCTAAAAATTCACGCATTTGATGATTACTTTGGCTACCGGGCGTTGATCGATGAAGTTAACGTTTGGGTCCTACCGGACATAGGTGAAGAACCTGGCGGCGGTCTGATGCTGAAAGGCCCAACCGAAGATGAAAAAGCGATCGAAAGCCGCCTGGAAGAAGGCTGCTACTACATGCTGTTTGATTCACGTTCCCATCGAGGAGCAAATCAGGACGTTCGCGAATGGGTAAGCCGCATTCTCTCACCGACGAATTTAATTTTTCAGGCTGATGAACAGTATCAACGACACTGGTTCCCCGCCTACGGATTACTCCCCCGCTGGCATCACGCGAGACCAGGACTCGGTGAAAAACCGGCAGGGCTGGAAACGCTGACGCTTACTTACTACCGCGATCATATCGAGCATCGGGTTATCGCGCAGATCATGAAAACATTACTGGCGGAACATCAGGTACAGCTGAATATTCAGGAGATCGACTACGATCAATGGCATGCAGGCGAGACCGTCAGCGATATCTGGCTCAACAGTGCCAACTTTACCTTGCCACTGGACTTCTCACTGTTCGCCCATTTATGCGAAGTCCCGCTGCTGCAAAACTGTATTTCTCTGGACTGGGAAAGCGACGCCGCCCGCTGGCGAACCGGCGAAATGAGTCTGGCAGCGTGGTGCCAGCAGCTGCTTGCCAGTAAAGCTATTGTGCCGCTGATCCATCACTGGCTGATCATTCAGGGACAGCGGAGTATGCGCGGGTTACGTATGAATACCCTCGGCTGGTTTGATTTTAAATCTGCATGGTTCGCACCACCGGATCCTTAAGGCTTTTGATTTATTCACGTAATCATTACAATGTGCCGTTCTCAACGGGGTGCTGCGCCGAGTGCGCGGGCTGAGAAAATACCCGTCGAACCTGATCCGGATAACGCCGGCGAAGGGATTTGAGGCTACAGCTCAAGTCCTTTGCCACTCTTTTAATGAGGTGCAAAGTGTTAAAAAAATGTCTTCCCCTGCTGCTACTGTGCGCAGCGCCTGCCTTCGCCAAACCTGTTTTGACTGTCTATACCTACGACTCGTTCGCCGCTGACTGGGGCCCCGGTCCAACCATCAAAAAAGCCTTTGAAGCTGACTGCAACTGTGAGCTAAAACTGGTGGCGCTGGAAGATGGTGTATCACTGCTGAACCGCCTGCGTATGGAAGGAAAAAACAGTAAAGCCGACGTAGTACTTGGTCTGGACAACAACCTGCTTGAAGCCGCAATGCAAACCAAACTGTTTGCCAAAAGCGACGTGGCGAACGATACCGTCGCAGTCCCTGGCGGCTGGAAAAACGACACGTTTGTACCGTTTGATTACGGCTATTTCGCCTTCGTTTATGACAAAAACAAGCTGAAAAACCCGCCGAAAAGCCTGAAGGAACTGGTCGAGAGCGACCAAAAATGGCGTGTAATCTACCAGGATCCACGCACCAGCACGCCGGGTCTGGGACTGCTGCTGTGGATGCAAAAAGTCTATGGCGATAAAACGCCAGAAGCCTGGCAGAAACTGGCAGCAAAAACCGTCACCGTCACCAAAGGCTGGAGTGAAGCCTACGGCCTGTTTCTGAAAGGTGAAAGTGATCTGGTACTAAGCTATACAACTTCTCCTGCGTATCACATCATCGAAGAGAAGAAAGACAACTACGCCGCCGCGAATTTTAGCGAAGGTCACTATCTGCAGGTTGAAGTTGCTGCCCGCACCGCTGCCAGCAAGCAGCCGGAACTTGCAGAAAAATTCCTTAAATTTATGGTCTCTCCGGCATTCCAGAACGCCATTCCGACGGGCAACTGGATGTATCCGGTTACCCAGGTCGCCCTGCCGCCAGGATTTGAGCAACTGGAAAAACCATCTACCGCACTGGAATTTACTCCGCAGCAGGTAGCAACCCAACGTCAGGCATGGATTAGCGAATGGCAACGCGCCGTCAGCCGTTAATACCCGGCTGGCTGATACCAGGACTTTCAGCCGCCACGCTGATGGTGGCTGTCGCTCTGGCAGCATTTCTGGCGCTGTGGTTTAACGCGCCACAAGGGGACTGGTTCTCGCTGTTGCAGGACAGCTACCTGTGGCATGTGGTGCGCTTTTCCTTCTGGCAGGCGTTTTTATCCGCAGCGCTGTCCGTCATCCCGGCGATTTTCCTCGCCAGAGCACTCTATCGCCGCCGTTTTCCCGGACGTCTGGCGTTGCTGCGCCTGTGCGCGATGACGCTGATCCTGCCTGTGCTGGTCGCCGTCTTTGGTATCCTCAGCGTATATGGTCGCCAGGGCTGGCTGGCCTCAATCTGGCAAACATTCGGACTGGAATGGACGTTTTCCCCGTACGGCCTGCAGGGCATTCTGCTGGCCCACGTCTTTTTCAATCTCCCAATGGCCAGCCGCTTACTGCTGCAATCACTGGAGAATATTCCCGGTGAACAGCGTCAGCTCGCAGCGCAGTTAGGTATGCGCGGCTGGCATTTCTTCCGCTTTGTTGAATGGCCATGGCTGCGTCGTCAGATCCTCCCCGTCGCTGCACTCATCTTTATGCTGTGTTTCGCCAGCTTCGCTACCGTCTTGTCGCTCGGTGGTGGGCCACAAGCAACCACCATTGAGCTGGCTATCTATCAGGCGCTGAGCTTTGATTACGATCCTGCCCGAGCCGCCATGCTGGCGCTGATCCAGATGATTTGTTGTTTAGCCCTTGTGCTGCTTAGCCAACGTCTGAGCCGGGCGATCGCCCCCGGTACCACGCTGGTCCAGGGGTGGCGCGATCCCGACGATCGCCTGCACAGCCGCCTAGCTGACGCAATCCTGATTATTCTGGCCCTGCTGCTGTTGCTGCCGCCGCTGCTGGCGGTGATGGTCGATGGTTTAAATCGCCATGTACTGGATGTGCTTATGCAGCCAGTACTGTGGCAAGCGCTGTGGACCTCGCTGCGCATCGCGCTGGCAGCAGGCATGTTGTGCGTTATTCTCACCATGATGCTGCTATGGAGCAGCCGCGAACTGCGTGCCCGACAGCAGGTACTGGCAGGCCAGACGCTGGAACTTAGCGGCATGATGATACTCGCCATGCCGGGCATTGTGCTGGCTACCGGCTTCTTCCTGTTGCTTAACGACACTATCGGGCTACCGGACTCTGCGGATGGCATTGTCATTTTCACCAATGCGCTGATGGCGATCCCTTACGCGTTAAAAGTGCTGGAAAATCCAATGCGTGATGTAACCACACGCTACAGTAGGTTGTGTCAGTCTTTGGGTATTGAAGGGTGGTCACGGCTGAAAGTGGTTGAACTGCGCGCCCTGAAACGTCCGCTGGCGCAGGCAATGGCCTTTGCCTGCGTGCTCTCTATTGGCGATTTTGGCGTGGTGGCGTTGTTTGGTAATGATGATTTCCGCACGTTGCCATTTTACCTGTATCAGCAAATTGGTTCTTATCGCAGCCAGGATGGTGCGGTAACGGCATTATTGTTGCTTATCCTGTGCTTTACGCTGTTTACCGTTATTGAGAAATTACCGGGTCGAAATGTTAAAACTGATTGATATCACATGGCTGTACCACCATTTGCCGATGCGCTTTACGTTGTCAGTTGCGCGGGGTGAGCAGGTCGCGGTACTTGGGCCAAGCGGTGCCGGGAAAAGTACCCTATTGAATCTGATCGCCGGATTTCTGACACCGGCCAGCGGTACCATGTTGATTGAAGGTGAAGATCACACCGCCACGCCGCCCTCTCGTCGTCCTGTTTCCATGCTGTTTCAGGAAAACAACCTGTTCAGTCACCTGAGCGTACAGCAAAACATTGGCCTGGGCCTTAATCCGGGATTAAAACTGAACGCGTTTCAGCGGGAGAAAATGCACCATATCGCCAAACAAATGGGGATCGAAAACCTGCTGGAGAGACTTCCCGGCGAGCTTTCCGGCGGACAGAGGCAACGCGTCGCTCTGGCACGCTGTCTGGTTCGCGAACAGCCCGTGTTACTGCTCGACGAACCGTTTTCCGCGCTCGACCCCGCTCTGCGTCAGGAGATGCTAACGCTGGTAGCCGATGTTTGTCGTGAGAAGCAATTGACTCTGCTGATGGTGTCACACAGCGTAGAAGACGCCGCGCGTATTGCGCCGCGTTCAATTGTGGTCGCCGACGGACGTATAGCGTGGCAAGGCAAAACGGATGAGTTATTAAGCGGTCATGCCAGTGCCTCAGCATTGCTCGGAATTGAGCGTCAGTAGCCAACCACTTTGCGCAGAATATCAATATAAACAGGCATCAATGGATGGCGCACCAGGGCAACCAGCGCAACAACGCCGATACCGAGAATAAGTGGTGCCAGCCAGAGCAGACGGCCTCGTGGCAAATACGGCGTTAAACGATCAACCGCGGCTTTGCCACTGCGCCACAGTCGCCAGCACAGCCAGCCTCCAACCCACAGCAGCAGCGCCGTTGCCAGCAACAACCATTTGAAATCCCCGCTCTGTATCTCAGAAGGAATATCAATCGCCGCGCCAGCCAGAATACCCGGCAAAAAATAGAAAGGGGGCCACAATATGCAACCAATGATATTGGGCACGATAAATTTTGTGACCGGCAGATCCAGCATACCCGCCACCATCGGCACCAGCGGGCGCGTCGGCCCTACAAAACGGCCTACCAGAATGGTGAACATGCTGTGCTGATGGAGCGCATGTTCAGTTTTATCCAGTAATGCCTTGTTCTTTTTCATAAAAGACCAGCGATGAAGCGGCTTTTTAAAGCGCCATCCCAGCCAGAAAGAGATCCAGTCACCCAACAAACAACCAACGATGCCCGCAAGCCAGGCGTGCCAGAAGTTCAGTTCACCACTGCCAATCAGTGCGCCCAGCCCCGCCATCATTACGGTACCGGGTAAAATCAGGCCCACCAACGCCAGTGACTCCAGAAAAGCCACCAGTAGTACGGCTATCAAAGAGTACACGGCGGACTGGAGGATAAAGTGTTCCAGCAATGCTTGCATAATGTGTCCGTCAGATTTACGAAGCAGGGATTCTGATAACCCTTCCCAACTTCGTCAAGCCATCATTTGTCTGAATAGTTTGCGAGATATGACAACTTTCAGGACACATCATTCACTTTTTATTCACACCCTGCACGAAATTCGCTTGGGCTGGCACCGGTACATTTCTTGAAAACACGCGAGAAATAGAGCTGATCGTCAAATCCAACATTACGCCCGACCGTAGCGATAGGCATGCGCGTGGTACTCAACAGGAGTTTAGCCTGGCTAATACGCTGATCCTCACGCCAGCTCAATACGCTAATACCCAACTGCTGGCGGAACAGGTGCGATAAACGCGATGGCGACAGGCAGACATGTTGTGCGACGCTGGCAATATCAAAATTGCTGTCTGCAAGGTGATCGCTGATGTACTGGCAGGCATCACGTACGCGGTTATCCATCGGCGGGTGCAGCGATTCATTAATTGCTTCCATACGTCTGAGCAGCAGTTGCTCCAGCAGATTAATCGCCAGCAGTTCCGAGTATCGCCCTTCCCCCTGTCCGGCACTGATGATCTGACCAAACAGTTCGTTAAAATGCGGCTGATGCGCTTCGTCCGGACGAAAAAAACCAGTCTGAGCAAAAATCGTCGGCCAGGTCAGCCACTCCTGCCAGTATGCGCGTGGTCGAAAATAGACCCACTGGTGATACCATTCGCTGGCATCGGGGTGGCGTCCGTAGTGGTGAATTTCACCCGGTGGGAACAATAAAATATCACCTGGCCGGCAGACAAACTGCTTGCCCTGATTATTGATAACCCCTTCCCCACGGATGGTAAGGTTCAGGATATAGCCCTTCATGCCTAACGGCCTGTCGATAAAAAAATCCAGGTATCCGTTTGCTTCAATGGGGGTTAATCCCGCCACCAGATGTGCGTTAAACGAATAACCCGGCAGCAGGGGATCGTTTTGCGTTTCAGCCATAATTTCAATACTCCCGATGCTCTGATAAGAAACAAATCGTCCATATTGCGCAAGACATCGTCACCCTCGCCTCAGTGGATCGCCGTGTTTTCAGAAATTGACCATAAACCCCGCTTGTGAAAAGCATCTTGTAAAAAAGCCGTACCACATCGACGACAAAAACGGCTAACAAAAGTGTCTATAACTACGGCAGAAATGTCCACATTGATTATTTGCACAGCGTCACACTTTGTGATGTCACAGCATTTTAATCCATAAGATTAGCGGATCCTGCCTGACGGTTTTTATCCCCACTATCTACTGTTTATCCATACCTGTTTTTTTGGATGGAGCAAGACGATGGCAATTGCAATTGGCCTCGATTTTGGTAGTGATTCAGTACGAGCTCTGGCGGTGGACTGTGACAGCGGCAAGGAAATCGCCACCAGCGTAGAGTGGTATCCACGCTGGCAGGAAGGGCTGTATTGCGATGGCCCAAATAACCAGTTTCGCCATCATCCGCGTGACTACATTGAATCAATGGAAGCGGCGCTCAAAACTGTGCTGGCCGTACTGAGCGCTGAGCAGCGCGAGGAAGTGGTCGGGATTGGCGTTGACAGTACGGGGTCAACCCCGGCTCCCGTTGATGCCGATGGCAACGTCCTCGCACTGCACCCGGCGTTCGCTGACAACCCGAACGCCATGTTCGTGTTGTGGAAAGATCACACTTCAGTAGAAGAAGCAGAAGAAATTACCCGCCTGTGCCACACGCCAGGCAAAGCCGATTATTCCCGCTATATCGGCGGTATTTACTCCAGCGAATGGTTCTGGGCAAAAATCCTGCACGTTACCCGTCAGGACAACGCTGTTGCACAGGCCGCAGCCTCCTGGGTTGAACTGTGTGACTGGGTTCCGGCCCTGCTCTCAAATACTGTGCGTCCACAGGATATTCGTCGTGGACGCTGTAGCGCCGGACACAAGTCTCTGTGGCATGAAAGTTGGGGGGGGTTACCTCCGGCAAGTTTCTTTGATGAGCTCGACCCGCTTATCAACCGCCATCTGCAATACCCGATGTTTACTGACACCTTCACCGCTGACCTGCCTGTTGGCACGCTGTGTGCCGAATGGGCGCAACGCCTCGGTTTGCCAGAAAGCGTGGTGATTTCAGGCGGCGCATTTGACTGCCATATGGGAGCAGTCGGCGCAGGAGCGCAACCCAATACGCTGGTAAAAGTTATTGGCACTTCTACCTGCGACATTCTGATAGCCGACAAGCAAAGCGTGGGTGAGCGCGCGGTGAAGGGAATTTGCGGTCAGGTTGATGGCAGCGTCGTACCCCATTTTATTGGTCTGGAGGCTGGTCAATCCGCCTTCGGCGATATCTATGCCTGGTTTAGCCGCGTATTGAGCTGGCCACTGGATCAGCTTGTAGCGCAGCACCCTGAACTGAAAGCTCAAATTAAAGCCAGCCAAAAACAGTTGCTGCCCGCGCTGACCGAAGCATGGGCGAATAATCCTTCGCTGGATCATCTGCCGGTGGTACTCGACTGGTTCAACGGTCGTCGTACACCAAATGCCAACCAGCGCCTGAAAGGGGTCATTACCGATCTTAACCTTGCGACCGATGCTCCAGCACTGTTTGGTGGCCTGATTGCCGCAACGGCATTTGGCGCACGTGCCATCATGGAATGCTTTACCGAACAAGGTATTGCAGTCAACAACGTGATGGCCCTCGGCGGCATCGCGCGTAAAAACCCGATCATCATGCAAGCCTGCTGCGACGTACTTAATCGCCCGTTGCAGATTGTCGCTTCAGATCAATGCTGTGCGCTTGGCGCAGCCATCTTTGCCGCCGTCGCCGCAAAAGTTCACGCCGATATCCCGACCGCTCAGCAAAAAATGGCAAGTGCTGTGGAAAACACGCTGCAACCTCGCACCGAACAAGCTCAACGTTTTGAACAGCTTTATCGCCGCTACCAGCAGTGGGCTGTAAGCGCTGAACAACAATATCTTCCGACTGCCGCTCCGGCGCAAACAGCCCCGGTCAACCAGGCAACCCTGACACATTAAGGACACGACAATGACGATTTTTAATAACTATGAAGTGTGGTTTGTGATTGGTAGCCAGCATCTGTATGGGCCAGAAACTCTGCGTCAGGTAACCCAACATGCCGAGCACGTCGTAAACGCGCTGAATACCGAAGCAAAACTGCCCTGCAAACTGGTTTTAAAACCGTTGGGAACTTCACCTGACGAGATCACCGCAATTTGTCGTGATGCCAGCTATGACGATCGTTGCGCTGGGATGGTGGTCTGGCTGCACACCTTCTCTCCGGCCAAAATGTGGATCAACGGCCTGACGATCCTTAACAAGCCGCTGCTGCAGTTTCACACCCAGTTCAACGCTGCCCTACCGTGGGATAGCATTGATATGGACTTTATGAATCTGAACCAGACTGCGCACGGTGGTCGTGAGTTCGGCTTTATCGGCGCGCGAATGCGTCAACAGCATGCCGTCGTCACCGGTCACTGGCAGGACAAGCAGGCGCACGAGCGTATCGGTTCATGGATGCGCCAGGCTGTATCCAAACAGGATACCCGCCATCTGAAAGTGTGCCGCTTTGGCGACAACATGCGTGAAGTGGCTGTCACCGACGGTGACAAAGTTGCCGCCCAGATTAAATTTGGTTTCTCCGTTAACACCTGGGCTGTTGGCGATCTGGTTCAGGTGGTAAACGCTATTAGCGACGGCGACATTAATGCGCTGATCGACGAGTACGAAAGCAGCTACACCATGACACCAGCAACGCAGATCCACGGCGAAAAGCGTCAGAATGTGCTGGAAGCAGCTCGTATTGAACTGGGGATGAAGCGCTTTCTCGAACAGGGTGGGTTCCACGCCTTTACCACCACATTTGAAGATTTGCACGGCCTGAAGCAACTCCCGGGTCTGGCCGTACAGCGTCTGATGCAGCAAGGCTACGGCTTTGCGGGCGAAGGCGACTGGAAAACAGCCGCTCTGCTTCGCATCATGAAGGTGATGTCAACCGGTCTGCAGGGCGGCACCTCATTTATGGAGGATTACACCTACCACTTTGAGAAGGGTAACGATCTGGTGCTCGGCTCGCACATGCTGGAAGTCTGTCCGTCTATCGCGGTGGAAGAGAAACCGATCCTCGACGTACAGCATCTTGGCATCGGTGGTAAAGACGATCCTGCCCGCTTGATCTTCAACACCAAAACCGGCCCGGCAGTAGTTGCCAGCCTGATCGATCTCGGCGATCGCTTTCGTCTGCTGGTTAACTGCATTGATACGGTACAAACCCCGCACGACCTGCCGAAACTACCGGTGGCTAACGCATTATGGAAAGCCCAGCCGGATCTCCCCACCGCATCAGAGGCCTGGATCCTTGCTGGTGGCGCACACCATACCGTCTTCAGTCACGCGCTGGATCTGAACGACATGCGTCAGTTTGCTGAAATGCACGATATCGAGATCACCGTGATCGACAACGATACACGCCTGCCGGCCTTCAAGGACGCGCTGCGCTGGAATGAGGTGTATTACGGTTTGAAACGTTAAGGGTGATAAACATGTTAGACGATCTCAAACGTCAGGTACTGGAAGCGAACCTGGCGCTACCGAAGCACAACCTGGTTACCCTGACCTGGGGAAACGTTAGTGCCGTGGACCGCGAGCGCGGCGTATTTGTAATAAAACCTTCCGGTGTCGATTACAGTGTTATGACCGCTGATGATATGGTCGTCATCAGTATTGCAACGGGTGAAGTGGTAGAAGGAGAGAAAAAACCGTCTTCCGATACCCCAACCCACCGTTTGCTGTATCAGGCGTTTCCGACCATTGGCGGCATTGTCCACACCCATTCGCGTCACGCGACCATCTGGGCACAGGCAGGTCAGTCGATTCCGGCAACAGGCACAACACATGCGGACTACTTCTACGGGGCTATTCCCTGCACGCGTCAAATGACCGACGCCGAAATCAACGGGGAATATGAGTGGGAAACCGGTAATGTGATCGTTGAAACCTTCGAGAAGCAAGGCATTGACGCAGCGCAAATGCCGGGGGTGCTGGTGCACTCTCACGGCCCGTTTGCCTGGGGTAAAAATGCCGAAGACGCCGTACACAACGCGATTGTGCTGGAGGAAGTCGCCTATATGGGGATCTTCTGCCGCCAGCTCGCGCCACAACTGCCGAATATGCAGCAAACCCTGCTGGACAAACACTATCTGCGTAAACACGGTGCCAAGGCCTATTACGGACAGTAGCGAATTACTCAAGCAGTGCAGCGCGCTCTGGCGGCATACAACTGTATAAAACCACAGCAAACTTCTCAGAACCAGGCTATAATCATGCCTGGTTTTTTGATGGATACACAGCGTGGCGCAGGCAGGTTTTATTTTAACCCGACACTGGCGGGATACCTCGCAGGGGACAGAGGTTTCATTCTGGCTGGCAACAGACGATGGGCCACTGCTTGTCACGCTTGCGCCTCAAGAGTCGGTCGCCTTTATCCCCACAAGCCAGGTTTCCCGAGTCACCTCATTATTAAGTAGTGAAAACGGCTATCGCCTGACGCCGCTCAATTTGCAAGATTTTCACCGACAACCTGTTTCTGGCCTGTATTGCCGTTCACATCGTCAGCTTATGCGTCTGGAAAAACTGCTGCGAGAAAACGCAGTGACGGTGTACGAGGCAGACGTGCGCCCACCAGAGCGTTATCTGATGGAACGCTTTATCACGTCCCCCGTTTGGGTCGAAGGCGACAGACGCGGCAACACGCTTGTAAATGCCCGCCTGAAGCCGAATCCAGACTACCGTCCCCCGCTGAAATGGGTATCACTGGATATCGAAACGACACGACACGGTGAACTGTACTGCATTGGCCTTGAAGGCTGCGGACAACGCATTGTGTATATGCTCGGCCCGGCAAATGGTGATGCCTCACAGCTTGATTTTGCACTTGAGTACGTGGCAAGTCGTCCTCAGTTGCTGGAAAAACTCAACGACTGGATAGCACGTCACGATCCTGATGTGATTATCGGCTGGAACGTGGTGCAGTTCGATTTACGCGTCTTGCAAAATCATGCCGAACGTTATCGTATTCCACTGCGTTTTGGCCGCGATAACAGCGAGCTGGAGTGGCGCGAGCATGGTTTCAAAAATGGCGTTTTTTTCGCCCAGGCTAAAGGCCGTCTGATTATTGACGGCATTGAAGCGCTTAAATCAGCATTCTGGAATTTCTCATCGTTTTCACTGGAGACGGTTTCGCAAGAGCTGCTGGGAGAAGGGAAATCTATTGATAACCCGTGGGATCGAATGGATGAAATTGACCGCCGATTCGCTAACGATAAGCCTGCGCTTGCCACATACAACCTTAAAGACTGCGAACTGGTCACGCGCATTTTTCATAAAACTGAAATCATGCCATTTCTGCTGGAACGCTCGACGGTCAACGGCCTGCCTGTCGACCGGCACGGTGGTTCCGTTGCCGCCTTCGGCCATCTCTATTTACCGCGCATGCACCGCGCCGGCTACGTGGCACCGAATCTGGGGGAAGTCCCCCCTCACGCCAGCCCCGGCGGCTACGTGATGGATTCGCGCCCGGGTTTGTACGATTCCGTGCTGGTACTGGACTATAAAAGCCTGTATCCCTCAATCATTCGGACTTTTTTAATCGACCCGGTGGGGTTAATTGAAGGTATGGCGCATCCTGACCCGGTACACAGTACCGAAGGTTTTCTTGATGCCTGGTTCTCACGCGAAAAACACTGCCTCCCGGAGATCGTTACCCAGATCTGGCACGGACGCGATGAGGCTAAACGCCGCGGTAATAAGCCGCTTTCTCAGGCGCTGAAAATCATCATGAACGCGTTTTACGGCGTGCTTGGAACAACCGCCTGTCGTTTTTTTGATCCACGGCTGGCTTCATCAATTACCATGCGCGGCCATGCGATCATGCGCCAGACCAAAGCACTGATTGAAGCTCAGGGATACGACGTCATCTATGGTGATACCGACTCAACCTTTGTCTGGCTCAAAGGCGCATACTCAGAAGAGGAGGCCGGAAGGATTGGCCAGCAATTGGTGAATAACGTCAATACCTGGTGGGCACAATCGCTGCAACAACAGAAT
Source organism: Citrobacter sp. Marseille-Q5395 (assembly GCF_947057495.1). NCBI lineage: Bacteria > Pseudomonadati > Pseudomonadota > Gammaproteobacteria > Enterobacterales > Enterobacteriaceae > Citrobacter > Citrobacter sp. Marseille-Q5395. The sequence goes on along the minus strand of NZ_CAMSEL010000006.1, from coordinate 178,162 downwards.
TTGACCAGCGCCCTGGAACTGGAGTTTGAAACCCACTTCTGCCGTTTTCTGATGCCGACGATTCGCGGTGCGGATACGGGCAGCAAGAAACGCTACGCCGGACTCATTCAGGATGGAGACCAACAGCGTATGGTCTTCAAAGGGCTGGAAACAGTGCGCACCGACTGGACGCCGCTGGCGCAGCAGTTTCAGCAAACGCTGTATCTGCGTATTTTTCGTAACGAGCCCTATCAGGAGTTTATCCGCGAAACCATTGATAAACTGATGGCGGGAGAGCTTGATGACCAACTGGTTTACCGCAAGCGCCTGCGTCGCCCGTTGAACGAATACCAACGTAATGTGCCGCCACACGTGCGTGCCGCACGGCTTGCTGACGAACAAAACGTAAAGCTGGGCCGCCCTCCGCAGTATCAAAACCGCGGTACCATCAAATATGTCTGGACGATAAACGGCCCGGAACCGGTGGATTATCAATTATCTGCGCTGGATTACGAACATTATCTTACGCGCCAGCTACAGCCTGTTGCGGAGGGAATTCTTCCCTTTATTGATGATAACTTTGCTACACTACTCACAGGGCAACTGGGGTTATTTTGACGCGTGACGAATGCGTCGCCATCCAGTACCATAGCGCCCTTTCCATTCCTGGACCCATTTAACATCACTACCACTGATTTATTAGCCTGGTAGCGGTGTCGTATGCTCTCAAAAACTCGGGGTGCCCGAATAATGACGAGTATTGCCTGCAATTAAAGATATAGAGCCGAACACATATGCCTTTTACACTTGGTCAACGCTGGATCAGCGATACAGAAAGCGAATTGGGACTTGGTACTGTTGTCGCCATGGATGCGCGAACCGTCACATTACTTTTCTCATCAACGGGTGAAAACCGTCTGTACTCGCGCAGTGATTCCCCCGTGACCCGGGTGATGTTCAATCCTGGCGATACGATAACAAGCCATGAAGGTTGGCAGCTGCATGTCGATGAAGTAAAAGAAGAAAACGGCCTGCTTGCTTATATCGGGACCCGCCTTGATACCGAAGAAACCGGTGTGATGCTGCGTGAAGTACTACTCGACAGCAAACTGGTATTCAGTAAACCGCAGGATCGCCTGTTTGCTGGTCAAATCGACCGTATGGACCGCTTTGCTCTGCGCTACCGTGCGCGTAAATTTCAGAGCGAGCAGTACCGTATGCCGTGGAGTGGTTTGCGCGGTCAACGCACCAGCCTGATCCCTCATCAGCTCAATATTGCCCATGATGTCGGTCGTCGCCATGCCCCTCGTGTTTTGCTGGCAGACGAAGTTGGCTTAGGAAAAACAATTGAAGCCGGGATGATCCTGCATCAACAGTTGCTGTCTGGCGCCGCAGAGCGTGTGCTGATCATCGTCCCTGAGACGTTACAGCATCAGTGGCTGGTCGAAATGTTGCGCCGTTTCAACCTGCGCTTTGCGCTGTTTGATGATGAGCGCTATGCCGAAGCGCAGCATGACGCCTACAACCCGTTTGAAACCGAACAACTGATCATCTGCTCACTGGACTTTGCCCGTCGCAATAAGCAGCGTCTGGAACATCTGTGCGACGCCGAGTGGGATCTGCTGGTGGTCGATGAAGCCCATCACCTAGTGTGGAGCGAAGATGCGCCAAGCCGTGAATATATGGCGATTGAACAGCTGGCTGAGCGCGTACCGGGGATCCTGCTGCTGACCGCAACACCGGAACAGCTGGGCATGGAAAGCCACTTTGCACGTTTGCGCCTGTTGGATCCAAGTCGTTTCCACGATTTCGAGCAGTTCGTTGAAGAGCAAAAAAATTACCGTCCGGTTGCCGATGCCGTCGCTATGCTGCTGGCAGGCAAGAAGCTGAGCAACGATGAGCTAAACATGCTGGGTGAGATGATTGGCGAGCAGGACATTGAGCCATTGTTGCAAGCTGCGAACAGCGATAGTGACGACGCCCAGAGTGCACGTCAGGAGCTGGTTTCGATGCTGATGGACAGACATGGCACCAGCCGCGTACTGTTCCGTAACACTCGTAACGGCGTGAAAGGCTTCCCGAAACGCGAGCTGCATACCATCAAGCTGCCGCTGCCAACCCAATACCAGACCGCAATTAAAGTCTCCGGCATTATGGGTGCGCGCAAGAGCGCGGAAGATCGCGCACGCGACATGCTCTACCCGGAACAGATTTACCAGGAATTCGAAGGCGATACCGGTACCTGGTGGAATTTTGATCCGCGCGTTGAGTGGCTGATGGGCTACCTGACCAGCCATCGCTCGCAGAAAGTGCTGGTTATCTGTGCGAAAGCGACCACCGCGTTGCAGTTGGAACAGGTGCTGCGTGAGCGCGAAGGCATTCGCGCCGCCGTGTTCCATGAAGGTATGTCGATCATTGAACGTGACCGTGCCGCCGCCTGGTTTAGCGAAGAAGACAGCGGCGCACAGGTGATGCTGTGCTCTGAAATCGGCTCTGAAGGCCGTAACTTCCAGTTTGCCAGCAATCTGGTGATGTTTGATCTGCCGTTTAACCCGGATCTGCTGGAACAGCGTATCGGCCGTCTGGACCGTATTGGTCAGGCGCATGATATTCAGATCCACGTCCCCTTCCTGGAAAAAACCGCGCAGTCTGTGCTGGTGCGCTGGTACCACGAAGGTCTGGATGCGTTCGAACACACCTGCCCGACCGGACGTACCATCTATGATACTGTCTACAATAATCTGATTGGTTATCTGGCAGAACCGGAAAACAACGAGGGATTTGATGACCTGATCAAAACCTGCCGCGAACAGCACGACGCACTGAAAGCGCAACTGGAGCAAGGGCGTGACCGTCTGCTGGAAATTCACTCCAATGGCGGCGAAAAAGCACTGGCGCTGACCGAAAGTATTGAAGAGCAGGACGATGACACCAGCCTGATCGCGTTCGCCATGAACCTGTTTGATATCGTCGGTATTAATCAGGATGACCGTGGTGATAACTTAATTGTCCTGACGCCATCCGACCATATGCTGGTTCCTGACTTTCCGGGACTGCCAGAAGATGGCTGTACCATTACGTTTGAGCGTGATGTGGCGCTGTCGCGTGAAGATGCCCAATTTATTACCTGGGAACACCCGCTGATCCGCAACGGTCTGGATCTGATCCTTTCCGGAGACACCGGTAGCAGCACCATTTCCCTTTTGAAGAACAAAGCATTACCAGTAGGCACACTGCTTGTTGAGCTGATCTACGTCGTTGAAGCGCAAGCGCCGAAACAGCTACAGTTAAACCGCTTCCTGCCGCCAACACCGGTACGCATGTTGCTGGATAAAAATGGTAATAACCTCGCCGCGCAGGTTGAGTTTGAAACCTTTAACCGTCAGCTCAGTGCCGTTAACCGCCACACCGGAAGCAAACTGGTCAACGCCGTGCAACAGGATGTCCACGCGATTTTGCAGTTGGGCGAAGCACAGGTTGAGAAGTCTGCCCGGGCATTGATCGACGCCGCGCGCAAAGAAGCGGACGAGAAGCTGACTGCGGAGCTGTCGCGCCTGGAAGCACTACGCGCTGTTAACCCAAACATCCGTGATGACGAACTTGCTGCAATCGAAAGCAACCGTCAACAGGTGATGGATAGCCTGGATCAGGCGGGCTGGCGCCTGGATGCCTTGCGTCTGATCGTCGTGACGCACCAGTAACGGAGTCATACATGGGGATGGAAAACTACAATCCGCCGCAGGAACCCTGGTTGGTTATCCTGTATCAGGATGAACACATTATGGTGGTCAACAAACCGAGCGGTTTGTTGTCCGTGCCGGGTCGTCTTGAAGAGCACAAAGACAGCGTGATGACACGTGTTCAGCGCGACTATCCACAGGCAGAATCCGTACATCGTCTGGATATGGCAACCAGCGGTGTGATTGTAGTGGCGCTGACCAAAGCGGCAGAGCGCGAGCTAAAACGTCAGTTTCGCGAGCGTGAGCCGAAGAAGCAATATGTCGCGCGCGTCTGGGGACATCCCTCACCTGCCGAGGGACTGGTTGATTTACCACTGATTTGTGACTGGCCGAACCGACCAAAGCAGAAAGTGTGTTATGAAACCGGCAAATCCGCGCAGACCGAGTATGAAGTCGTGGAGTTTGCTGCAGATAATACCGCCCGGGTGGTGCTCAAACCTATTACCGGGCGTTCCCATCAGCTTCGCGTACATATGCAGGCGTTAGGGCATCCGATTCTGGGCGATCGCTTCTATGCCCCGCCGGAAGCCCTGGCGATGGCACCACGCTTGCTACTGCATGCGGAGATGCTAACCATCACCCACCCCGCCTACGGCAACAGTATGACGTTTAAAGTCCCGGCAGATTTTTAAATCTCAGTGCCAATTAATGCCGGAGACGCTTCGCTTGCCCGGCCTACATTCATAACGTAGGCCGGATAAGACGCCAGCCGCCATCCGACAAAGCAATCACTTGAACCCTTTTTGATCCTTAATCAACTCGTAAGCTTTTTGGATTTCCTGCGCTTTTTGTTTCGCCATTTCCATCATCTCCGGCGGCAACCCTTTCGCAACCAGTTTATCAGGATGGTGCTCACTCATCAGTTTGCGATAGGCTCGCTTAATGGTCGTCGCATCATCGGTTGCTTTAACGCCAAGCACGTTACAGGCATCTTCCAGCGTAGGTCCTCGTTGCGCCTGCTGCCAGCCGCCACCAGACTGCTGCTGGTATCCTCCACCAAACTGCGCGCCCCCCTGCATCATGCGCAGGAACTGATCAAATTGCGTACGCGAGATCCCCAGTTCTTCTGCAATTACGTACAGCACTTCGCGTTCGTTAGGATGCAATGACCCATCGGCAAACGCGGCCTGGATCTGAATCTCCAGAAACATGCGGATCAGATCGAAACGGCCAAAACAGACGCTACGAAACTGGCGCATCTTTTCACGTAATGGGTAATTATCTGATTTTCCCACCCGGAAGGCATGCTGAGCGGCGGTACGTGAGTCACCGTGCAAATTCATCCGATCCATCAGTTGGCTGGCAATATGGATATCTGCTTCCGTGACGCGTCCTTTGGATTTGGTCAGATGTCCCATCACCTCAAAAGTGGTGGCAAAAAACAGTGCCTGACGTTCACGTTGATTCGCAAACCATGCCATTTTGCGCATGCGAGCTTTGTCGAACATATGGCCAACTAACAGGCCCAAAACCACGCCCCAGAAGCCGCCGCCCATCATTAAGGCCACGGCTACACCAATAATCTTTCCCCAATACTGCATAGACTCCCCAAATCTTTATGCTGTCAGCCAGGCTATGTCCCACAATATAAGGTGCTTTTACCGTTTTACGGCTGCGGTCAATTGTGGGACATCGCCTATAATTTGCATTATCATACCTGTCATTCAATGCCGTGCCTAACACCACGGATGCCTAAATGGGCAGGATTAATACTAGCGCAGTGAAGATGAGATAAGTTAGGCTGTGACCGTTTGTCACGCGCGACGCTACTGATGATGGAACAATAAATACAACGTATGAAAAAACGTATTCCCACTCTTCTGGCCACCATGATTGCCAGCGCCCTCTATAGTCAGCAGGGTCTGGCAGCCGATCTCGCCTCACAGTGCATGTTGGGCGTGCCAAGCTATAACCGTCCTCTGGTGCAGGGCGAGACAAACGAGTTACCCGTTACCATCAATGCCGATCACGCGAAAGGGAATTACCCGGATGACGCCGTGTTTACCGGCAACGTGGATATCGCCCAGGGTAATAGCCGCCTGCAGGCCGATGAAGTACAGCTTCATCAGAAACAGGCCGAGGGTCTGCCGGAGCCGGTTCGCACCGTCGATGCTCTGGGTAACGTCCACTATGATGACAACCAGGTCATTCTGAAGGGACCGAAGGGTTGGTCTAACCTGAATACAAAAGATACCAACATCTGGGAAGGTGACTATCAGATGGTTGGCCGTCAGGGGCGCGGGAAAGCGGACCTGATGAAACAGCGTGGTGAAAACCGCTATACCATTCTGGAGAACGGTAGCTTTACCTCCTGTTTGCCGGGATCTAATACCTGGAGCGTTGTCGGTAGCGAAGTGATCCACGACCGCGAAGAACAGGTGGCAGAAATCTGGAACGCTCGCTTCAAGCTGGGCCCGGTTCCGGTCTTTTACAGCCCTTATTTACAGCTTCCCGTTGGAGATAAGCGACGTTCTGGCTTCCTGATCCCGAACGCAAAATACTCCACCAATAACTATTTTGAGTTCTACCTTCCGTATTACTGGAATATCGCGCCCAATATGGACGCCACCATCACGCCGCATTATATGCACCGTCGTGGCGGTATTATGTGGGAGAACGAATTCCGTTACCTCACTCAGGCGGGTGCGGGCCTGATGGAATTTGACTATCTGAATTCCGACAAAGTTTACGATGATGAACATCCGAAGGATGACAATTCGCGCCGCTGGCTGTTCTACTGGCAACATGCCGGGGTAATGGACCAGGTGTGGCGTTTCAACGTCGACTATACCAAAGTCAGCGATACCAGCTACTTTAATGATTTCGATAATAAATACGGCTCCAGTACCGACGGCTATGCCACGCAAAAATTCAGCGTTGGCTACGCGGTACAGAACTTTGATGCCACGATATCGACCAAGCAGTTCCAGGTCTTCGACGCCCAAAACAGCAACAGTTACTCTGCGCAACCGCAGTTAGACGTCAACTACTATCAGAATGATGTGGGTCCGTTCGATACCCGCATTTATGGTCAGGCGGTGCATTTCGTCAATACCAATGACAATATGCCGGAAGCCACACGAGTTCACCTTGAGCCAACTATCAATCTGCCGTTATCCAATCAGTGGGGAAGCATCAACACTGAAGCGAAGCTATTGGCAACGCATTATCAGCAAACGAATCTGGATACGTACAATAATAATCCGGGCAACGTAAACAAGCTGGACGAATCGGCCAACCGCGTGATGCCGCAGTTTAAAGTTGACGGCAAAATGGTATTTGAGCGTGACATGGCAATGCTGGCACCGGGTTATACCCAGACGCTGGAGCCACGCGCGCAGTACCTGTACGTACCGTATCGTGACCAAAGTCATATCTATAACTATGACTCCTCACTGCTGCAATCTGACTATAGCGGCCTGTTCCGTGACCGCACTTATGGCGGTCTGGACCGTATTGCTTCCGCCAACCAGGTCACTACCGGTGTCACATCTCGCGTATATGATGACGCGGCCGTTGAACGTTTTAATATTTCCGTGGGTCAAATCTACTATTTCACGGAGTCTCGCACCGGCGATGACAACATTAAATGGGAGAATGACGACAAAACCGGCTCACTGGTATGGGCAGGCGATACCTACTGGCGTATATCCGATCGCTGGGGTTTACGCAGCGGTATCCAGTACGACACCCGTCTGGACAGCGTCGCCACCAGTAGCAGCAGCATCGAATATCGTCGTGACGAAAACCGCATGCTGCAGTTGAATTACCGTTATGCCAGCTCTGAGTATATTCAGGCTACGCTGCCATCGTACTACTCTACAGCGGAGCAGTATAAAAACGGGATTTCGCAGGTGGGGGCGGTGGCAAGCTTCCCGATTGCCGACCGTTGGTCGATTGTCGGTGCTTACTACTTTGATACCAATGTGAACAAAGAAGCGGACTCAATGCTGGGCTTGCAGTACAACTCCTGCTGTTACGCCATCCGCTTCGGCTACGAACGTAAGCTGAACGGTTGGGATAACACCCAGCAACACGCAGTTTATGACAATACGATCGGCTTTAATATCGAACTGCGCGGTCTGAGCTCTAACTATGGCCTTGGCACCAATCAAATGTTGCGTTCGAACATATTGCCGTACCAAAGCGCTTTATGATCTGACTGATTTATACCCAATGGATTTCGAGCTGCATTGAGGCGGCAACTGAGAGAATCCCCAAGAGCTTACATCAGTAAGTGACTGGGGTGAGTGAAGGCGGCCAACAAAAATGCGGCTTGAAAGACGAAGGGTATACTACGTAATCCGCATTGCGGTTAATTAATAATGGAAAAAGTATGAAGAACTGGAAAACGCTGCTTCTCGGTATCGCCATGATCGCGAATACCAGTTTCGCTGCCCCACAGGTAGTCGATAAAGTCGCAGCCGTCGTCAATAACGGCGTCGTTCTGGAAAGCGACGTCGATGGCTTAATGCAGTCCGTAAAACTCAATGCAGGTCAGGCTGGCCAGCAACTTCCGGACGATGCAACGCTTCGTCATCAGATCCTGGAACGTTTGATCATGGATCAAATTATTCTGCAGATGGGTCAGAAGATGGGGGTGAAAATCTCTGATGAGCAGTTGGATCAGGCTATCGCTAACATCGCCAAGCAGAACAACATGACGCTGGACCAAATGCGCAGCCGTCTGGCTCAGGATGGCTTAAGCTATTCGACCTATCGTAGCCAAATCCGTAAAGAGATGACTATCTCTGAGGTGCGCAACAATGAAGTACGCCGCCGTGTCACGATCCTGCCGCAGGAAGTTGATGCCCTGGCGCAGCAGGTTGGCAACCAAAATGATGCCAGCACAGAACTCAATCTGAGCCACATTCTTATTCCTTTACCGGAAAATCCAACCTCAGATCAGGTTAACGAAGCTGAAAGCCAGGCGCGCTCTGTTGTTGACGAAGCGCGTAACGGTAGTGATTTCGGCAAGCTGGCCATCACTTATTCTGCCGATCAGCAGGCGCTGAAAGGCGGTCAGATGGGCTGGGGTCGTATTCAGGAACTGCCAGGCATCTTTGCTCAGGCGTTAAGCACCGCGAAAAAAGGCGACATTATCGGCCCGATTCGTTCTGGTGTCGGCTTCCACATTCTGAAAGTTAATGATATGCGTGGCCAGAGTCAGAGCATCTCCGTGACTGAAGTTCACGCCCGCCATATTCTGCTGAAGCCATCGCCGATCATGACCGATCAGCAGGCACGTCTGAAGCTGGAACAAATCGCAGCGGATATTAAGAGCGGTAAAACGACCTTTGCAGCAGCAGCAAAAGAGTTCTCTCAGGATCCAGGATCGGCAAACCAGGGCGGCGATCTGGGTTGGGCTGCAGCAGACATTTTCGATCCAGCCTTCCGTGATGCGCTGACCCGACTGAACAAAGGCCAGATGAGTGCACCGGTGCATTCCTCTTTTGGCTGGCACCTGATCGAACTGCTGGACACGCGTAACGTTGATAAAACTGACGCGGCGCAGAAAGACCGTGCTTATCGCATGCTGATGAACCGTAAATTCTCGGAAGAAGCAGCGACCTGGATGCAGGAACAGCGCGCCAGCGCGTACGTTAAAATTCTGAGCAACTAATGACCCGTACTCAACGCGTTGTTATCACTCCCGGCGAACCCGCCGGGATTGGTCCGGATCTGGTCGTTCAGCTTGCGCAGCGTGAATGGCCGGTAGAGCTCGTCGTCTGCGCCGATGCCGCGCTACTTTCCAACCGGGCAGCGATGCTCGGTTTACCACTCTCGCTCCTCCCCTACAATCAAGATATACCAGCCAGACCACAATCTGCGGGCACATTGACGTTGCTCCCGATTGCGCTACGCGCACCTGCCGTACCGGGTCAGTTGGTAGTGGAAAATGGGCAGTATGTGGTGGATACGCTGGCTCGTGCGTGCGACGGTTGCCTGCAAGGTGAATTTTCAGCTCTGATCACAGGCCCCGTACACAAGGGCGTGATTAATGATGCTGGCGTGCCGTTCACCGGTCATACCGAATTTTTTGAAGAGCGCTCACAGGCGAAAAAAGTGGTGATGATGCTGGCAACTGAGGAGCTGCGCGTTGCTCTGGCGACCACGCATCTGCCGCTCAGGGACGTTGCCGATGCCATTACGCCTGCGTTACTACGGGAAGTGATCGGTATTCTGCATCATGATTTACGCACGAAGTTTGGTATCCCTGATCCACATATTCTGGTATGTGGACTTAATCCACATGCGGGTGAAGGCGGTCATATGGGTACGGAAGAGATAGATACAATCATTCCGGTTCTCGATGAAATGCGCGCACAGGGGATGAAGTTAAACGGTCCACTGCCCGCAGACACCCTGTTTCAGCCCAAATATCTCAATAGCGCGGATGCCGTGCTGGCAATGTACCACGATCAAGGCCTCCCCGTGCTAAAATACCAGGGATTTGGTCGCGGTGTGAATATCACACTGGGCCTGCCATTTATTCGCACATCCGTTGATCACGGCACCGCACTTGAACTTGCGGGTCGTGGGCAAGCCGATGTCGGCAGTTTTATTACGGCGCTTAATCTCGCCATCAAAATGATTGTTAATACCAATGAATAATCGAGTCCATCAGGGCCATTTAGCCCGTAAACGTTTCGGGCAAAACTTCCTCAACGATCAGTTTGTGATCGAAAGTATTGTCTCTGCTATCAACCCACAAAAGGGTCAGGCCATGGTCGAAATCGGCCCGGGCCTTGCTGCACTGACCGAGCCGGTAGGTGAACGTCTGGACAAGCTAACCGTCATTGAACTGGACCGCGATCTGGCAGCCCGTCTGCAAACGCACCCGTTTTTAGGGCCGAAGCTGACCATCTATCAGCAAGACGCCATGACCATGAACTTCGGTGAACTGTCGCAGACAATGGGTCAGCCGCTGCGCGTGTTTGGCAACCTGCCTTACAACATCTCCACGCCGCTAATGTTCCATCTTTTTACCTATACTGATGCCATTGCCGACATGCATTTCATGTTACAAAAAGAGGTGGTCAATCGTCTGGTTGCAGGGCCAAACAGTAAAGCGTATGGTCGATTAAGCGTCATGGCACAATATTACTGCCAGGTTATCCCGGTACTCGAAGTGCCGCCATCGGCCTTCACACCGGCACCTAAAGTAGATTCCGCGGTAGTGCGTCTGGTTCCTCACGCCACGATGCCATACCCGGTTAAAGATGTTCGCGTCCTGAGCCGTATTACGACCGAAGCGTTTAATCAGCGCCGCAAAACGGTACGTAACAGCCTCGGTAATCTGTTCAGCGTTGAAGTATTGACAGAGCTGGGGGTTGATCCGGCGATGCGAGCAGAAAATATCTCTGTCGCGCAATACTGCCGGATGGCTAACTATCTGTCAGAAAACGCGCCATCGAAGGAGAGTTAAGCATGATCAATTCGCCCCGAGTGTGTATTCAGGTACAAAGCGTCTATATTGAGGCTCAATCCTCACCTGATGATGAACGTTACGTTTTTGCCTATACCGTGACCATCCGCAATTTGGGGCGAGCACCAGTGCAGCTGTTGGGGCGTTATTGGTTGATTACCAATGGCCATGGCCGCGAAACCGAAGTTCAGGGCGAAGGTGTGGTTGGCGTTCAGCCCCACATTGAACCTGGTGAAGAATACCAGTACACCAGCGGCGCGGTTATTGAAACGCCGCTGGGCACCATGCAGGGTCATTACGAAATGATTGATGAGCAGGGCGTCGCCTTTACCATCGATATTCCCGTATTCCGACTCGCCGTTCCAACACTCATTCACTAAAACAATAGCTATGGCGACATACCTTATTGGCGACGTTCACGGTTGTTACGACGAACTGATCGCATTGCTGCATCAAGTAGACTTTGCCCCTGGGAAAGATACCTTATGGCTTACCGGCGATTTGGTCGCCCGTGGTCCTAGCTCACTGGACGTGCTGCGCTATGTCAAATCACTTGGCGACAGCGTACGGTTGGTATTAGGTAATCATGATTTACATCTGCTGGCCGTATTTGCAGGTATTAGTCGCAATAAACCTAAAGACAGACTCTCGTCGTTACTCGAAGCACCGGATGCCGACGCGCTGCTTAACTGGTTACGCCGCCAACCGCTGTTGCAGGTTGATGAAGAGAAGAAGCTGGTGATGGCGCATGCGGGTATTACGCCACAGTGGGATCTGCAGACCGCAAAGGAGTGTGCCCGTGATGTCGAAGCGGTACTGTCGAGCGACTCCTATCCATTCTTCCTTGATGCCATGTATGGCGACATGCCGAATAACTGGACGCCGGAGCTGACGGGGCTGGCACGATTACGTTTTATTACCAACGCCTTTACCCGTATGCGTTACTGTTTCCCCAACGGTCAACTGGATATGTACAGCAAAGAGTCGCCGGAAGATGCCCCAGCTCCGCTGAAGCCCTGGTTTGCCATCCCCGGCCCGGTCAGTGAAGCGTATAGCATTGCATTCGGGCACTGGGCATCGCTGGAGGGCAAAGGCACTCCGGAAGGTATTTACGCGCTGGATACTGGTTGCTGCTGGGGGGGAGATCTCACCTGTCTGCGCTGGGAAGACAAACAATACTTTGTACAGCCGTCAAATCGCCATGTAGATCTGGATCCGGGCGAAGTTGTAAACGGCTGATGAGCATTCTGTAGGCCGGATAAGGCATTTACGCCGCTATCCGGCATTCACGCCATCTATTGCCTGATGGCGCTTCGCTTATCAGGCCTACATAGTGTATTAACGACGTTCCAGAATCTCGAAGCAATAGCTGTGAGAGTTTTGCGCGTCGGCATCATGGAATTCGCTGAAAACAGATTCCCAGTCATCCGGCTCGTAGTCCGGGAAATGCGTATCCCCTTCTACTTCAGCGTCAATATGCGTCAGATACAATTTCTGCGCTTTCGGCAGAAACTGCTCATACACACGCCCACCGCCAATCACCATAATTTCAGGTTCATCGCCACAGGCAGCAATTGCCTCATCGACAGACTTCACCCACTGCACGCGATCGTCGGTGCCTGGCTGGCTGCTAATGACGATATTTTTACGCCCTGGCAACGGTCGCCCGATGGATTCCCAGGTATGGCGTCCCATGACAACTGGCTTGTTTAAGGTATTACGTTTAAACCAGGCGAGATCGGCAGGTAGGTTCCACGGCATGGCGTTTTCCATACCGATGACGCGATCTACCGCTAACGCCGCAATCAGACTGATCATTGAATATTTCCCGGATACAAAAAAATTGTCGCCACTATACGGAAAGCGCAATCTTTCGTCGACTGGCGGAAAGAGGATGAGCAGGAAAATTTTTCGTTCTGCTGGCGAACCGACCTATTTAAGGTGGTACGCCAGCATTACAGTAGTTCAAAAACTGTCAGTTAGCAGTAAAGTTTGCAGAACATCACATTTTGTACCTTATGCTGACGGTTTCACTTCCGGCTCATCGGCGACGTCGCCCGTATGTTTACCTTCATCCGTGCCTTGCCAGCCATGGCGTTGAATTAAAGATAGATGCTGACGATCCTCAGCAATAATTTCACTCAGCATTGCACTGGTGCGTTTATAGACAGCCGCACGGGAAACCGCATCGTTTTCCCCCTTCACCATCTCTTCAACCATCAACGTATTGAAGCGACGAAACACATCGGCCCGTTCACGGGCTTCATAACGCCCAAGCCCAAGACCTTCCAGTGCCAGCCGCCCGGTTTTCAGTGCACCTTCAAAAGTTTCACGTTCAGGCATCTCTACTCCCGCCTGACGCAAGCGGATGTAATGATCAACATCGCGCGCACGGGCAATAATTTGCAGATGAGGGAAATGGGTTTTCACCATTTCGGTCAGCTGCAGGCTGGTTTCGGGATCGTCGATAGCATTAATAATTACCTCAGCTTTAGCTGCGCCAGCTGACTCCAGCAGATCCATACGGGTCGCATCGCCATAAAAAACCTTCATACCAAATTTGCGCAGCGTTTCAATGTGGTCCGGATCGTGATCGAGCACGACCATCTTCACTCCACTCGACAACAGCAAACGACCGGTTATCTGACCGAATCGCCCAAATCCGGCGATAATCACCCGGGGTTGTTCCTCGTCAATTTCATCCGCCTCACGTTCTTCATCGGTAGCCGATTTCTCAAGCCGCGTCAGGACAACCAGTAAAATCGGCGTGGCCGCCATTGAGAGTGCTACCGTCAGCGTCAACGCTTTCGCCCAGTCGGGATCGAGCACATTTGCCATTTGCGCTGCGCCAAACACCACGAAGGCAAACTCACTCCCCTGTCCTAATAATACGGCAAACCAGCGACGCTGCTTATTCGGCACCCGCAGCGGTTTCGCAATAATCCACAACATAATGGTTTTAATCGCCAGGAACCCCACCAGCAGAGCGACGATACGTAGTGGATTATCGATCAGCGTCCCAAAGTCGATAGACATGCCGACGCCGATGAAAAAGAGTCCCAACAGCAGCCCTTTAAACGGCTCGATATCGCTTTCCAGCGCGTGGCGGTACTCAGAACTCGCCAGTAATACGCCCGCCAGAAACGCCCCCATTGCCATCGACAGTCCGACCTCTTCAAGCAGTAAGCCGAAGCCAAATACGAGAAACAGTGCGACGGCACTAAAGACTTCCCGCAGGCCAGAACGCGCCACAAAACGTAATGCCGGACGGGTGACATAGCGCCCCAACAGAACCACCAGGACCAGCGCACCAGCCACTTTCAGCGCAGACAGAGCGAAAGCTCCCAGCGTCGTCGACGCACCACTCGCAGCCAGTAGTGGAATCATCGCTACCAGCGGGATAGCGGCAATATCCTGGAACAACAGCACGGCAAATGCACTGCGCCCCATTTGTGAAACCATCAGGTTGCGTTCATTCATTGCCTGCATGGCGATGGCCGTGGAGGAGAGCGCCAGCGTCATACCAATCAGTTCCGCCACCTGCCAGCGCAGGCCGAGGAACATACAGAACACGCCGATCAATCCACCACAGACCACCATTTGCAGTGCGCCGCCGCCGAAAACCGATGCACGCAGTTTCCACAGACGCTGCGGATCCAGCTCCAGACCGATAACAAACAGCATCAGAACTACGCCGATTTCAGCAAAATGCAGTATAGACTCTGCGTCTGTGACCAGTCGTAGCCCCCACGGACCAATGATACATCCGGCAATGAGATAGCCCAGCACAGAGCCTAAACCCAGTCGGACGGCAATCGGTACAATCAACGCCGCCGAGCCGAGATAAATCAGCGCCTGTATTAGTGTATGGCTATCCATGGTGTGCCTCCTGCCATTCCAGCAAACGTTGTTTGTAATGACGGGCCTGCGCCTGTAGCGTTTCGTCATCACAGATAAACGTGCAGTGCATAGCAAACGGTGGGAGCCACTTGAGACCACAATATATCGCTGTCGCCTGCAAAGGCTGAGAGAGCACGTCAAACCCCGGATGGGAACCGATCTCAAAGTGGTTTTCCCCACCACCGGTCGTCACCGCCCACAACAGATGTTTACCATGCAGCGCGGTCCCCCCATGACCATATGCCCAACCGTGGGAGAGAACTTTATCCATCCACAGTTTGAGTAAAGGGGGTGTGCTGTACCATTGCATAGGATGCTGCCAGATAATAAGGCTCGCGCGAGCCAGTGCATCCTGTTCAGCAGCGATATCGATATTGAAGTCGGGATAGAGTTGGTAGAGCGAGCGAATTTCAACGCCTTCCAGCGTCCTTGCCTGTTCAAGCATCCGCTTATTCGCATGCGAGTGCTGCGGATAAGGATGTGCGTAAATGATGAGAATCATGATTAGCCTGCTATCACTGCATTATTGTAATAACAGTGAGTTTAGTCACTTAATCAGCAGGCTAAAAGTCAATATTATTGAGTAGCTGAATGGAGAAAACTGAACTAGTTGTCAAGTTCGCTCATGTCTTTAACCTGGTCACGGTTGATTTGTTCCGTTTTGCCAGTTTCCGCGTTTTTATACGATACCAGGCCGGTATCATCATCTACCTGCGGTTTGCCATCGGTGACGATCGTTTTACCATCAGTGGTTTTGACCGCCTGGTTAGAGGAACAACCGGCGACGGTAAACAGAGCAGCTGCGGTAAAAATAGAGGTGATCAGAATATGTTTTTGCATGGTGTTCTCCCTGCTTTTCAGTCATTTTCAGTGATATACCCGTTAACTGTAGGCTAACTGACTGAGTAACAGGGAAAATACAGAACACTCCTAATAACTGACCCGGGATACGGACTTGCTGCGAATCGTCATTTGACTCGTCTGAGCGAGCGTCAACCCTCGCGTTTCCGGTGCAAAAGCAATGGAAATAAGTAGTCCTATTAGCGAAATCCCTGCTCCCATTAACATCACAGAATTGATCCCATATTTAGTGATAAACACAGGGAGCGCCCAGGTTGAAATAATGGTCCCGATGCGACTCAATGACATAATCACGCCGACGGCTGACGCACGGATATCGGTAGGAAACAGTTCATTGGGATATAGCCACTGGAGATTCCCTGGCCCACCCGAGAAAAACGCATACACGGCAAATGCCAGTACCACCAGCCATGCCCCCATATCCGGGACCAGCCCCAGCACAGCCAGCGCCAGTGTCATCATCACGAAGCTGCCAATCAATAGCGGTCGACGACCTGCACTGTTCAGCCAGAACATCGGCGGAATACATCCCAGCATAAAGCATAAGCTGATCACCACATTCCCCAGCGCGGCGCTTTTCCCGACACCGAGGCCCAGCAGCCCGACAATCTGTGGACCAAAGGTGTAAATGGCAAACATCGGGATCACCTGGCAGGTCCAGATTGCGGCAACAAACAAGACAAACGGGAAGTGGCGACGGTTAAACAACTGGAGAAAACGAGTTTCCTGCGGCGCTTCTTCGTCGAACACCACCGGTTCGCCGAACAACTTTATCATCATCTCCTCACACTCTTTTACCCGGCCTTTACGCAGCAGCCAGCGTGGTGATTCAGGCAGATCAAAGCGACCAATCAGGATCAAAATGCAAGGGATCACCGCGCTGCCCAGCATCCAGCGCCATCCCCCCTCAACATCATACAGCCAGTAGCCGACCAGATCGGCACAGGTGGCGCCGACATACCACATAGCGGCAATAAAACCGATGGAGAAAGCACGCTGGCGGGTATTGGAAAACTCGGTGATCATGGAGGTCGCAATGGGATAATCTGCCCCAATCACAACACCGATCAGCACGCGCATTACCAGCAGCTCAACAGGAGATGTGACGAACATTGTCGCCGCCGATATCACGCCAATGGCGATAATATCGATGATGAACATTTTGCGCCGTCCGACCTTATCGGAGATATAACCAAACAGTGATGTACCAACGAACAGCCCGGCCAGCGTCCCGGCTCCCAGCAGGCCAATCCATTCGGCATCCAGTTTCAATGCTGGTGTGAGCTGCTCCAGCGCAACGCCTATCATCACCAGCACATAACCATCCAGAAACGGCCCACCGCTTCCCCACAGCATTATCCGACGGTGAATGGAGGTAAATTTGATGTCATCAAAGTTCCTGGGCTGCTGCATAGCGACTTCCTGTTTCAACACGGGCAAAGCGTTATATCCAGGCCGGAGGAGGCATATACGCCGCTATCCGGCACTGGCGTCACGTTATTATTGCCGGATGTCGACACAGAGGCGTCTTATCCGGCCTACGGGTGCACAAACCTGTACTTATTAGCCGTAGCGAAACTCCACGCCAAACGTCCCGCGTGGGTATTCCCATTTTTCCAGCGCCGTATCAAGCCCAAGAATCCGACATGTACCGCATTCCAGACATCCGGCGTAATCAAAACGCACACTGCCATCGTCCTGTTTTTTATACAGTCCTGCCGGACAGGCTTTAATTAACACGTCCAGCACCTGTTGATCGGGCTCAGTTTTCAGAATGATATGCGGGATTTCTTCATCCACATTGAATTTATTGACGCCCAGCTTGACGTCCACATTGACAGGAGAAGTCATAATACGGTCACTCCTTTAAGGCCATCCTTCAGCAGGTTGATGAAGCCCACTTTCTTCGCATGACGCAGCATTTTTTTACGCATAGGAACAGGGGCCGAACCATCAACGGTGAACAGGTCACGGGCGATACCAACCGCCATCTCTGGATAAGCTGTAAACATGCGTGGATTATCAAGGAATGCAGGCAAGCGCTGGTACATGCGCATGTCGCGCATCGGGCCATCGTCCAGATGCTGGTGATATTCGGTAAGCGCCTGTTTGCTAAAATCATCGCGCTTCATGGCGGAGAGCACCGTCTTAGCAGCCGCCTCTCCTGCCGACACGGCTAGATCCATGCCGCGAATGGTGAAGCCAAGGTTCATGCACATGCCTGCGGCATCACCGGCTATCAACACACCATCGCCAACCAGCTCAGGCTGCATATTCATTCCTGCTTCCGGTACAACGTGGGCGGCATACTCCACCAGCTTGCCACCCGCTATTAGTGGAGCAACAGCCGGGTGCTGTTTGAAATCTTCCAGCATTTGTGGGACCGATTTTTTAGCGTCTTTCAGGTGATGAAGACCGCACACCAGCCCCAGAGAAAGGGTTGTTTCATTTGTATAAAGGAAGCCACCGCCCATCAGACCATCGGTCGGTGAACCGGCAAACAGACAGGCTGCCCCCTGATTCCCTTGCAGATGAAAGCGATCTTCAATTACCGACTTCGGTAATTCAATGAGCTCCTTCACGCCAACGGCAACATGAGCAGCTTCAACGCGCTTTGCCATTCCCAGCTTTTCTGCCAGCAGAGAATTCACCCCATCAGCGAGGATCACAACTTTTGCTTCAAGAATATCGCCATCGGCTTCCACACCCACGACTTTGCCATCACGCTGAACAACGTTATCCACGCGAATACCGGTGATAAGCTGGGCCCCTGCTTCTTCAGCTTGCTCCATCAACCAGGCGTCAAATTTACTGCGCAATACCGAGTAAGAAACCTGCGATGCCGCGGCTTCTTCACCGTTGCAATAATCCATCGTCATCGCCCCTTGTTCGGTCATAAAGGCGAGTTTTTCGTGGGTGATCATGCGTTCAATGGGAGCCTGTTCAGCAAAACCGGGGATAATGCGCTCCAGGCTATGCGCGTAGATGCGCCCACCGGTGACATTCTTCGCGCCAGCAGAATTACCACGCTCGATAACCAACACCTGAGCCCCCTCACGGGCAAGCACCAGCGCCGCAACCGAACCGGCCAGCCCTGCACCCACGATGATGGCATCAAAGATATCTTCAGACATAAAAACTCCTGTCAGCGGCAGGGCATATAGCGCCCTGCCGAAATGGTTTAGCGCGCTAATGCAGCCGTTAATGCAGGCAGGATCTTCAGCGCATCGCCAACGATGCCATAATCCGCGTACTGGAAGATCGGGGCATTTTTGTCTTTGTTGATGGCGAAAATAGTCTGGGCACCGTTAGCACCGACCATATGTTGGATCTGTCCTGAAATCCCCACGGCCAGATACAGTTCAGGTTTGAGCATCAGGTTGGAGATACCGACGTAACGTTCATGCTCCATCCACTTCTCATTTTCCGCTACCGGACGGGAGCACGCCAACTCAGCACCAATGGTCTGGCACAGCGCTTCGGCCAGAGAAATATTCTCCTTGCTGCCAATACCGCGTCCCACGCTGACCACCAGACGTGCTTTGTCGAGATCAACGCTATTGCTCTTACGAGCCTGCGTTGCGGTACGGGTGACGGCAGTGGTCGGAGCCTGCCACTGTACGGTATGCATCTCGCCACTGCGGGAGGCATCGGGTTGTTGGGCGTCAAATGTCCCACTGCTAAGCGTCATCACGGCAAACGGCGAAGCGATCGTTTCAGCGCCCATAGCCAGTCCACCGTAGACCATATGTTTAACCGCAGCCTTACCGTCCTGCAATGCCACCGCACTGGCATCGTTAGAGACCGCCGCAGACAACCGAAAACCCAGTTTCGCCGCCAGCAGCTTACCGCGACGTGTATTCGGCAACAGCACCGCACCACCTTCACTGTGCTGGCGAATAGTCTCAGCCATCACGCCGGCATAATCTTCCACCATACGATCATCTGGCTTACCGCTGAGCAGCCAGACATGATCCGCACCAAGCTGGAACGCCGCTGCACTATCAGCTTCGTTGAGCACAAACGTGTTGATTTTTTCACCTAAAGTCTGCGCACCATTCATCAGTTCCGGCAGACGAGAAGGGGTATCGCTGAATACCCAGATACTGGAAAACTTGTTCATAACATCCCCTGATAATTAAATGATTTTGCGAAGACTCTCGACAAACGCAGCAATCTGTTCTTCACCGTCACCTTCAATCACAACGCGCTGACGCTCACGTTGCTTCGGTGCTGCAACCTGTTGTACGGAATACGCCTCCACGGCATTGAGCTCAATGTCCGCTGGCGACCAGACCTGAACCGGTTTTTTCGCTGCGCCGAGGATGGCTTTCATGGAAGGGATTTGTGGCGTGTTGATATCTGTTGAGACCGCAATAACTGCCGGGAGCGGAATGCTCAGGGTTTCAATTTCATCTTCCAGCTCACGTTCAACAATGAGGGTGTTATCAGCCAGAGAGAGGATCTTGCTCACGCCGTTAATCGCTGGAATATTCAGCGCTTCCCCCACCAGCAGACCAACCTGCTGGGCATAAAGATCGGAAGATCCGTCGCCGCAGACGATCAAATCAAAACCGGATTTTTGCGCGGCAGCAGCCAGTGCGGTCGCCGTATGCTGCGGCAGCGCCTGCTCAAACCGATCGTCAATTACGACAATCAGTTCATCAGGCCCGCGCGAGAGCACATCTTTGCGGCCTTTTGCATTTGTCAGCGCTTTACCACCTACGCTCAAGGCGACGACCTGGGCTTCTCCCAGTTGCTGTTTTAACTGACAGGCCGCTTCTATCGCATTCAGATCGTACTGACTGATTTTGCCATCCGCTTTACTGAAATCCAGTGAACCATCAGCATTATTAATCAAAATATCCTGTTCATCAGGCACGCATTTGTAGCAAGTAATTATCTTCATTGCATCTCCAGAAATCATGAAGGAAACGTTATTCATATCGGCAGTGTTAAATACAGATATCACGCTCTTTAATTCGGAAATAAAACCTTAATCACCAATATTGAAAATGTCACACATTGATATTTGCAACTTTCAATAGTGTTACGTGCCTCACCAATATTGAAAAGATGCAAACAAATATGAAAACTTTCAATATTGTTTTCTGGATCACCAATATTGAAAGGCAGTTCGCTAAAAACACCCAAAGAATAGGCATAAACACATGATTTCCAAAAAAAATAAAGCAAAAACAAAGCAAAACACACCAGAAATAAAAGTGTGACAGAGTTAACAGAATGCCCCGTAATGAATACCCATTATGAGTTACTCACTGAGGCGCCCCAGAGGTTAAATAGTTATCAACAAATTATTAATAATAAATATACAAAACAGCAAAAAAGGGAACGCTAAATAAATTTCGTTTTCAAACTGGAATTCACTTATGAAAAATGAAAAGAAAAAATCGGGAATTGAGCCAAAGGTTTTCTTTCCGCCATTAATAATTGTCGGAATACTTTGTTGGCTAACAGTAAGAGATCTTGATGCCGCTAATGTTGTTATTAATGCGGTATTCAGTTACGTCACCAATGTCTGGGGTTGGGCATTTGAATGGTATATGGTCGTTATGCTATTCGGCTGGTTCTGGTTGGTCTTTGGTCCCTATGCTAAAAAGAAATTAGGCGACGAAAAACCTGAGTTCAGCACAGCCAGCTGGATTTTTATGATGTTTGCCTCCTGCACCTCAGCCGCCGTGCTGTTCTGGGGTTCGATAGAGATCTATTACTACATCTCCACGCCGCCGTTCGCGCTAACGCCAGGATCGACACCGGCGAAAGAGATTGGTCTGGCCTACAGCTTGTTCCACTGGGGGCCTCTGCCGTGGGCAACCTATAGCTTCCTCTCGGTGGCATTCGCCTACTTCTTCTTTGTACGCAAGATGGATGTTATCCGCCCCAGCTCCACGCTGGTTCCCCTGGTCGGTGAAAAACACGCGAAAGGGTTATTCGGCACTATCGTAGATAACTTCTATCTGGTCGCGCTGATCTTCGCAATGGGCACCAGTCTTGGGCTGGCGACACCGCTGGTTACCGAGTGTATGCAGTGGTTGTTTGGTATTCCGCACACGCTGCAATTAGACGCAATCATCATTACCTGCTGGATCATTTTGAACGCAATTTGCGTGGCTTGTGGCCTGCAAAAAGGGGTCAAAATCGCCAGCGATGTGCGTAGCTACCTGAGTTTTCTGATGTTGGGCTGGGTGTTTATCGTCAGCGGTGCCAGCTTCATCATGAACTACTTCACCGATTCCGTCGGTATGCTGCTGATGTACTTGCCGCGCATGCTGTTCTATACCGATGCCATCGGCAAAGGCGGCTTCCCACAGGGCTGGACCGTCTTCTACTGGGCATGGTGGGTCATTTACGCCATCCAGATGAGTATTTTCCTTGCCCGTATCTCTCGCGGCCGTACCGTGCGTGAACTGTGCTTCGGGATGGTGTTGGGCTTGACCGCCTCTACCTGGATCCTGTGGACCGTGCTTGGCAGTAACACTCTGCTGTTGATGGATAAAAACATCCTCAACATCCCACAACTGATTGAACAGCACGGCGTGGCGCGCGCCATTATCGAAACCTGGGCCGCATTGCCGTTCAGCACAGCCACCATGTGGGGATTCTTTATCCTCTGCTTTATCGCCACCGTCACACTCATCAACGCCTGCTCATATACCCTGGCGATGTCCACCTGCCGTGAAGTTCGCGATGGTGAAGAACCTCCGCTGTTGGTACGTATCGGCTGGTCAGTATTGGTAGGTGTCATCGGTATCGTTCTGTTGGCTCTGGGAGGATTGAAGCCCATACAGACTGCGATTATCGCCGGTGGGTGCCCGCTGTTCTTCGTCAACATCATGGTAACGCTGTCCTTTATTAAAGACGCCAAAGTGCACTGGAAAGATAAATAAGTTTAATTAACCCATTACTGAAGAGGCTTGAAGATGGATTTCAATTTGAATGACGAGCAGGAGCTGTTTGTCGCTGGTATTCGTGAACTGATGGCCAGTGAGAACTGGGAAGCTTATTTTGCCGAGTGCGATCGCGATAGCGTCTACCCAGAGCGTTTTGTGAAAGCACTGGCGGATATGGGCATCGACAGCCTTTTGATCCCGGAAGAACACGGCGGTCTGGAAGCGGGATTCGTCACCGTTGCCGCTGTCTGGATGGAACTGGGTCGTCTTGGCGCTCCAACCTACGTGCTGTACCAATTGCCAGGTGGTTTTAACACTTTCCTGCGTGAAGGAACCCAGGAGCAAATTGATAAAATCATGGCGTTCCAGGGCACCGGTAAGCAGATGTGGAACTCCGCGATTACAGAACCGGGAGCAGGATCGGATGTTGGCAGTCTGAAAACCACTTATACACGCAAAAATGGTAAGGTTTATCTTAATGGCAGTAAGTGCTTCATCACCAGTAGCGCCTATACCCCGTACATCGTGGTAATGGCAAGAGATGGAGCATCGCCGGATAAACCTGTTTATACCGAGTGGTTTGTTGACATGAGCAAAGCGGGTATCAAGGTCAACAAGCTGGAGAAGCTCGGCCTGCGTATGGATAGCTGCTGTGAAATCACCTTTGATGACGTAGAGCTGGACGAAAAAGACATGTTCGGTCGGGAAGGTAATGGTTTCAACCGCGTAAAAGAAGAGTTTGACCACGAGCGTTTCCTCGTCGCACTGACTAACTACGGTACAGCAATGTGTGCGTTTGAAGATGCGGCACGCTACGCGAATCAACGTGTGCAGTTTGGCGAAGCTATTGGACGCTTCCAGCTGATTCAGGAGAAGTTTGCGCACATGGCGATCAAACTTAACTCGATGAAAAACATGCTGCTGGAAGCCGCGTGGAAAGCGGATAACGGTACCATCACCTCTGGTGATGCAGCAATGTGCAAATACTTCTGCGCCAATGCCGCATTTGAAGTGGTAGATACCTCCATGCAAGTGCTGGGTGGTGTCGGTATCGCGGGCAACCATCGCATCACACGTTTCTGGCGTGACCTGCGCGTTGACCGTGTGTCCGGGGGCTCTGATGAAATGCAGATCCTGACATTGGGCCGTTCGGTATTGAAACAATACCGTTAAGTCGGCGCATCTGTAGGCCGGAGAGAGAGCTAAGCCCTCATCCGGAAACATGCCCGGTAGCGCTGAGCTTACCGGGCCTACAACTCACTGCCAGGAGCTAATTTATGAACCGTCTACCAATGCCCGCTTTTGGACCGCTGTCCGGATTACGCGTGGTCTTCTCAGGGATCGAAATTGCCGGGCCGTTCGCCGGACAAATGTTTGCCGAATGGGGTGCTGAAGTTATCTGGATTGAAAACGTCGCCTGGGCCGATACCATCCGTGTACAACCTAACTATCCGCAGCTATCACGCCGCAACCTGCACGCTCTTTCGCTCAATATTTTCAAAGATGAGGGGCGGGAAGCATTTCTGAAGTTAATGGAAACCACCGACATTTTCATTGAAGCCAGTAAAGGCCCGGCCTTCGCCCGTCGTGGTATTACCGACGAGGTGCTGTGGCAACATAACCCGAAACTGGTTATTGCCCATCTTTCCGGCTTCGGCCAGTTTGGTACCGATGAGTACACCAATCTCCCCGCTTACAACACCATTGCTCAGGCATTCAGCGGCTATCTGATCCAGAACGGCGACGTTGATCAGCCCATGCCTGCCTTCCCCTACACAGCCGATTACTTCTCAGGTATGACCGCAACCACAGCAGCACTCGCGGCGCTGCACAAAGTGCGTGAGACCGGTAAAGGCGAAAGTATTGATGTTGCCATGTATGAAGTGATGCTGCGTATGGGCCAGTACTTCATGATGGATTATTTCAACGGCGGCGAAATATGTCCGCGAATGACCAAAGGCAAAGACCCCTATTATGCCGGTTGCGGCCTGTATAAATGTGCCGATGGTTACATCGTCATGGAACTGGTTGGTATCACGCAAATCAACGAATGCTTTAAGGATATTGGACTGGCGCACATTCTCGGTACGCCTGAAGTGCCGGAAGGAACGCAGCTTATCCACCGCGTTGAATGTCCATATGGTCCGTTAGTCGAGGAGAAACTGGACGCCTGGCTGGCAACGCACACCATCGCTGAAGTGCAGGCGCGCTTTGCGGAACTGAATATCGCTTGTGCGAAAGTGCTGACCATTCCTGAACTGGAAGATAACCCGCAGTACGTTGCCCGTGAATCGATTACCCAGTGGCAAACGATGGACGGTCGCACCTGTAAAGGACCGAACATCATGCCGAAATTCAAAAACAACCCGGGGAAAATCTGGCGTGGCATGCCATCACACGGCATGGATACCGCCGCCATTCTGAAAAATATCGGTTATAGCGAAGCAGACATTAATGAGCTGGTCGGCAAAGGCCTGGCCAGAGTTGAGGATTAAACGCGACGCGCTGGCCAGTTCGTTTGGTTAGCGCTCACGCCTGATTTCAGTGGATAAGTAATATGGATATCGTTGGCAGACAAAACTTACGTCAGATGTGGGACGACCTGGCCGGGGTGTACGGAGATAAAACGGCGCTTATTTTCGAATCCTGTGAAGGAAATGTTCGACAGTTTAGTTATGCCTCGCTTAATGAAGAGATTAACCGCACGGCAAATCTTTTTCATTCCCTGGGGATCCGCAAAGGCGATAAGGTCGCATTGCATCTGGATAACTGCCCGGAATTCATTTTTTGCTGGTTTGGGCTGGCAAAAATTGGCGCCATTATGGTACCGATTAATGCCCGCTTACTGGGAGAGGAAAGTGCCTGGATCCTGCAAAACAGCCAGGTCAGTCTGCTGGTCACCAGCACCCAGTTTTATCCCATGTATCGCCAGATAAAGTTGGAAAATGAGACTCCGCTCAATCACATCTGTTTGATTAGCGATCATGTTCCAGCTGACGACGGCGTAAGTCACTTTTCCGACCTGAAAAACCAACAGCCAGCAACGCTGTGTTATGCGCCTGCGTTATCCACTGACGATACGGCGGAAATCCTGTTCACCTCAGGAACCACCTCTCGTCCCAAAGGGGTGGTCATTACCCACTATAACCTGCGTTTTGCTGGCTACTACTCCTCCTGGCAATGCGCCCTGCGCGACGATGATGTTTACCTGACGGTGATGCCCGCCTTTCATATCGACTGCCAGTGTACGGCAGCAATGGCGGCATTCTCTGCAGGCAGTACCTTTGTTCTGATAGAGAAATACAGCGCTCGGGCCTTCTGGGAGCAGGTACGTAAATATCAGGCGACGATTACAGAATGCATTCCGATGATGATCAGAACATTGATGGTGCAGCCCGCTGCATCCACGGACAAGCAGCATCATCTGCGCGAAGTGATGTTCTATCTCAATTTATCGGTACAGGAGAAGGATGACTTTATCGCACGGTTTGGCGTCAGACTCCTGACCTCCTACGGTATGACAGAAACGATTGTCGGCATTATTGGAGACCGTCCGGGGGATAAACGACGCTGGCCTTCTATTGGGCGAGTGGGCTTTAGCTATGAAGCAGAAATCCGCGACGATCAAAACCGTCCCCTACCCGCCGGAGAAATTGGCGAAATCTGTATTAAGGGCGTACCGGGTAAAACGATCTTCAAAGAGTACTATGCACAACCGGATGCGACGGCCAAAGCGCTGGAGCCTGAGGGTTGGCTGCATACCGGCGATTCAGGTTACCAGGATGAAGATGGTTTTTTCTATTTCGTCGACAGGCGCTGCAACATGATTAAACGCGGTGGAGAAAATGTCTCCTGTGTCGAACTGGAAAATATTATCTCCGCCCACCCCAAAATTCAGGACATCGTCGTTGTCGGTATTAAGGACTCTATCCGTGATGAGGCGATTAAAGCTTTTATCGTACTGAATGAAGGTGAAACATTAAGCGAAGCAGAATTCTTCAGCTTCTGCGAACACAATATGGCGAAATTTAAGGTTCCCTCTTTTATGGAGATACGAACCGACCTGCCGCGTAATTGTTCAGGAAAAATAATCAAAAAAAATCTGAAATAACCCCTATGGCGGGAATTCCTCCTGCCGGGAAATCTATACCCAATAGATTTCGAGTTGCATTGAGACGGCAAGTCCGCTCATCCCAGGAGCATAGATAACTATGTGAATTGGGTGAGCGGACGCAGCTAACAAAAATGCAGCCTGAAAGACGAAGGGTATATTTTTGGAGATGAACTATGAGTGAATCATTACATCTGACCCGCAATGGCCCGATTCTGGAAATTACGCTGGACAGACCAAAGGCGAATGCCATTGATGCCAAAACCAGTTTTGAAATGGGAGAGGCTTTTCTTAATTTCCGTGACGATCCTGAATTACGCGTGGCTATTATCACCGGCGGCGGAGAGAAATTCTTTTCCGCCGGTTGGGACTTAAAAGCGGCGGCAGAAGGTGAAGCTCCGGATGCTGATTTTGGTCCTGGCGGCTTCGCCGGTTTAACCGAAATTTTCGACCTCAACAAGCCTGTCATAGCGGCAGTAAACGGCTATGCCTTTGGCGGTGGTTTCGAGCTGGCACTGGCTGCGGACTTTATCGTCTGTGCAGAAAACGCCAGCTTTGCGCTGCCGGAAGCGAAGCTCGGTATTGTGCCTGACAGTGGCGGAGTACTCCGTTTGCCCAAGCTGCTGCCACCGGCTATCGTCAACGAAATGGTGATGACCGGCAGACGGATGAGCGCCGAAGAAGCAATACGTTGGGGGATCGTAAACCGTGTCGTCAACCAGAGCGAGCTTATGGACAGTGCGCGCGAACTGGCACAACAGCTGGTGAATAGCGCCCCACTGGCTATCGCAGCGCTAAAAGAGATTTACCGTGCTACCAGTGAAATGCCGGTAGAAGAAGGCTACCGCTATATCCGCAGTGGTGTGCTGAAACACTACCCGGCGGTGTTGCACTCTGAAGATGCGCTTGAAGGTCCGCAGGCATTTGCCGAAAAACGCGATCCGGTGTGGAAAGGTCGTTAATGTTGTCATGCCGGATAGGCTTCGCTTATCCGGCCAACAAATACCGTATACCGCCATCCGGTAAAAATAAGGAATATTGTGAGCTATTACGCTTTTGAAGGTCTTATCCCCGTGGTACACCCGTCTGCTTATGTTCATCCCAGCGCTGTGCTGATTGGCGATGTAATTGTCGGTGCGGGTGTCTATATTGGCCCACTCGCTTCACTGCGCGGCGACTATGGTCGTCTGATCCTTGAAGCAGGCTCCAATCTGCAGGATAGCTGCATCATGCATGGATACTGCGACACCGATACCATCGTGCATGAGCACGGACACATCGGACACGGCGCGATCCTGCACGGCTGCGTGATTGGTCGCGATGCGCTGGTTGGCATGAACAGCGTAATTATGGACGGTGCCGTGATAGGCGAAGAAAGCATTGTCGCCGCCATGAGCTTTGTTAAAGCAGGATTTACTGGCGAACCAAGGCAATTACTGGTTGGGGCAACCGCCCGGGTAATACGAGAAGTGACGGTTCAGGAATTGCAGTGGAAGCGAATGAATACCAGGGAGTATCAGGATCTCGCTGTGCGCTGTAGGGCTGGGTTACATGAAACCCAGCCGTTAACGCAGGTCGAAGAAAACCGTCCACGCCTCAAAGGCACAACGGAGGTAAAGCCCAAAACGGCTTCCTGATGGTGCCGGATAAGCATAAGCACCATCCGGCAAAGAAAAGATTACCGACGCATACTTTTTGACAGCATCATCTGCCATTTCTGCTCGCGATTAAGCTCACTAGGGGGAACAGCCGACATCCGTGGCGTTTTCCCAACACTCACTCTTTTCTCCTGCAGACCGTGGCTCAATCGGCTATAAAGCTGAGGATCAATTCTCACAACTTTCACCAGGCGCTGACACTGACATCCGCGACCAGCAAGCTGATTAGGGATCATCTTAACTTCACAAACAATTTCACTCACTTCCGAAAGAATATAAGAGAGCGTATTAATCGCTTTGCAATGTTCAATATCGAAATGACGGGAAATTTCTTTTGCCGTCACCCAACGATCTTCTGCCATAATCCAATCGGCAATTAACAAATAAAGCGGTCTTTCAACATATTCTTCACACATAAGCGCACCATTTCACAAATTAAAAATCTGGCTACGGCTTGTCCAAAATTAATAAAAACAAAGCCATATTAAAATTGTGTATATAAAGGATAGTATGCGACTTGAATGTTGATTAGTGTGAGCAACATCGCGCTTATTACATTGAAAATGTGGTTATGGAATTCTATTTATCCAGGAATGACCTGATAGAGCAAAAAAAACGGCTCCTTTACAGAAACCGTTTCGAATTATATTTAAAGTCCGCTTAACGCAATTATCACCGGACCATCCAGATATTATTTATTGATCTGCGCGTGCATTTCCTGAACAGACGTCACCTTCTCTGTGGCATCCGCATTCAACGCCATCGCCGTGGCAAAACCACCGTTCAGAGTGGTGTCATAATGCACTTTGTACTGCAGCGCACTGCGACGAATCAGCTTGGAATCCTCAATCGCCTGACGACCTTCCGTGGTGTTGATGATGTAGGTGTATTCGCCATTCTTGATACGGTCCTGAATGTGCGGGCGACCTTCATGCACTTTATTCACCAGACGCGGGTTAATCCCGGCCTCCCCCAGAACAATCGCTGTACCGTGCGTGGCATCCAGCTCAAAACCAAACTTCAGCAGTTTGGCCGCAAGGTCGACGACGCGCTCTTTGTCGCCTTCGCGAACAGAGAGTAAAGCGCGGCCCTGTTTTTTCATGGTGGAGCTGCTACCCAACTGTGCCTTAGCGAACGCTTCCGCAAAGGTGCGGCCAACGCCCATCACTTCACCGGTAGAGCGCATTTCTGGCCCTAAAAGGGGGTCAACGCCCGGGAATTTATTGAACGGCAGCACCACTTCTTTTACCGAGTAGTACGGTGGGATAACTTCTTTGGTGACGCCCTGCTGTGCCAGCGTTTTACCTGCCATCACTCGTGCAGCCACTTTCGCCAGCGGAACCCCCGTCGCCTTCGACACAAACGGTACCGTACGCGCCGCACGCGGGTTGACTTCAATCAGGTAGACTTCGTTATTCTTCACCGCAAACTGGACGTTCATCAGACCACGAACCTGCAGTTCGAAGGCCAACTTTTGCACCTGCTGGCGCATTACATCCTGAATTTCCTGGCTCAGCGTGTAGGCTGGCAGGGAACATGCTGAATCACCGGAGTGAACGCCAGCCTGTTCGATGTGTTCCATGATGCCACCAATCAGCACCATTTCGCCGTCGCAAATAGCATCCACATCCACTTCTACCGCGTCATCCAGGAAACGGTCCAGAAGTACCGGCGCGTCGTTGGAGACGCTAACTGCCGTCTGGAAGTAGCGACGTAAGTCGGCTTCGTCGTAGACGATTTCCATCGCGCGACCGCCGAGAACGTAGGATGGACGCACCACCAGCGGATAGCCAATCTCTTTCGCCTTCTCAACTGCTTGTTCGATGGCGGTGACGGTGGCGTTCGCGGGTTGTTTCAGTTTCAGACGGTCAACCGCGTGCTGGAATCTTTCACGGTCTTCTGCACGGTCAATTGCATCCGGGCTGGTGCCGATAACCGGCACACCTGCGGCTTCCAGCGCACGCGCCAGCTTCAGCGGGGTCTGGCCGCCGTACTGGACGATGACACCTTTTGGTTTCTCGATGCGCACGATTTCCAGCACGTCTTCCAGAGTTACCGGCTCAAAGTACAGACGGTCAGAAGTGTCGTAGTCGGTAGAGACAGTTTCCGGGTTACAGTTAACCATGATGGTCTCGTAGCCGTCTTCACGCAGTGCCAGCGAAGCATGTACGCAGCAGTAGTCGAATTCAATACCCTGACCGATACGGTTCGGACCACCACCCAGGACCATGATTTTGTCGCGATCCTGCGTTGGGTTCGCTTCGCATTCATCTTCATAGGTGGAGTACATATAAGCGGTATCGGTGGCAAATTCTGCGGCGCAGGTATCTACACGCTTATAAACCGGGTGCAGATTATACTGTTCGCGCAGCTTGCGGATTTCCGCTTCGCGCACGCCCGCCAGTTTTGCCAGACGCGCATCGGCAAAGCCTTTACGCTTAAGAGCACGCAGGAAGTCAGCATTGAGCCCGTTGATGCCAAGCTCCGCCACTTTTTCTTCCAGACGCACCAGTTCTTCAATTTGTACCAGGAACCAGCGGTCGATGTTGGTCAGGTTGAAGACACCATCGACGGACAGGCCTGCGCGGAACGCATCGGCGATATACCAGATACGCTCAGCGCCCGCATCTTTCAGCTCACGGCGAATCTTGGTCAGCGCTTCCGGGTCATCCAGGCTCACTTTAGGGTCGAAACCGGTAGCCCCCACTTCCAGACCGCGCAGTGCTTTCTGCAAAGATTCCTGCTGGGTGCGACCAATCGCCATCACTTCACCAACAGATTTCATCTGAGTAGTCAGACGGTCGTTGGCGCCGGCGAATTTCTCGAAGTTAAAGCGTGGGATTTTGGTCACGACGTAGTCGATAGACGGCTCAAAGGAAGCCGGAGTACGACCGCCCGTGATGTCATTCATCAGTTCGTCGAGGGTATAACCGACCGCCAGTTTTGCCGCCACTTTCGCAATCGGGAAACCGGTCGCTTTTGATGCCAGCGCCGACGATCGAGAAACACGCGGGTTCATTTCGATAACAATCAGACGACCATTTTTTGGATTCACCGCAAACTGGACGTTAGAACCACCGGTTTCCACGCCGATTTCACGCAGTACCGCCATCGAGGCGTTACGCATGATTTGGTATTCTTTATCGGTCAGCGTTTGCGCCGGAGCTACGGTGATGGAGTCACCGGTATGGATGCCCATAGCGTCGAAGTTTTCGATGGAGCAGACGATGATGCAGTTGTCGTTTTTATCACGTACCACTTCCATCTCGTACTCTTTCCAGCCAATCAGCGACTCATCAATCAGCAGCTCTTTGGTTGGGGAAAGATCCAACCCGCGTTCGCAAATTTCTTCA
The DNA here is from genome assembly GCF_947057495.1 of Citrobacter sp. Marseille-Q5395. Taxonomy (NCBI): domain Bacteria; kingdom Pseudomonadati; phylum Pseudomonadota; class Gammaproteobacteria; order Enterobacterales; family Enterobacteriaceae; genus Citrobacter; species Citrobacter sp. Marseille-Q5395. The sequence goes on along the minus strand of NZ_CAMSEL010000006.1, from coordinate 146,220 downwards.
AACTCTTCGCGGTTATAAGCGATACCGCCACCGGTGCCGCCCATGGTGAAGCTAGGCCGGATAATGCACGGAAAGCCAACATCAGCGGCAACCGCGAGCGCTTCTTCCATGGTATGTGCGATACCAGAACGCGCAGTGTCGAGGCCGATTTTCTTCATCGCGATATCGAAGCGACGGCGGTCTTCAGCTTTATCAATCGCATCCGCCGTTGCCCCAATCATGGTCACACCGAATTCAGCCAGTACGCCCTGACGCTCAAGTTCCAGTGCACAGTTCAGCGCAGTCTGGCCGCCCATGGTCGGCAGTACCGCATCCGGGCGTTCTTTTTCGATAATCTTACGCACAACTTCCCAGTGAATCGGCTCGATGTAGGTAGCATCGGCCATTTCCGGGTCGGTCATGATGGTTGCCGGGTTGGAGTTTACCAGAATAACGCGGTAACCCTCTTCACGCAGGGCCTTACATGCCTGCGCACCGGAATAGTCAAACTCACACGCCTGGCCGATAACAATCGGACCCGCGCCCAGAATCAGGATACTTTTTATGTCTGTACGTTTTGGCATGGCTCTATTAACTCCTGATTATTTCGCGGACTGACGGTAAAGCTCAATTAACTCGATAAAGTGGTCGAACAGCGGCGCAGCATCATGCGGCCCCGGACTGGCTTCCGGGTGGCCCTGGAAGCTGAACGCCGGTTTATCAGTGCGGTGGATACCCTGAAGGGTGCCATCGAACAGCGATTTATGCGTTACGCGCAGGTTTGCAGGCAGCGACGCTTCATCCACCGCAAAGCCGTGGTTTTGTGCAGTAATCATCACGGTGTTGTTATCAATATCTTTAACCGGATGGTTGCCGCCGTGGTGGCCAAACTTCATCTTGATAGTCTTAGCACCGCTCGCCAGCGCCAGTAGCTGATGGCCGAGGCAGATGCCGAATACCGGAATATCGGTTTCGAGGAATTTTCCAATCGCGTCGATAGCGTAGTCGCACGGAGCCGGGTCACCAGGACCGTTGGACAGGAAAATACCGTCCGGATTCATCTTCAGTACTTCCTCTGCGGAGGTCTTCGCCGGCACCACCGTCAGGCGACAGCCGCGATCCACTAACATGCGCAGAATATTGCGTTTAGCACCAAAATCATAAGCCACAACATGGAACGGGAGTTCATCTGCAGATTTCGCTTCTGGCAGGTCACCTGCCAGCGTCCAGCTCCCCTGCGTCCAGTTGTAAGGCTCCGCAGTGGTGACTTCTTTCGCCAGGTCCATTCCGTTCAGGCCTGGGAAGGCTTTCGCTTTTTCCAGCGCCAGAGCTGCATCCGGGTTATCCCCTGCAATGATGCAGCCATTCTGTGCGCCTTTTTCACGCAGCAGACGAGTCAGCTTACGGGTATCAATATCGGCAATCGCCACAATGTTGTGACGCTTCAGGTAAGAAGAGAGGTCTTCAGTATCGCGGAAGTTGCTGGCAATCAGTGGCAGGTCGCGGATGACCAGACCTTGCGCATGTACCTGAGAAGATTCTGCATCGGCTTCATTGGTGCCGACATTGCCGATATGGGGATAAGTAAGAGTGACGATTTGGCGGGAATAGGAAGGATCAGTGAGGATTTCTTGATAACCGGTCATTGAAGTATTGAAAACGACTTCCCCAACCGCCGAACCTGTTGCCCCTATGGCCCGACCGTGAAACTGGGTTCCGTCTTCCAGAACCAATAGCGCTGACTTAATCAAAACACCCTCCAGAGAATATTCACTCACTTTATTTGCATATTAATTCATTAAGACAGAATGAATCAATGCAAATTTGCTTACCTATGGATTTCTGGCAAACGGCGGCATTCTAGAGACAGCCCAGCTAAAAGTCTACCCAAAAGGGCAATTTTTATTATTATTTTACGCAACTGGAATGAAACATGCGATTTAACAGGCAAAAAGATCAGCTAAGTGGGGGTGGAAAACGCTTGCGGAACTTATCGAGCGTGAAAAATAGCTTACACATGAAAAAAAGTAGACCATTTGGTCAAAATTTACATTTAATCTACAAAATACTGTAGGTAAACGTATCAAATTAATCAACTCAGGACAAAAACACACAAAAGCAATCAAAAATAAAAGGGCAATAAAATATTGCCCCATGTAATCAACTAATTATGATTACAATAACCACATCACGAAGGATAAATAATGCCTATAAACTGCGTAAATCAAGCACGTCACGCATGTCAAAAAGACCATTTGACTTAGATTTAAGCCAGATAGCCGATCTCACCGCTCCATTAGCAAACGTCATACGGCTGGAAGCCTTGTGCGTAATCTCGATACGTTCGCCAATATCAGCGAACATCGCGGTATGTTCCCCGACGATGTCCCCTGCACGCACTGTGGCAAAACCAATGGTGCCAGGTACACGTTCACCGGTGTAACCTTCACGGCTATAGACAGCGCAATCTTTGAGATCTTTACCCAGTGCCCCGGCAATCGCTTCTCCCATCGCCAGCGCTGTGCCTGACGGCGCATCTACTTTATGACGGTGGTGGGCTTCGATGATTTCAATGTCGGTGTAATCACCCATCACTTTCGCCGCTTTTTCCAGAAGCTTCAGCATGACATTGACACCCACGCTAAAGTTAGCGGCGAATACAATGCCAATCTCCTGAGCAGCATCATGAATAGCTTGTTTGCCTGCATCATCAAAGCCAGTCGTCCCAATAACCATCCCTTTTCCATGCTGGCGACAAAATGCCAGATGCGTCAAAGTGCCTTCCGGGCGAGTAAAATCGATAAAAATATCGAAATCATCTTTGATCGCCTCAAGGCTACTCTGCACAGTAACGCCCGTTTTCCCGGCTCCGGCCAACTCTCCGGCATCGCTACCCAGCAAGGATGAGCCTTCACGCTCCAGCGCCGCGCCCAGCTGTACGTCATCCATGCCAAGGGTGGCCTGAATCAACTGACGCCCCATGCGCCCCCCGGCTCCCGCGATGGCAACGCGGATTTGTGCATCATGCATAGCTATTCTCTTTTGTTAATTTCACGTAAATCATTTTCAGATTAACCAGCGCATCGCTGCGCCGCCAGCCGAAAACGTCGATAATTAGAATTTAATGATAAACAGGGAGAGATATCAGTAAAAGACATGACACTACGGAATAAGCAGCGTCATATCGTTATATCGTGCAGAAATCAGGGGGCCAATGCCAACACGTGAGCAACCCACTGTTGAAAACCTTCAACGTTCAGATCCAGCGCCACCTGTGCATTTGCCGGTTGACCAAGTCGTCCTTCAATATCCACCACCGTCGTACCCGACGTGTATTCACCCTGCGTTTCTACTGCCACAAAGCACGGCTTCATTGTGAACAGATCCGGACGCACCAGCCAGGCAATGGCGCAGAGATCGTGCATACGCAGCCCTGTATTCATGCTACCACTGCGGTAATGACTGAACAGCGCATGCAGCATTTTCCCGGTCTGGTTCAACTCAGGCAATGTCGCCAGATAATCTGGTGCGAGTACTGCCTGATTAGTAACATCCAGCCCGCACATCACAATCTCCAGCCCACTCTGGAATACTTTTGCTGCCGCTTCAGGATCGATAGCAATATTAAACTCCGCATTTGGCGTAAAGTTTCCCCTACCCGCGGAACCGCCCATGATCACCAGACGACGAATATTGAACGCACATTCCGGATAGTGCATCAGCAGCAATGCAATATTAGTTAACGGACCAATAGCAACCAGGGTGAGGGGTTCAGGAGAGCTCATCAATGCATCACGGATCACCTGAAAGGCGGGTTTTACCAGCGGCTGACGGTTATGTTCGACAAACTCATATCCTTCCATACCGGACTCACCGTGTACAGAAGCCGCGTCGCGTAGCGGTCGCAGCAACGGCATTGATGCCCCTTGTGCCAGCGGGATATCCGCATTCCAGAAATGTAGCAGTTGTAGCGCGTTACGAGTGGTTTTTTCCACAGAAACGTTACCTGCCACCGTGGTCATCAGTTGCAGATCCAGCTCAGGGGCAAACAGCGCGGCGGCTATAGCAGCGGCATCATCAATGCCGGGGTCGGTATCAAGAATGATCGGTAAGCGCATGGTTTCTCCAAAAAAAATGCCAGACGTTAAGTCTGGCATCTTCTCATAATAGATAAGTGAAAGTTTTACTCTACTTCACGAACATCCACACGCAGCTCTTTAGGCACTTCGAAAACAATGTTCTCTTCACGTCCTTCCAACGGAACAGGTTCCCCGCCGCCAAACTCCTGTAGGCGAGTAATCACGTTCTGCACCAGGATATCCGGTGCAGAAGCTCCGGCGGTGACACCCACGCACTTCGCCTCTTTCACCCACAATTCCTGGATATCGGTTGCATCGTCGATCAGGTATGCCGCTTTGCCCATACGCTGCGCCAGCTCGGCCAGGCGGTTGGAGTTAGAGGAGTTTTTCGAACCGACCACCAGTACCACATCCGCTTGTTCCGCCAGCGCACGAACCGCTTCCTGTCGGTTAGTGGTGGCATAGCAGATATCGTCTTTACGCGGTCCGACAATTTTCGGGAAACGGTTACGTAGCGCGTCAATCACATCAGATGTGTCGTCCACTGAGAGCGTGGTTTGCGTCATAAACGACAGCTTCGCTTCGTTTTTAACGTCCAGCGTCCACACATCATCTGGTGATTCAACCAGATACATTCCCCCTTGCGGGTTGCTGTACTGCCCCATTGTGCCTTCGACTTCCGGGTGCCCGGCGTGACCGATCAGGATCGACTCTTCACCGCGACGGCTGGCTCGCGCGACTTCCATATGCACTTTCGTCACCAGCGGACAGGTTGCATCAAACACCGTGAGGTCGCGACCCTTCGCCTCATTACGTACTGCCTGAGACACTCCGTGAGCTGAGAAAATCAGGATCGCGCCATCTGGCACTTCGCTGATTTGTTCTATAAAAATAGCGCCGCGCTCGCGCAGGCTATCCACCACATAGCGGTTATGCACCACTTCATGGCGGACATAAATCGGCGCGCCGTAAATGGCCAGCGCGTTTTCTACAATGCTGATAGCGCGGTCTACGCCAGCGCAAAAACCGCGCGGGTTGGCCAACAGGATCTGCATTTTACGCCTCCAGTGCCGGTTCGACTTCCAGCACTTCAATATCAAAATGAACGGTATGCCCGGCCAGCGGATGGTTGAAGTCAACCGTGATTGAATCACCATTGATTTCGCGGATCACACCCGGCATCTCACTGCCGTCCATTGCGGTAAAGAGCATGATAGCGCCAATTTCTGGCTCACCCGCGTCCATAAATTCCCGACGCGAGAAATACTGAATTAAGTCCGGGCTTGCCACACCAAAGGCGGCGTCCGGCTCCAGAGAAAAAGTGGTTTTATCACCCTCTTTTAACCCCAGAAGATGTTGTTCCAGTCCTTCAGACAGAGAACCATCGCCCAGGCGGAACAGCGCAGGCTTACCGTTATTGCGGGTTGACTCTGCGGTGGAGCCATCGTCGAGCTTTAAGGTGAAGTGCACCAGCACCGCACTGTTACTCTGTACTGATTTAGACATGCAGATTGCTCTTTAAAATTGCTGCCGCCTGTTTGCCCGGTAGCACTAAGCAAGCCGGGCAAACAAGGATCGCGATATATTACACGCCGGATAAGCATAGCGTTATCCGGCATTTTTTTATGCGGCTTTTTTCTCTTTCGAAGGTAAGAAGCCTTCCAGGACAATCAACGCAGCGCCAATACAAATCGCCGTATCAGCAAGATTGAATGTCGCGAAATGCCAGTCACCAACGTAAAAGTCGATCATATCGACCACGAAACCATGCCACAGTCGATCGAACAGGTTCCCCAGCGCGCCACCAATGATTAGCGCATAGGCAATGTTGTTTAGCTTCTGCGTCGCCTTCGAGCGATACATCATCACCGCCAGAATGACACAAATACCAATCGCGATACCGGCGAAGAACCAGCGCTGCCAGCCACCGCTGTCGGCTAAGAAGCTAAACGCAGCGCCATAATTACGCGCATAGTGCAGATTAAGCGACGGGAATAGCGACACCGTATCCCCCAGAGCAAAGCTCTGGAGGATCAGGTATTTGCTGCCCAAATCGATAATCAGCACGACTACCACCAGCCATAGCCAGCGTAGCCCAGTTGAACAAAGAGGCTTACTCATCAGGCAAACTTACGTTTTTCGCCATCACCGGCGATGTTGCTGACACAGCGTCCGCAGATTTCTGCGTGTTCCGCCACCTGACCGACGTCGGTGGTGTAATGCCAGCAACGCGGGCACTTCTCACCTTCGGCTTTGCTCAGTACAATTTTCAGACCTTTGAGCAGTTCGCTCTGCTGAGCATCAGCAGGTGCTTCTGCATAATCCGCAACAATCGCGCCAGAGGTCAACAGAACAAAGCGTAACTCTTCGCCCAGTGCGGTCAGCTTCGCAGCCAGTTCTGGCTCAGCATACAGGGTGACTGCCGCTTCCAGAGAACCGCCCACTTTCTTATCCGTACGCGCCTGCTCGATAACCTTATTCACTTCGCCACGCACTTTCAGCAGTTCGTCCCAGAATGCGTCGTTCATCGCTTCAGTATCGGCCAGACCAAACAGACCTTGGTACCACTCACCGGTGAAAACATACTTCTCGCGATCGCCTGGCAGGTAACCCCAGATTTCATCGGCGGTAAAGGACATGATTGGTGCCATCCAACGGACCAGTGCTTCTGCGATATGGAACAGCGCAGTCTGGCAACTACGACGCGCCACGCTGTCCGCTTTCGCGGTGTACTGGCGGTCTTTGATGATGTCGAGATAGAACGAACCCATTTCAACGGAGCAGAAGCGCATCAGGCGCTGCACGACTTCGTGGAAGTCATAGGCTTCGTAGGCTTTCAGGATCTCGTCCTGTGCCGCTTGTGCACAGCCCACAGCCCAGCGATCCAGCACGACCATCTCTTCCGGTTTCACCATGTCTTTTAGCGGATCAAACCCGTTCAGGTTCGCCAGCAGGAAGCGAGCGGTGTTACGGATACGACGATAGCTGTCAGCAGCACGTTTCAGGATTTCGTCCGAAACCGCCATTTCGCCGGTATAGTCGGTAGATGCCACCCACAGACGCAGAATATCCGCACCCAGTTTGTTCATCACATCCTGTGGGCTAACGGTGTTACCGATGGACTTGGACATCTTGCGTCCCTGACCATCAACGGTGAAACCGTGGGTCAGTACCTGACGGTATGGCGCTTTGCCCTTCATTGCGGTGGAAATCATCAGCGAAGACATGAACCAACCACGATGCTGGTCAGAGCCTTCCAGATACATATCTGCCGCGTGACCAGAAAACTCAGGGCGCACATCAACCACGGATGAATGGGTTGACCCGGAATCGAACCATACGTCCAGCGTATCCGGTACTTTGACATACTGGTCAGCTTCGTCACCGAGGATATCTTTTGGATCGAGATCCCACCACGCCTGGATGCCGTCGACTTCAACGCGTTTGGCAACTTCTTCCATCAGTTCGATGGCACGCGGATGCAGTTCTTCTGTGTCTTTGTGAACAAACAGAGACATCGGCACACCCCACGTACGTTGACGGGAGATACACCAGTCAGGACGGTTGGCAACCATTGATTCGATACGCGCCTGACCCCAGTCCGGGATCCACTGTACACCTTTGATCTCTTTCAGCGACTGCGCGCGCAAGCCTTTCTGATCCATGCTGACGAACCACTGTGGTGTTGCACGGAAGATGATCGGAGACTTGTGACGCCAGCAGCAAGGATAGCTGTGTTGCATCTTCTCAACGTGCAGCAGTGCGCCTTTTTCAGTCAGCAATGCAACGACGATATCGTTGGCTTTGAATACGTTAACGCCATCCAGCGTTGGGTAAGTACCTGGCAGATAAGTGCCGTCCGGACCAACCGGGTTAGCCACTTCCAGTCCATATTTCTGACCAATGACATAGTCGTCAGGACCATGGCCTGGCGCGGTATGCACCGCACCGGTACCCGCATCCAGCGTCACGTGATCGCCAAGGATTGCCGGAACATCAAAGCCCATAAACGGATGGGTAAAACGCAGCAGTTCCAGCTCAGCGCCTTTTACTGTACCAAGGATGCTGTACTCAGCGGCGCCAATACGCTGCATTACACTTTCAACCAGGTCTTTTGCCAGAATCAGGGCCTGACCGTCAATCTGCACCAGCGCATAATCAAAATCAGGTGCCAGAGAGATAGCGCGGTTAGCCGGCAGCGTCCACGGAGTGGTAGTCCAGATGACCAGAGAGATCGGGCCGTTGACATCAGAAACGCCAAACTTCGCTTTCACCGCGTCAGGGTCGGCAGCGTGGAACGCCACGTCGATAGACGGGGACGTTTTGTCGTAATATTCAACTTCCGCTTCCGCCAGTGCAGAACGGCAGTCTACGCACCAATGCACCGGTTTCGCACCTTTGTGCAGGTGACCGTTGCCGATGATTTTACCCAGCGCGCGAATGATGTTGGCTTCGGTTTTGAAGTCCATCGTCAGGTACGGATGTGACCAGTCGCCCAGCACGCCAAGACGGATAAAGTCTTTACGCTGGCCGTCAACCTGCGTTGCGGCATATTCACGGCATTTGGCACGGAACTCTGCGGCAGTGAACTTCTCTCCCGGCTTACCAAATTCCTGCTCTACTTTCAGCTCGATAGGCAGACCGTGGCAGTCCCAGCCCGGAACGTAAGGCGAGTCATATCCCGTGAGTCCTTTGGACTTCACGATAATGTCTTTCAGAATCTTGTTTACAGAGTGACCAATATGAATGCTGCCATTCGCATAAGGAGGGCCATCATGCAGAATGAAGGTTTTTTTGCCTTTTTTAGCCGCACGAATGATGCCGTACAGGTCATCATCAGTCCAACGCGCCAGCATTCCCGGTTCACGCTTGGCGAGATCGCCGCGCATCGGGAACCCTGTTTCCGGCAAATTCAGGGTTGATTTATAGTCACTCATCAGATTCTCGGTTCCGTATTTAAAACTCGTATAGGCGTTAAGCCGGTTTTGATAGCCCAAAAAAATCGCGGGCAGTTAACTCATCACGCGCAATCTGCGCTTTTAGTTCATCCAGCGAGGCAAATCGCTGTTCGTTGCGTATTTTTTTACGCAGTACTACATCTATATGGCGACCGTAGAGGTCCATTACAACGTCCAGCAAATGCACTTCTAACTGCTGGCGTACGCCTGCCACCGTTGGGCGAGTACCGATGTTAGCGACACCGGGAATAGGTTTTTCGCCAAGCCCCATCACCTCAACCGCATACACCCCTTTTACAGGAGAGACCTGGCGACGGAGCGGTAAATTTGCCGTCGGAAAGCCGATGGTACGTCCTAACTCGTCGCCGTGTACAACCCGTCCCGAAATGGTAAAGGGATGACCCAGCAAGCTTTCAGCCAGCAACAGATTATCTTCAGCCAGCGCCTGGCGCACTGCGGTACTGCTGATTCGCACTCCACCTTCACAGAAGGTCTGGGTACTGGTGATATCGAAGCCATACTCCGCACCCGCTTCCTGTAATAACAAGAAATCGCCCTCGCGACCAGCGCCGAAGCGGAAATCATCACCAACGGCAAGAAATTGTACACCCAGCCGCTTAACCAACAGGTCACCGATAAAATTCTGTGCCGTTAATGCGGCAAAGCGTCTGTCAAAACGTATACAGAGCACGTAATCAACGCCGCATTCCGCCAGATAACGCAGCTTTTCCCGCAAACGAGTCAGTCGTGCAGGTGACTTTTCAGTCGCAAACAGTTCAAGCGGCTGTGGCTCAAAAATCATCACCATTACCGGCAAGCCCCGCTTGCGTCCTTCTTCCTGCAAACCCTGCAGCAACGCGCGGTGGCCACGATGCACGCCATCGAAATTACCAATAGTCAGCACACACCCATGCGGGGCCTGACTGAGATTATGTATGCCTCGTATCAGCTTCATGTCTGGCTCAAAACAGTGAAAATCGTGAAAGTATACCCTGTACCGCGGTCAAGGTTAACCGACGATTGGTACCACGAAACAGAAAGAAGATTGTTTTCATTGTTATGAAACAAATTGATGTCCTTCACGGGCAAGCCAATTCAACTTTTCTCGTGGAAAAGCTGTATTCACAGCACGCAAGCTGGTAGAATCCTGCGCCATCACTACGCAACGAGTGCCGCAATTTAAACGGCGCTTATTTGCACAAATCCATTGACAAAAGAAGGCTAAAAGGGCATATTCCTCGGCCTTTGAATTGTCCATATAGAACACATTTGGGAGTTGGACCTTGGCTAATATCAAATCAGCTAAGAAGCGCGCCGTTCAGTCTGAAAAGGCCCGCAAGCACAACGCTAGCCGTCGCTCTATGATGCGTACTTTCATCAAGAAAGTATACGCAGCTATTGAAGCTGGCGACAAAGCTACTGCACTGAAAGCATTTAACGAAATGCAACCAATCGTGGATCGTCAGGCTGCTAAAGGTCTGATCCACAAAAACAAAGCTGCACGTCATAAAGCAAACCTGACTGCGCAGATCAACAAACTGGCTTAATCGCTTGCTTGTTGTCGCTTTGTGAAAAAACCCGCGCAAGCGGGTTTTTTTATGTCTGCTTATTTGTTCGCTGGCGTAAATAGCGCGGAATAATCCGCATTACAAATACGCTGCACCGCCGGATGCTGGATCATCCTCTCGGCAAAAATGGCATGATATTCCTCCATCACATTCTCCACGCGTCCAATCTCAATAATTGAGTCATCTGCATAGAAATTGTTCGAATAGAGCGTAGGTGCAACAAAAATGGCATTGTGTGTTGCACCAAAAGCTTTCATCAATGCAGCATCGTCAAACTCCCCGAGGATTTCTACGTTCAGCCCCTGAGAGTTAATCCAGTTCAGCAACTTACGCCCGAGCATTGAACGACGTCCTGGTATCAATAATCGCCGTTCCTCGAGACATGCCGGAAACGGCTTTTCTGGTAACGGATTTGTGCACCAGAAGCTTACACAACACTCGCCAATTTTCACCGAGAACAGCCCTTCCTGTTGCGTGGAGTCGATCGGGCAGTCTGAGATAATCATGTCCAGCTTGTGCTGGCTGAGCTGCTCCAGCAGCATCTCATGCGTTGATTCAAAGCAGCGCAGGTGGATCTGTTCATCTTTAACCACAGCAGCATCCAGCACGCTGCTGACCAGCTGTTTAGACAACGCATCCGCCACGCCAACGTCGAACAGTAAATTAGACTCTTTGCGATAGTTCACGATATCCAGCATCTCCTGGCTTAAGGTGAACATCTTGTCCGCATATCGAAAAACTAATTCGCCCAGCTCACTCGGCTCCAGCCCACGTCCCTTACGCTTAAACAACTTTCCCTGTAAACGTTCCTCAAGCGCTTTGATCTGCCCGGTAATAGTTTGTGGCGTCAGATAAAGCGCTTCTGCAGCCCCCACCACCGAACCTTCTTTGTACACATGCCAGAAGTAATACAGGTGGTTGTAATTTATATGAGACATACTCTCTCCCTGAAAATTGTCATAAACGGATTAACCGATCAGGCTGGCGCATTCAAACGCGTGCGCAGCCAGCTATAACCGATAACCGCCGACAGCAAGGAACCGATCAGGATCCCCAGTTTCGCCCAGTTAATTAACTCAGGATCAACGTTACCAAACGCAAGGCTGGCGATAAAAATCGACATTGTGAAGCCAATACCGCACAGAATACCCACCGCCATAATTTGCTGGAAATTCGTCCCCTCCGGCAACTGTGCCAACTTCAGACGCAGCGCCAGCCAGCAGAACAGGCTGATTCCCAACGGCTTACCAATAAGCAGGCCGGCAATAATGCCCAGAGGCAGTATGGAGGTTAGCCCATCCATCGTAACGCCCTGCAATGAAACTCCCGCATTGGCAAAGGCAAACAGCGGTAGAATCAAATATGCCACCCACGGATGCAGGACGTGCTCCAGACGCTTCGCTGGTGACCGGCCATGCTTTTCCTTCAACGGAATGAAGAAACCAACAATTACGCCAGCCAGGGTCGCGTGCACGCCGGACTTCAGTACCGCAGTCCACAGCACTACGCCAACCAGAATATAAATGCCGGTACGTCTTACCCCGCACAAATTCAACGCCGCCAGAATCAAAATAGCGAATGCGGCAACCCCCAGCGAAAGCAGTGACAGGTCGCTGGTATAGAACAGCGCGATAATCACGATAGCGCCAAGATCATCGATAATCGCCAGCGCCATCAGGAATATTTTCAGCGCCAGCGGGACACGACTCCCCAGCAGTGCCAGCACGCCCAATGCAAAAGCTATATCCGTTGCCGCCGGGATCGCCCACCCTTCACGGGTGATAGGATCGGCATAGTTGAATGCGAGATAGAGCAACGCCGGAACAATCATGCCGCCAATCGCCGCAATGATTGGAAAAGCAGCCTGACGCAGGCTGGCCAGCGACCCTTGCATCAGCTCACGCTTCACTTCCAGACCAATTAGCAGGAAAAACACCGCCATCAAGGCGTCGTTGATCCACAGCAGCATATTTTTGTTGATCTCAAGCGCGCCAACCCGCAGTTGGACGGGGGTTTCCAGAAAGGCGTGGTACCATCCACTGGTTACGCCGATATTGGCCATCAACATAGCTACCACTGCAGCGATGATCAGAATAATGCCTCCCGAGGCGTCGCTACTAAAAAAACGATGCAGATGTTTCACTTTTTATTCTCTCTATTGGGTGAATACTTCGTAATTACTATCTTACTCCGCATAACTCATCGTTAATATTAGTTTATACATGATGAATAGCTCGGTATTTACGAGCTAAAAAACAAAGGGGGATGACAATTTGATCAGGACGGATCGCAGAAATAAAAAAGCCTGAGGCTCTTCAGTCTCAGGCTTTTCATCAAATGTTAGGCTTGTTTATTAGCGCGTCAGATCATCGAAGAATTTCTTCACGCCGTCGAAGAAGCTTTTTGAGCGCGGGCTGTTTTGCTCACCCGTCGGACCGCCAAAGCTGTCCTGAAGATCTTTCAGCAACTGTTTTTGTTTGTCGTTCAGACCCACTGGGGTTTCAACGACAACACGGCACAATAGATCGCCCTGAGCACCACCGCGAACCGATTTAACACCTTTGCCACGCATACGGAAAAGTTTACCGGTTTGCGTTTCACCAGGTATTTTTAACTTCACGCGGCCATCCAGCGTCGGTACTTCAATTTCACCGCCCAGAGCTGCCATCGCAAAGTTAATCGGTACTTCACAGTACAGGTTATTGCCTTCTCGTTCAAAAATCGGGTGCTGTTTCACCTGCACCTGAACGTACAGATCGCCTGCCGGTGCGCCATGCTCGCCTGCTTCGCCTTCACCAGACAAGCGAATACGATCGCCGGTATCCACCCCAGCAGGTATTTTAACGGACAGCGTTTTACTCTTCTCAACGCGACCATGACCATGGCATTTATTGCATGGATCTTTGATCAGCGTACCGCGCCCCTGGCAGTGTGGACAGGTCTGCTGTACGGCAAAAAAGCCCTGACGCATCTGCACCTGACCTGAACCGTGACAGGTTGGACAGGTCTGCGGCTGAGTACCGGATTTCGCGCCGCTGCCGTGGCAGACGTCACACTCTTCCAGTGTAGGAATACGGATCTCTTTGGTGACGCCACGCACGGCTTCTTCCAGAGTGAGATCCATGTTGTAACGTAAATCAGCACCACGTGAGGCGCGCTGACGGCCACGACCACCGCCAAAGATATCGCCAAACACGTCACCAAAGATATCGCTGAAGTCAGCACCGCCGCCAAAACCGCCGCCGCCGCCCATACCGCCTTGCTCAAATGCTGCATGGCCGTACTGATCGTAAGCCGCTCGCTTTTGCGCATCGGTCAGGATCTCGTAGGCTTCTTTGATCTCTTTGAATTTAGCTTCGGCCTCTTTATCACCCTGGTTACGGTCCGGGTGGAATTTCATGGCCAGGCGCTTGTAGGCCTTTTTGATTTCACGCTCTTCCGCTGTTTTGGAAACGCCTAAAATCTCGTAATAGTCTTGCTTAGCCATCTTTTTTTATCTGCCCCTAACATGCATGCACGGGCGGAGAGGAAACCTCTTCGCCCGTGCCAGTAATTACCCGTTCAAAGGGCGATTATTTTTTGTCTTTCACTTCTTCAAACTCAGCGTCGACAACATCGTCATCTTTCGCGTTGTTTGCAGAAGCATCAGCGCCTGCTGCACCAGCCTGCTGCTGTGCGTGCTGCTGCTGAGCGATTTCCATCAGTTTCTGGGAAACCTGCGCCAGCGCCTGCATTTTCGCTTCGATATCCGCTTTGTCTTCACCTTTCAGAGAAGTTTCCAGCGCGGTCAGTGCAGACTCGATGGCAGTTTTGTCATCAGCTGGCAGTTTGTCGCCTGCTTCTTCAACCTGCTTGCGAGTGCTGTGCAGCAGATGGTCGCCCTGGTTACGGGTCTGAACCAGCTCTTCGAACTTACGGTCAGATTCCGCGTTCGCTTCTGCTTCACGAACCATTTTCTGAATTTCTTCTTCGTTCAGACCAGAAGATGCCTTGATGGTGATCTTCTGCTCTTTACCGCTGTTTTTGTCTTTCGCGGAAACGTGCAGGATACCGTCAGCATCGATATCGAAGGTGACTTCGATCTGCGGCATGCCGCGCGGTGCCGGGCTGATGCCATCCAGGTTAAACTGACCCAGATCTTTGTTATCAGCAGCACGTTTACGTTCACCCTGCAGCACATGGATGGTTACCGCAGACTGGTTGTCTTCAGCGGTAGAGAACACCTGGCTGTGCTTGGTCGGGATGGTGGTATTTTTGGCGATCAGCGGAGTCATCACGCCGCCCATGGTTTCGATACCCAGAGACAGCGGGGTAACGTCCAGCAGCAGTACGTCTTTCACATCACCGGTCAATACACCACCCTGAACGGCAGCACCAATTGCTACAGCTTCGTCCGGGTTAACGTCTTTACGCGGTTCTTTACCAAAGAACTCAGCAACTTTCTTCTGCACCATCGGCATACGAGTCTGACCACCAACCAGGATTACATCCTGAACGTCGGAAACAGACAGACCAGCATCCTGCAGAGCAACTTTCAGCGGCTCGATAGAACGGTTCACCAGGTCTTCTACCAGGCTTTCCAGTTTCGCACGGGTCACTTTGATGTTCATGTGTTTCGGACCAGACGCATCTGCAGTGATGTACGGCAGGTTAACGTCGGTCTGCTGCGCAGAAGACAGCTCAATTTTCGCTTTTTCTGCGGCTTCTTTCAGGCGCTGCATTGCCAGCGGGTCGTTACGCAGGTCAATGCCCTGATCTTTCTTAAATTCGTCAACCAGGTAGTTGATCATACGGCTATCGAAGTCTTCACCACCCAGGTGGGTATCACCGTTGGTTGCCAGAACTTCGAAGGTTTTTTCGCCGTCAACTTCGTCGATTTCAATAATAGAGATATCGAAGGTACCACCACCGAGGTCGTATACCGCGATAGTACGGTTGCCGACTTCTTTATCCAGACCGTAAGCCAGCGCGGCAGCAGTCGGTTCGTTGATGATACGTTTGACTTCCAGACCTGCGATACGGCCTGCGTCTTTGGTTGCCTGACGCTGAGCATCGTTAAAGTATGCAGGTACGGTGATAACGGCTTCAGTTACCGGTTCGCCCAGGTAATCCTCAGCGGTTTTCTTCATTTTTTTCAGCACTTCTGCAGAAATCTGCGGCGGTGCCATTTTCTGACCTTTTACATCAATCCATGCATCACCGTTGTCAGCACCGATGATTTTGTACGGCATGATAGCTTCATCACGCTGCACTTCTTCGTCCTGGAAGCGGCGGCCAATCAGGCGTTTAATCGCAAACAGGGTGTTTTGCGGGTTTGTCACTGCCTGACGTTTAGCCGGCTGACCAACCAGAGTTTCACCATCCTGGGTATAAGCAATGATAGAAGGCGTGGTGCGATCGCCCTCGGCGTTCTCCAGCACACGTGCAGTAGTGCCATCCATAATCGCTACACAAGAGTTGGTAGTACCCAGGTCGATACCAATAATTTTACCCATCTAAACGTCTCCACTAAAAATTCGGTCATCATGTGGTTGTGAATCTGTAATAAGGGCGAAACGTGCGGTTTCAACTACCCTGAATCGTTTTTTTTCAGACTCACCACTGCGGTTGTCTACAAGATGGGGTCGTAACCCACGTCATCAAGGGGGGCATGCAAATTTTTTTTAGCCCTGAGACCAGAAAACGAGATAAATGGAGCTGAAAAGCAACATGAGAAATAGTTACCAATCCAAATTTATTCATAAATCGAATAAAACAAAATAAGCCATTCACGAAAAAATTGTAATAAAAAGAAAATATTACAAGAATGAATCGTTTTTCTGACAGCGGTAATATGGTGGCAGATTGCCACTTTTGAACCCGTCAAAGAGAAATCCCATGAAATCCGTTTTAACGCTGTCTGTCAGCATGCTTTTCGGTCTTCTTCTGAGCAGCACAGCACATGCTAACGATCATAAAGTCCTCGGTATGATTGCGATGCCCAGAAATCAAACCGACAGCCTCACGTTAAAAATCCCCGTTTGTCGCGTTGTGAAGCGCATCCAATTGACGGCAGATCGTGGCGATATTCATCTGAATGGAGCCTCCGTTTATTTTAAAGCATCACGCATGTCCAGCCAGAGCCTGAATGTCCCTTCGTCAATCAAAGAGGGGCAAACCACCAAATGGATCAATATCAATAGCGACAACAACAATAAACGTTGTGTGTCGAAAATTACCTTCTCAGGCCAGTCGGTCAATTCTTCTGACATGGCGACGTTAAAAGTGATTGGCGACGACTAAACCCTCTCCTTTACCTGCGCCAAATGTTCCCCCCACAAGCGTGATGCCCGTCACAGGGGAAAATAATTCATTTTCCCCTTATTAGATCATAGACAGCCCACTCTCACCTGATTATTATGCCGCGCCCCGAAGACAGTGATCGTTATTCGGGGAAACTATTTCACCATTCAATCAATGATGATTTTGAGGAATTATGGGCAACACTAAGTTGGCTAATCCGGCACCGCTGGGCCTGATGGGCTTTGGCATGACCACCATTCTGCTTAACCTGCACAACGCGGGTTTCTTCGCCTTTGACGTTATTATTCTGGCGATGGGAATTTTCTACGGCGGTATCGCGCAAATTTTTGCCGGCCTGCTGGAATATAAAAAAGGCAACACCTTCGGTTTAACCGCCTTTACCTCCTACGGCTCTTTCTGGCTGACGCTGGTTGCCATCCTGATCATGCCGAAAATGGGCCTGGCGGATGCAACAAATGGTCAGTTCCTGGGCATGTATCTGGGTCTGTGGGGCGTGTTCACACTGTTCATGTTCTTCGGCACGCTGAAAGCTAACCGTGCTTTGCAGTTTGTCTTCCTGAGCCTGACGGTGCTGTTCGCCCTGCTGGCTGTTGGCAACATTGCAGGTAACGAAGGAGTTATCCATTTCGCTGGCTGGGTTGGTTTAGTGTGTGGCGCAAGCGCCATTTACCTGGCAATGGGTGAAGTGCTGAACGAACAGTTTGGCCGTACTATCCTGCCGATTGGTGAAATGCACTAATCTATTCCGTTATCCCCCCCTTGCGGGGGGATATTTCTTACAGGCGCTGCAACTCTCCCTGTACGTCCGTATCGCGATGATAAATATCCTGTCGCAGCCAAATTCCCAGTCCTAACCCTACCAGTGATAACGCCAGCACGTACCAGGCTGGAGCCATTGGCGACACACTCATCAACATTGTCACTGCAATCGGCGTCAGACCGCCAAAAATGGCATACGAGACATTGTAGGAAAAAGAGATGCCGGTAAAGCGAACTTCCGCTGGAAACGCCCGCACCATCACGTAAGGTACGGCTCCGACCACGCCGACACATA
This sequence comes from Citrobacter sp. Marseille-Q5395, assembly GCF_947057495.1. NCBI lineage: Bacteria > Pseudomonadati > Pseudomonadota > Gammaproteobacteria > Enterobacterales > Enterobacteriaceae > Citrobacter > Citrobacter sp. Marseille-Q5395. The sequence continues at coordinate 128,279 of NZ_CAMSEL010000006.1, read as the reverse complement.
AACCGACCAGGCCGTATAAAAGAAACAGGTGTTCAGGATAAGTACCGGCAAGGTGATAGAAAAACCAGCTGGAACAGGCCAGCAGCAGGCTACCGATAATAAAGGTTTTGCTGGCACCAACTCTGTCGACAATAAAGCCGGCCAGCAGACATCCCACACACAGCATAATGGTGGCGACGCTGTTGGCTTGTAGCGTCAGAGCGGGCGCAAAGCCATACTGTTTTTGCAGCCAGACAGGCGACATCAGGATCACCACCACAATACCGGCCGAAAGCAGCCAGGTCAGTAGCATCGAAATTACCACCGCTTTTTTATGCTTGCTGACAACCGATTTAACCGGCAGTTCTTCCGCCAGCGCTTTACGCGCCTGCATTTCAAGGAAGATCGGTGTTTCCTGCAACCAACGGCGCAGGTACATCGCCACCAGCCCAAACGCCCCCCCTAAGAGGAAAGGAATACGCCAGCCGTACTCATGTACGGCCTGCGGTGTCAGGCTTGTATTGACCAGCGTTGCAACCACTGACCCCAACAGAATACCGACTGTCAATCCGGCGGTCAGTGTTCCGCAGGCAATACCAATACGGCGTTCCGGGACATGTTCTGCCACAAATACCCACGCCCCCGGAACTTCTCCACCAATGGCAGCGCCCTGCAAAATACGCATCAGCAGCAACAACAGCGGTGCCAGAATCCCCATCGAGGTGTAAGTCGGTAACAGGCCAATCGCCAGCGTCGGTATCGCCATCAGCAAAATGCTCAAAGTGAACATTTTCTTACGCCCCACCAGATCGCCAAAATGCGCCATGATGATGCCACCCAACGGACGCGCCAGATATCCTGCGGCAAAAATACCAAAGGTTTGGACCTGACGTAGCCATTCCGGGATGTCTGCGGGGAAAAATAATTCGCCAACGACTGCGGCAAAGAAGACAAAAATAATGAAATCATAAAACTCCAGCGCCCCGCCGAGGGCAGCAAGCGAAAGGGTTTTATAATCCTGGCGATTCAGCGGTCGAGAGTGTTGTGACATAGCAAACCATGAGTCAGTGGAGTCATTGAACGTTTTGTCGATACGTGTAAATTAAAAATTACTATATCGTAAACAATTCAACACTCCACCATCATTGTCATTTATATCACAAATAGGCTACTTTCAGGCGTTTGTATCGCGCATTGCGCTTTTTGGTCGAAAAGATGCTACCACTGCCGATGCGGTTTCAACGTATGGTCCATCCAACAACTGTATACAATACGGTACACTTGCAAAAATACCCGGTACAATAACCTTACCGTCGGCACCTTTCACGCCTTCCAGCGTCTCTTTGATCGATTTAGGCTGCCCAGGCAGGTTCAGGATCAACGCCTGCTTACGAATCACCCCGACCTGGCGGGAGAGGATCGCCGTAGGGACAAAGTGCAGACTAATCTGGCGCATTTGCTCACCAAAACCAGGCATTTGGCGGTCGGCAACAGCCAGCGTCGCATCCGGTGTCACATCGCGACGTGCCGGACCGGTGCCTCCGGTGGTCAACACCAGATGACAACTCATTTCATCAACCAGTTCGCACAACGTTTGTTCGATGATCGCCTGCTCATCCGGGATTAGCCGCGTTTGTAGCTCAAAAGGGGTCGTCAGGGCCGATGCCAGCCACTCTTCGAGAGCAGGGATCCCCTTATCCTGGTAAACGCCACTGGAGGCTCGGTCAGAAATGGAAACTAGGCCAATGCGTAAAGTGTTCATGATTATTCCGTTTAAACAGTCTCGTTAAACAGAATGATACACTGCGGAGGAAGCGACAGACAGGTTTCAGAAGAGGTATAGAACGAGAGCGTGACCGGAAGCCCGGTCACGCTTAAATGATTACAGCAGATCGCCGATCATTTTTTCCAGTTTACCCTGGTCTACAGCAAACTTACGGATACCATCCGCCAGTTTGTCTACAGCCATCGGATCCTGGTTGTGCTGCCACAGGAACTCAGCTTCAGTGATGCGTGCCGGACGCGCCTTCACTTCACCGGAGAAGGACAGTTTACGCTCGATAGCACCTTCGCTTTCCGCCAGCTCTTTCAGCAGTGCCGGAGCAATCGTCAGACGATCGCAGCCTGCCAGCTCAATGATTTCGCCGATGTTACGGAAGCTCGCGCCCATAACCACAGTTTCATAACCGTGTTGTTTGTAATACTCGTAGATTTCCGTAACGGAAACCACACCTGGATCTTCTGCCGGTGCATACTCTTTCTTGTCGGTATTCGCTTTGTACCAGTCAAGAATACGGCCAACGAACGGAGAGATCAGGTATACGCCAGCTTCTGCACATGCGCGCGCCTGCGCGAAGGAGAACAGCAGGGTCAAGTTACAGTTAATGCCTTCTTTTTCCAGCTGCTCCGCGGCACGGATACCCTGCCAGGTAGAAGCCAGTTTGATCAGAATACGATCGTTGCTGATGCCAGCATCGTTGTACAGTTTGATCAGGCGTTTTGCTTTCGCGATAGATGCGTCAGTGTCGTAGGACAGACGAGCGTCAACTTCGGTGGAGATGCGACCCGGGACCAGCTTCAGGATCTCCAGACCAATGTTCACCGCCAGTTTGTCAGTTGCATCGACGATCTGCTGTGCGCGGTCGTTACTCTGCTGCTTAGCCCAGGCGACAGCATCATCAATCAGCTTACGGTATTCCGGGATCTGCGCTGCGTTAAGAATGAGAGAAGGGTTAGTTGTGGCATCCTGAGGCTGATACAGCTTCATTGCCGCGATGTCTCCGGTGTCGGCCACTACAGTGGTGAACTGACGAAGGGAGGTCAATTTGTCCGTCATGATAGCGTTTCTCTTTAAACAGCTTGTTAGGGGGATGTAACCGATCTTCCCTGATGATAGCACGACGCACTCTCAGCGCAACCGGCGGGATTGCCCGACCTGCCGTTCAGCTCTGATTACGCATCTCCAGGCCAGCCATGCGCAATTAAGGGGGAGGCCTGATGTATGATAAACTCCCGCTATCAATCTCATGACAAGGTATATACTGTTCGCTAATTGGTAGCGCTTACACGGGATTATTCGCGCTTGCCGGCATCAACAAGAGGGATGTTAATGCCTGATTTTTTCTCATTTATTAATGAAGTACTCTGGGGATCGGTGATGATCTACCTCCTGCTAGGCGCAGGGTGTTGGTTCACTTACCGTACGGGATTTGTCCAGTTTCGCTACGTTCGCCAGTTTGGCAAAAGTCTTAAAAATAGTCTCAGCCCACAGCCGGGCGGTTTAACATCATTTCAGGCACTGTGTACCAGCCTTGCGGCTCGTATCGGAAGCGGAAACCTGGCTGGCGTTGCACTGGCTATTGCTGCAGGTGGCGCTGGTGCTGTCTTCTGGATGTGGGTCTCTGCCCTGATTGGTATGGCGACCTCGTTTGCCGAGTGCTCACTCGCACAACTGTATAAAGAGCGCGACAGTAAGGGGCAGTTTCGCGGCGGGCCTGCGTGGTATATGGCTCGCGGACTGGGCATGCGCTGGATGGGCGTCCTCTTTGCTATCTTCTTACTCATTGCTTATGGCCTGATTTTTAACAGCGTCCAGGCAAACTCTGTCTCTCGTGCGCTGGAATTTGCTTTCGACATCCCTCCTCTTGCATCCGGTATCTCGCTGGCATTGCTGTCTTTACTGGCTATAGTCGGCGGAATTAAAGGTGTTGCCCGCTTGATGCAATGGTTCGTTCCGTTAATGGCTTTGTTGTGGGTCGGCTGTAGCATTGCCATTTGTCTGTGGCATATCGGCCAGATCCCAGAGATCATCGTCACCATTGTGAAGAGTGCATTTGGCTGGCAGGAAGCCGCCGCCGGTGCAGCCGGGTATACGCTAAGCCAGGCCATTGCCAGTGGCTTTCAACGCGGTATGTTTTCGAATGAGGCCGGAATGGGTTCAACCCCTAACGCTGCGGCTTCAGCCGCCTCATGGCCTCCGCATCCTGCCGCACAAGGTATTGTGCAAATGATTGGCGTGCTGGGTGATACACTGATTATCTGTACAGCCAGCGCAATGATTATTCTTCTGGCAGGGAATGGAACTACATATGTCCCAATGGAAGGTATCCAGTTGGTTCAGAAAGCCATGGTATCGCTAACAGGTGAATGGGGCGCGGGATTCGTCGCTCTGATTGTTATCCTTTTTGCTTTCAGTTCGATCGTCGCCAACTACATCTATGCGGAAAACAACCTGGTCTTTTTGAATCTGGACAATATCCGGGTCATCTGGCTTTTACGTATCACGACCGTCTGCACCGTAATTGCAGGAACATTACTCCAGTTTCCGCTGGTGTGGCAGTTAGCCGACATTATCATGGCCTGTATGGCCATCACTAATCTGACGGCAATTTTACTGCTGTCCCCGGTTGTCCATACTCTTGCCAGCGATTACCTGCGTCAGCGAAAACTCGGCGTGCGACCAGAATTTGATCCACACCGTTATCCTGATATCAGACAACAGCTTGCACCGGAAACATGGCATGAACCGCCGCGCAACTAGCCAGGCAATTGCAACCATCGATCAATTCTGTCGTTTTTTTTGCTAAAGTCGCAGTAAATTTCCTGCAAGGACTGGATATGCTGATTCTGATTTCACCTGCAAAAACACTCGACTACCAAAGTCCGCTGGCCACCACTCGCCATACTCTACCCGAGCTGCTGGATCACTCCCAGCAGCTTATTCATACCGCACGCCAGCTCTCTGCACCGCAGATTGGCAAGCTGATGGGGATTAGCGACAAGCTGGCGGACCTGAATGCCACCCGCTTTCATGACTGGCAGCCTGATTTCACACCTGAGAATGCGCGTCAGGCGATTCTGGCGTTTAAGGGCGATGTCTACACCGGATTGCAGGCAGAAACCTTCAGTGAGGCGGATTTTGATTTCGCTCAGCAGCATTTACGCATGCTGTCCGGACTGTATGGCGTTTTACGCCCACTGGACCTGATGCAGCCTTATCGTCTGGAAATGGGCATCCGTCTTGCCAATACGAAGGGGAAAGATCTCTACCAGTTCTGGGGAGATATCATCACAGACAAACTAAATGAAGCGCTGGAAGCACAAGGCGACAACGTGGTGGTTAACCTCGCCTCTGATGAATATTTCAAATCCGTGAAGCCGAAAAAGCTAAACGCGGAGCTGATCAAACCCGTTTTCCTCGATGAGAAAAATGGCAAATTTAAAGTCATCAGTTTCTATGCCAAAAAGGCACGTGGCCTGATGAGCCGCTACATCATTGAAAACCGTTTAACAAAGCCAGAACAGCTTGCGGCGTTTAACAGTGACGGCTATTTCTTTGATGAAGAAGCGTCAGGGAACGGTGAACTGGTGTTTAAACGTCACGAACAGTGATTTGTTTAGCAATAGAGATTAACCAACAGATTTTGTAGGCCCGGTAAGCGCATACGCTACCGGGCACTATAGTTAGCTGCGGGTCATCATCAACTGACGCAGCGCGGCAAAATCGGCGGGTAAGTGATGGGAGAGCAGAGGTAAGTCCGCACGCTCCGCCAGCTCTTTTGGCAGATCCAGCGTCACATCAAGAATCTCTTCAACGCTTTCTTTAAACTTCGCCGGATGCGCAGTACCGAGGAACAAACCATACTCGCCCGGATTTAACTGATCACGTAAAGCGCGGTAAGCGACGGCTGCATGCGGCTCAGAGGTGTATCCAATCGCCTGTAGTTCACGCATGGTTTCCTGAGTGGTTGCATCATCAACGGCCGCATAACCCAGCTCACTCAGACGCCAGATTTTACGGCGGAACAGTTCTTCCACTCGCGGCCAGTTGTTCGGCTGGCTGACATCCATTGCATTCGATAAGGTTGCCTGCGTTGCTTTCGGTGTCCATTCGCCACCTTGCAGGAAACGCGGAACCGTATCATTGACGTTAGTTGCTGCGATAAAGCGCTTCACCGGCAGACCAAGGGATTTCGCCAGCAGGCCGGCCGTCAGATCGCCAAAGTTACCGCTGGGAACGGAAATCACCAGTTGATTCCGCGCCTCTTGTGGCAGTTGGGCAACGGCTTCAAAGTAGTAACAAATTTGTGCCAGTAGACGACTGATGTTGATCGAGTTAGCCGAATTTAGCCCCAGAGCCACTTTCAGTTCCTCGTCATCAAACGCCTGTTTAACCAGAGCCTGACAGGCATCAAAATCACCATCGATGGCAACGGTTTCGATATTCCCACCCAACGTACAGAACAATTTTTCCTGTAATGGACTGATCTTACCGTTCGGATAGAGGATCACCACGCGCACATTTTTCAAACCATAAAAAGCATGTGCGACTGCAGCACCGGTATCTCCGGAGGTCGCCGTCAGGATAGTAACCGGCTTATCGCCGCTGATATGTGTCAGCATTTGCGCCATAAAGCGGCCACCGAAATCTTTAAATGCCAGTGTTGGGCCGTGGAACAGCTCAAGACAGCCGACATCACCTTCAACCTGAGCGACCGGCGCCGGGAAAGCAAACGCTGCGCCCACACGCTCGGCAAGGATCTCCTGAGGGATTTCATCACCAATAAATGAGGAGAGGATCCTGGTACTACGGCTGACAAAGTCTTGCTTCAGCATGTCATCAATTTCAGTCAGACTAAATTCCGGCAGATCGTGCGGGAAAAATAGCCCCTGCTTTTTACCTAACCCTTGCGTGACGGCCTGCGCGAAACTGACCTGCTCGTTATGATCTTTAAGATTGTAGAGTTTCATTTATTATCCCAGTACCCGTGCGCCCGCCGTGTCCAGCCGGCAAATATGAACAAAGCCTTCCTGATTTTGTAAGTAATTTTTATCCAGCCAGTCTGCTACACGCTGTGCCGTATCCGGCTTATCGCACAAGGCAAACAGCGTCGGTCCTGACCCGGAGATCCCACTGGCCAACGCGCCAATTTCCGCCACAGCCTGACGTGCCTGGCTAAAGCCGGGCAGTAAGCGGGTGCGATACGGTTCCGCAATCACATCCTTCATCAACTTCGCGGCCAGTTGAGGCTGGCGGGAATAGCAGGCATGGATAAATCCAGCCAGATGACGCCCATGGGCAATACAGTCCTGGCGGCGATATTGCGCAGGTAAAATCGCCCGCGCTTCCGCCGTAGACACTTTAATACCCGGATACGCCAGCACCCACAGCCATTCATCAAATCCTGGCACCTGCTGGCTAATGATGCCGTTTTCTTCAATCATTAACTGCATGCCGCCCAAAAAGCACGGGGCGACATTGTCGTAATGGATACTGCCGGAGATACGCCCTTCCAGCTCGCCCATAATCGCCAGCAAGCGCATATCGTTAAGCGGCTTCCCACAGTACTCATTCATCGCAACCAGAGCAGCAACGACAGAGCAGGCGCTGGAACCTAACCCGGAGCCAATCGGCATATTTTTTTCCAGCGTCATGCTCACCGGAATATGTTTACCCAGTTCCTGGCAGAACCGCTCCCAGCACTGATAAACGATATTTTCCCGCGGCTCTGACGGCAACTTGTTGGCAAAGCGTCCGAGGTTGTTCAGGCTGAAGCTATCAGCCGCTTCGACGCAGACAACATCCCCCAACAGAGAACCATCAACGGGTGTTACCGCCGCCCCGAGCACATCAAACCCGACGCTCATATTGGCACTGGAAGCCGGGGCATAAACTCTAACCATTTTAGACTCCTAACTTCCATGAAAGGGTACGTAGCAGGTCGGCAAAGACACCCGCCGCAGTCACATCGTTACCCGCACCATATCCGCGTAGCACTAGCGGCAATGGCTGATAGTAGTGGCTATAGAAGGCCAGCGCATTTTCACCGTTTTTCACTTTGAACAACGGATCGTTGCCATCCACTTCAGCTATTTTCACGCAGCAAACGCCATCTTCTTCAATATTGCCAACATAGCGCAATACTTTGCCCTCATCACGGGCTTTCGCCACACGAGCGGCAAAGGCCTGGTCCAGCCGCGACAGATTGGCCATAAATGTTGTAACGTCGCCTGAATCGTCAAAACCTTGCGGCAACACCGGTTCAATAACGATATCAGAGAGCTCCAGTTCGCGTCCGGTTTCGCGGGCGAGGATCAGCAACTTACGCGCGACATCCATCCCGGAAAGATCGTCACGCGGATCAGGTTCGGTGTAGCCCATTTCACGCGCCATAATAGTGGCCTGCGAGAAGCTCATTCCTTCATCCAGTTTGCCGAAAATAAACGACAGTGAACCAGACAGAATTCCGGAAAATCGCTGCAGTTCATCGCCTGCACTGAGCAGGTTTTGTAGGTTTTCGATAACCGGTAAACCCGCCCCCACGTTGGTGTCGTAGAGGAATTTACGCCGCGATTTTGCCGCGGCAAAGCGCAACTGATGGTAATAATCCATCGATGAAGTGTTGGCTTTTTTGTTCGGGGTTACTACATGGAAGCCTTCACGCAGGAAGTCAGCATACTGATCTGCCACAGCCTGACTTGAAGTACAGTCAACAATCACCGGATTGAGCAGATGATATTCTTTCACCAGGCGAATTAAGCGACCGAGGTTGAAAGGTTCCTTTGCTTGAGCCAGCCCCGCCTGCCAGTTTTCCAGGTTCAGACCGTGAACATTTGTGAGTAAAGCCTTTGAGTTCGCCACGCCGCAAACACGTAAATCAATATGCTTACTCTTCAGCCAGCTCTGCTGGCGTTTTAACTGTTCAAGCAGTGCTGTCCCCACACCGCCAACACCGATAACAAAGACTTCGATCACCTGATCGGTATTGAACAACATCTGATGCGTAACGCGTACACCAGTTGTAGCGTCATCATTGTTTACCACTACCGAAATAGAACGTTCAGACGAACCCTGTGCGATGGCAACAATATTGATGTTGGCACGCGCCAGTGCCGCAAAGAACTTGGCGGAGATGCCACGCAGCGTGCGCATACCGTCACCAACCACCGAGATGATCGCCAGACGCTCTGTTACCGCCAGAGGCTCCAGCAGCCCTTCTTTCAGTTCCAGGTAGAATTCATCCTGCATAGCACGCTGAGCACGCACGCAGTCGCCCTGCGGTACGCAGAAACTGATGCTGTATTCAGAGGAGGATTGAGTGATCAGCACAACGGAGATACCCGCACGAGACATCGCAGCAAAAACGCGTGCTGCCATTCCCACCATCCCTTTCATTCCTGGCCCCGAAACGCTAAACATCGCCATATTGTTCAGGTTAGAAATGCCTTTTACCGGCAAGTCGTCTTCATCGCAGCTGGCGCCAATCAGCGTACCCGGCGCTTGCGGGTTACCGGTGTTTTTAATCAGGCAGGGGATCTGGAACTGGGCAATCGGAGTGATGGTACGCGGATGAAGAACTTTGGCGCCGAAGTAAGAAAGCTCCATCGCTTCCTGATAAGACATCGATTTAAGTAGCCTGGCATCAGGAACCTGACGCGGATCACAGGTATAAACACCGTCAACATCAGTCCAGATTTCACAACAGTCTGCACGTAAACAGGCAGCCAGCACGGCAGCAGAGTAGTCAGATCCGTTGCGTCCCAATACCACTAATTCGCCTTTTTCATTCCCGGCAGTAAAGCCCGCCATCAGTACCATATGATCAGCAGGAATACGGCTGGCAGCAATGCGACGAGTAGATTCAGTGATATCAACGGTAGATTCGAGGTAATGACCAACCGCCAGCAGTTTTTCAACCGGGTCGATAACCGTAACGTTATGTCCGCGCGCTTCAAGCAAACCTGCCATGATGGCGATCGACATTTTTTCACCACGGCAGATAAGCGCAGCATTGATGCTGTCCGGACACTGTCCCAACAGGCTGATGCCGTGCAGGACATGCTTAATCTGGGCAAATTCTTGTTCAACAAAAGTTTTGAGTTGAGCCAGCGGGAAATCCGGCTGCGCAGCAGCAAGACCGACCAAAAGCTCAGAGAAAATACGTTCGGCGTCACTGATATTTGGTAAAGCGTCCTGACCACCGATGGTCTTCTCAATCATCGCCACCAGATGGTTAGTAATTTTTGCGGGGGCAGACAGAACGGTCGCGACCTGCCCCTGCCTGGCATTGCTTTCCAGAATATCGGCAACTCGCAGAAAGCGCTCTGCATTTGCCACTGATGTACCGCCGAACTTCAACACTCGCATGGTTTACCTCGTTACCTTTGGTCGAAAAAAAAGCCCGCACTGTTTAGGTGCGGGCTTTTTTCTGTGTTTCCTGTACGCGTCAGCCCGCACCGTTACCTGTGGTAATGGTGATGGTTGTGGTAATAGTGGTGCTGATGCGTTTCATGATGTTGTGTGCTCTGTAATTATTCTGTGCTGTATTCTTTTAGGGTTAAAGTATCTTATGACCTAAGTCAATAAATTTTTAAATTGATCACACTCCGAAACTTGTTCACGAGCGACTGCCTACTCTTTTACTTTCAACCAATACAGCGTGCCATGCCCACTTGAAGTCAGAGTCAAACACCATAAAAAACAAAAAATGTGAAATTTTATTTTGTGATGTTTTTTTCAATATCATGTAGAAAACGGTGCAACATTGCCGTGTCTCGCTGCCCTAACAGGCCCATTCGCTGTTGCAGCCAATCCGTTAGTTTGATGTCATCAGCAACGTCCAGCGTGGTTAATAAACGTAAAACACGTGCGCGTAATGCCTGTAACTGAAGCTCATCTGTCGGCTCAATGGTTTTTGTGGGCTGTTGTATTAAACCTGCTAATTGATAGCAATACACCATCACCGCCTGCCCCAGATTGAGTGAAGGATAGTCGGCAACCATGGGGACACCGGTCAGTACATCGGCCAGAGCTAATTCATCGTTTGTCAGGCCTGAATCTTCACGACCAAAAACCAGCGCGGCGTGTTCCATCCATGCAGATTTTTCTTCCAACAAGGGGACCAGCTCGACAGGAGTGGCGTAATAATGGAACTTCGCGCGGCTGCGCGCCGTGGTGGCGACGGTAAAATCAACATCATGAAGCGCTTCAGCCAGCGTTGAAAAAACGTTAATATTATCAATAATATCACCTGAGCCATGCGCAACCCATCGCGTCGCAGGCTCCAGGTGAGCCAAGCTGTCAACGATCCGCAACTCGGCAAAACCCATGGTTTTCATAGCACGGGCAGCCGCACCAATATTTTCTGCTCTGGCAGGGGCTACCAGAATAATAGTTAAACGCATTTCGATACTCTTTTTGGCCAGTCTGCAGATAATAATGTGATGCCCATCAACATATTACGCAGCGCGAATTTACATATTTTTAACAGAAATCACTGAAAATGCATTCCACATTCAGTAAAAAATGCTAAACTATTTCGTGGATTTACTATTACTTTTTTTGTTAACAGAAGTTGTATATCCTTCTGTTTATCCATGATAATTTAATTGAAAATGGATCTCATTCATTGGATTCATTACATTTATTAGTTTGCGAGTGCAACTAGTTGTATTATTGCATTTTTGTGATGAAAGCTAACATTTGGATACGGTGATTTCATCAAACTGTTAACGTGCTACAATTGAACTTGATATATGTCAACGAAGCGTAGTTTTATTGGGTGTCCGGTACGTCTTAGCCTGTTATGTTGCTGTTAAAATGGTTAGGATGACAGCCGTTTTTGACACTGTCGGGTCCAGAGGGAAAGTGCCCACGACCAAGCTAATGATGTTGTTGACGTTGATGGAAAGTGCATCAAGAACGCAATTACGTACTTTAGTCATGTTACGCCGATCATGTTAATTTACGACATGCATCAGGCAGGTCAGGGACTTTTGTACTTCCTGTTTCGATTTAGTTGGCAATTTAGGTAGCAAACATGCAGACCCCGCACATTCTTATCGTTGAAGACGAGTTAGTAACACGCAACACGTTGAAAAGCATTTTCGAAGCGGAAGGCTATGATGTATTCGAGGCGACAGATGGCGCGGAAATGCATCAGATCCTCTCTGAATATGACATCAACCTTGTGATTATGGATATCAATCTGCCAGGCAAAAACGGTCTTCTGTTAGCGCGTGAACTACGTGAACAAGCTAACGTTGCGCTGATGTTCCTGACGGGCCGTGATAACGAAGTCGACAAAATTCTCGGCCTCGAAATCGGCGCTGACGATTACATCACCAAGCCGTTTAACCCACGTGAACTGACTATCCGTGCTCGTAACCTGCTGTCCCGTACCATGAATCTGGGCACGGTCAGCGAAGAGCGTCGTAGCGTCGAAAGCTACAAGTTCAATGGTTGGGAACTGGATATTAACAGCCGTTCTCTAATCGGTCCTGACGGCGAGCAGTATAAACTGCCACGCAGTGAATTCCGTGCCATGCTTCACTTCTGTGAGAATCCGGGCAAAATCCAGTCTCGCGCAGAACTGTTGAAAAAAATGACCGGTCGCGAACTGAAACCGCATGACCGTACCGTTGATGTAACAATCCGCCGCATTCGTAAACATTTCGAATCCACGCCGGATACACCAGAAATCATCGCGACCATTCACGGTGAAGGTTACCGCTTCTGCGGCGACCTGCAGGATTAATTCGATTCTGACTGGTATAAAAACGGCGCTTTATGCGCCGTTTTTCATTTCATCATTGCCCTATTTCCACAAACGCAGCCCGTCATTCTCAGCGGTTTGAACGTCTTTTGGCTTTGGTTGAGCAAGCGAGTGCCAGTCAAGATGACGCGTCAGGAACATGATCCCGCATAGCGCTAACAACAGCACACCGGTACCCAGCAGTAAAGCGCTGTCCTGCGAACGCAACAGCACCCACATCACCCCATCCAGAGACAGCAGCGCCACTGTGAACAAAATACTGTTACGCCATCCCTGCAATATCGCCTGTAAATAAACGCCGTTCATCAACGCACCAACCATGCTGGCAATGATCCACGCCGCCTTAAAGCCAATATGTTCTGACAGCGCCAACAGCAACAGATAAAACATCACCAGCGATAACCCCACCAGCAGATACTGCATGGGATGCAGACGAAGATTGCTCATACACTCGAGTACAAAGAAAGACATAAAGGTCAGTACTATTAACAAGCTGGCATACTTTGTTGCTCTGTCCGTCAATTGATACTGATCCGCAGGCGTGGCCACAGCTACGCTAAATGCAGGCATTCCCTGCCAGCCAATTTTCTCCCCCTCAAAGCGTTCGCCCAGGTTATTGGCAAACCAACTGCTTTGCCATTGGGCCTTAAACCCTGACTCGCTGACTTCGCGCTTTGCCGGAAGAAAGTCCCCCAGAAAGTTGGGATGAGGCCAGTTGCTGGTTAAGGTCATTTCGCTGCTACGCCCCACCGGAACGACAGAGAAATCTCCGGTTCCACTCAGATTGAGTGACAATGCCAGACTGAGATCCTTCTCCACCCAGTCGGCATCCGGTAGCGGAATATGGATCCCCTGAGCACGCCCATTCAACCCCGTTCCGGGCTCAACCGTTAGTGAAACTCCGTTGACCTGAGGTGCATTGACTACGCCAATACCTCGGGCATCACCTACACCAACCACAATAAACGGTTTCCCCACAGTCACATTCGGATGATTCAATTCACTCAGACGCTCAGCATTAAACTCTGCCCGCACTGACATACCGTTATGCCAGACCTGTCCCTCGTAAATACCGATCCTTCGTGCTTCGACGTCCTGATTTGCCTCTACCATTAACGACTCTGGCAGCCAGAAATGGATAAAGCTGCGCTTACGCTGGACCTTTTTGTCATCTTCCAGCTCGGTATAAACTTCTGTCACGGGAATAGCGATCAGTGGACCAACCATCTTCTGCGGCCCACTGGTACTCTGTCGGATGGCATCTTCTACTGCACTGCGGTAATCCGATCGCTCAACGATAATTTGTCTGACCATTGTCAGAGGAATTAATAACAGCAGCATTGCACCACTTAAGGTGACTATTTTCCAAAACAGGGGGGATTTCAACATAGCGTTCTCCTTTGCAATGCCAGCAAGGTAAAACAGCTATGTGCGGGGAGTTTGAAGTTATGTGAAGTGACGGTGAAGCGTCAACGAAGCCTGCACCCCACCTTCGGGACGGTTATGCAGTACCACTTCACCTTTAAGCAGTCGCGCGACTTCGCTCACAAATGCCAGACCTAAACCACTGCTCTTCTGCCCATTCTCACGGGGGAGCGAGTAAAAACGTTCAAAAATACGTGGCAGCGCAAAGTCAGGGATACCGCTTCCGCTGTCCGTAATCTGCAATGTGACTCTCTCATCCTGCTGATATGCACTAAGAATAATGTTTCCCTTCTCCGGTGTGAAGTCGATGGCGTTATCAAGTAAATTACCTACTGCCTGCTCCAGTAACGCAGGATCAGCCGCGACAATCAGTGATGAAGGCACAATAGTAAGCGTGATGTTCTTAGCCGCTAACTGGACGCTACGCGCGTCACGCAACTGAACAAATAGCGCATCTACCGCCACGGGGATGAATGAAATATCCTGCCGGTTTTCCAGTCGCGCCTGCCGTAGCAGGGTTTCAACCAGCACCTGCATGCGCGCATTTTGCGTCAGAATATTTTCGGTAAAGCGCGCAACCACATTAGGCGGCGGGCCTTCACGCAAAATCTCCGCCGCACCGCGAATAGCTGCCAGTGGACTTTTCAGTTCATGCGTTAACGCGTAGACGTACTGCTCAATGTAATTCTTACCCTCCAGCTTCAGACGCATACTTTCCAGCGCCTGCGCCAGTTTACGTAGCTCACTGCTGCCTAAATCAGGTAAGGCAACGGGTCGATTCTCCGTTACGGAATCAGCATAGCGCGCCAGTCTGGCAATAGATCGGTTTATCCACCACACCATCCCTGCGCCAATCACCAATGCAATACCCAGCAACACCGCACTCGCCCATAGCATCCGCCGTTCACTACGCTTAATAACCGGTGCCATTGCCGCATTCGGTTTGCCGACGCTAAGAACGCCGATAATACGCCCGCCATCTATAATCGGTGCGGCAACGTACATGACTGAGCTTTCCGGATCGTCTGAATTTTGTGGCGTACTACGTGCGCCATACTGCCCGCGCAGCGTTAACCAAACGTCGTTCCAGCGGGAATAATCTTCACCGACGGCTTTGTTGGCAGAGTCAAACAACACCCTACCCTGTGCGTCCGTCATGTAGACATGGTACTCATTTCGCACTTTGTTAATACCGCTGATATTGGCGCGAAAAGGACGATCGTGCAGTTGCGAAAATGCCTGCGCCAACTTGCCGTTAGCAGGGTCGCCTGAAAGAAGATCATCACGAGCCAGCGCGGCTAATAACGTAGCTGTATCAATCAGGGTGCCTTCTGTAGCACGGCGAACGCCAGGCTTAATCTCCTGCACAAAGATAGACAAAACGAACCAGGCAGCAACGGCCACGATCAGAAAGTAGCCCAGCAGCAAACGCATGCCGATGCGCATCAGACGCTCCTCAGGCTATACCCCATACCGCGATGAGTGTTAATCGGCGAGAGTTCGGGATTAATCGCCCGCAGTTTGGCACGCAACGTTTTAATATGCGTATCGACAGTCCTGTCAAAGGTATCCTGAGCATCGGCCCAGACTAAATCCATCAACTGTTGGCGAGAATAGATACGTCCCGGCGACATCAGCAATGTTTTCAGCAGCAGGAATTCATAGCGGGTCAGGCTTAGCGGTATGCCAAACCAGGCGATCTGCGCGGCAGGTTCATTAAGTTCAAAATCACCAAAACGCGTCGACGATGATGGAGCGGAAAATTTTTTCACCCGTCGGAGCAGCGAGCGTACACGGGCACAGACCTCACGCGGCGAGAAGGGTTTCGCAACATAGTCATCCGCGCCAATTTCCAGCCCCAGAAGACGATCCACTTCATCGCTGCGTGCGGTCAGAAAGAGAATGGGTAAAGCCGGGTGATGTTCCAACAAGCGCCGGCATAGCTCAAAGCCGCTGATATCAGGTAAACCAACATCGAGGATTATCGCATCAGGGCAGTGCTGTCGCGCTTTTTCCAGCACCGGCAACCCGCGCTCAAACGCTTCGACACTAAAACCTTCCTGTTGCAGCATGTAGATAAGCGTGTCAGCAATTCCCTGCTCATCCTCAACCAACCAGATCAACGGCTGTTGCATCTTGCTTCCTTGTTATTGTCGCCACGGCATGATGGGTACTGCACTGATGGCATTTTTAGGCGACCCGTCAACAACCTTATCTGAATAGGCCAGATATGCCAGCGTATTACGTTTCGCATCATAAAAACGCACTACCTGTAAGGACTTAAACACCAACGATGTACGTTTCTTAAAGACAACCTCACCCTCAGCTTTGCCATTCTTGATTCGGTCGCTCAGTTCAATCGGCCCCACCTGCTGACAAGAGATCGCGGCATCGGAAGTATCTTCAGCCAGTCCTAACCCGCCCTTGATGCCGCCGGTTTTCGCTCGGCTAACGTAGCAGGTCACATTGGTAACATCCGGATCGTCAAAAGCTTCGACCACAATTTTATGATCTGGTCCAAACATTTTGAATACCGTATCGACAGAACCAACTTGCTCGGCATGGGCAACCTGCGCCAGCATCAGCAAAATTGAGGAAATGACTAAGCTCTTATATTTCATATTGTTACCATTTTTAAAAGTTACTCTGTGTAATTATTCGACATTCTAAGATAAAACGTATACAGATCACAGGATTACAATAATCACGCTTTCGTATGCCCGAAAAAAGCATTTATGAGCAAAAAAAACACTGAATGCTAAAACAGCAAAAAATGCTATTATCCACATACCTGACGTCAGGTACTCGTTGTTGAAAGGATGAGGATATTTTATGGATCAGGCTGGCATTATTCGCGACCTATTAGTCTGGCTGGAAGGTCATCTGGATCAGCCCCTGTCGCTTGACAATGTGGCGGCAAAAGCGGGCTATTCCAAGTGGCACCTGCAGAGAATGTTTAAGGACGTGACGGGCCATGCTATTGGCGCCTATATCCGCGCCCGTCGTTTATCGAAGTCTGCAGTGGCGCTTCGTCTGACTGCTCGCCCCATTCTTGATATTGCCCTGCAATACCGTTTCGACTCTCAACAAACGTTTACTCGCGCGTTCAAAAAGCAATTTGCGCAGACGCCTGCGCTGTATCGCCGCTCGCCAGAATGGAGCGCTTTTGGTATTCGTCCGCCGATGCGACTCGGGGAATTTGCTATGCCACCGCATCAGTTCGTGACCCTGGAAGATACGCAACTGCTCGGCACCACGCAAAGTTACTCCTGCTCACTGGAACAGATCTCAGATTTCCGTCATGAAATGCGTATTCAGTTCTGGCGCGACTTCCTCAGCCAGGCTCCGGCGATCCCGCCTGTTCTATACGGACTAAACGAAACGCGTCCAAGCTTTGAAAAAGATGACGAGCAGGAAGTGTTCTATACAACTGCATTAACGCCAGAACAGGCCAATGGATATGTGCAATCAGCACAACCGATCCTGTTGCAGGGTGGCGAATACGTGATGTTTACGTATGAAGGACTGGGGACAGGCGTGCAGGAATTTATCCTGACGGTTTACGGCACCTGTATGCCGATGCTAAACCTCACTCGCCGTAAAGGTCAGGATATAGAGCGATACTATCCGGCAGAAGATGCCAAAGCAGGCGATCGCCCTATTAATCTGCGCTGCGAATTCCTTATCCCTATTCGCCGCTAACGCTGTAGTTCATCTAACGCAGGGGCATCCAGATGCGATATGTCCCCTGCCGTTTCGACAACCCATCCCGGCGCCAGCCACAAACTTTCCTGATAATCGACGCGGGAAATTGAGCAGTTACGCAGACGCAACCGGCGTTCCGCCCATGCTGGCAATCCCAGAATCGTGCTCACCAGACAACCCAGAGCAATACCGTGACTCACCAGCAGTGGACGACTTCCCTGTGGAAGATCCAGACAGGATGCCAGGGCGGCGTTAACACGTTCCCCCAACTCCTGCATCGATTCTCCCTCCGGGATGCGGCCATCAACCGTTCCATTCACCAACTGGCGACGCCAACCCTCTTCCTCTTGCGTCAGAGAATCAATATGGCGCTTTTCCAGCACCCCCATATTCAACTCGCGCAGTCGGGCATCAAAGGTAATATCACAGCCACAAGCCTGGGCAATGATTTCTGCGGTGCGTCGTGTACGACCTAAATCGCTACTGATGACATGAGTAATGCCAAGCGAGCGCGCGCGTTCGCCGACCTGCATGGCTTGCTGCTCACCTTTAGCGGTCAGTGGGCTATCTGACTGGCCTTGAATACGTCGCTCGGCGTTCCACTGCGTCTCACCATGGCGAACAAGGTATACCTGTAACATGCGTTTTTTCCGTTATATACTCGTCATACTTTGAGTGGCAGATGCGTTGGCTACGAGTTACTCGGCTCATCCATGAGCCTCGCCCTTACGGGCCGCCGCTTTGCGGCGTTCAAATCTGTTCCTGACAGATTAGTCGCTCCCCCAGCCACATAGTTATCTATGCACCAGGGGGGTTTTCTCGCTTGCCGCCTTCCTGTCACTCAAATTATATAGAATAGACTGCGATGAATTTTTTCAAACCGAGCTTAATTATGCACAAGGTTATCTCTGCTACCACCAATCCTGCCAAAATTCAGGCAATTCTACAGGCATTTGAAGAGATTTTCGGTGAAGGATCCTGCCATATCGAACCCGCTGCCGTCGAGAGTGGTGTGCCAGAACAACCTTTTGGAAGTCAGGAAACGCGTACTGGCGCACGAAATCGGGTTGAAAACGCGCGCCGTCTGCATCCGCAGGCCGATTTCTGGGTAGCCATCGAAGCAGGAATTGATGATGACGCCACGTTCAGTTGGGTGGTGATTGATAATGGCGCGCAGCGAGGCGAAGCGCGTTCAGCAACGTTACCGCTGCCTGCGGTTATTCTCGAAAAGGTCCGTCAGGGGGAAGCACTCGGTCCGGTGATGTCACAGTATACGGGTATTGATGAGATCGGCCGTAAAGAGGGAGCAATTGGTGTCTTTACTGCAGGAAAACTGACGCGCTCCAGCGTTTACCACCAGGCAGTAATTCTGGCGCTTAGCCCGTTTCATAACGCGGTGTATTGGTAGCGTTGTGCCGGATGGCGGCTTCGCCTTATCCGGCATACGGCTCAGCGTCATTTGTAGGCCTGATAAAATGCGGCAGCATCGCCATCAGGAAATTCAATTTTTTCCGAGCAGTACCTGCTCCAGCCACTGACGCAGCTCTACTGGCGCCGACTTGAGGCTGTTAGAACCACGTGTAATTGTGGCGATCCCGGCCCCGAGCTCATTTTTTAACTCACGCTGACTCATCTCACCGCGCAGAAGTTCTTCAATGATGCGCACGCGCGTACCCAGCGCTTCGCGCTCATCTGGCGTTAACATCAAATTAAGCAGTGGTTGGTGTAAATCCTGATCGTAGGCGTGTTTAAGCAGGTCGACAAAACGTAACCACTCCTGGTGACGCTGTTCTGCCATCGCTGCTGAATAGGGTGATTGCTGAGTCATAAAGTGTCGCCATCGTTATGGGGGAAGCGCGCTTGCTTCCCCCTTTTGTACTCTTTAACGAGTACGATAGCATAACACACTCGACTCGATCAGTAACGACGTTGCCATTCTGCGTTGCTCATCAACTCCGGTTTATCCCCCAGGAAATAGCGATAATAGGCGTCATAAGCCAGAACGTTTTTCACATACCCTCTTGTCTCAGAGAAAGGAATACTTTCAACAAATGCCACTGCGTCAATTCGCCCAGCGCTATTACCAAGCCAGGTGCGAACGCGTCCCGGCCCGGCGTTATAGGCCGCAGAAGCAAAAATGCGGTTGTTGCCAAATTGCTGATATACATACTGCAAATAGCTGGTACCGATGTTGATATTGGTTTCAGGATCCAGCAACTGACTGGGGCTGCTGTAACCTGGAATCGAGAACATTTTCACCGTATGCGTCGCTGTGCCCGGCATAATCTGCATCAACCCACTGGCTCCAACCGGTGATTTTACTTTCGGGTTCCAGGCACTTTCCTGACGCGCAATTGCCATCGCGTAGCTTTGCTGAATATCCTTCCCGCTGGTGTAGCGAGAAAACAGATCTTTGTAGGCCAAAGGGAAACGCTCTTCCAGATGATCCCAGAGTTTGCCGGCGATCGTTGCCTGCACGCTCAGATCCCACCAGTGGTTGTTGAATGCGTAACGCGCCAGTTGCGCCTGTTCAGACTTCGTGCGGCTGGTGACCAGATTCGCCCATTCACTGCGCGCAGTATTATCCATGTTCCAGTACATTAACTCACGTACGCGTGCCATTTCAGGTCCCTGAGTCAGGGCAGAGTTGACATCTGTAGGTGCTTTGTCGACCTTCAACTCATACTCTTCACCCAACTTTTGCGCCGCTACCATTGGATAGAAACCGCGCTGCTGCATCAAAGAATGCAGGATCTCTTTCGCTTCGGCATCACGCCCCCGCTCCAGCAACAGATCCGCCTGCCAGTAGCGCCATTCATCCTTCTCTTTGGCTTCCATCGGCAAGCGCGCCAGCCAGGTATTCAGACCACGCCGATCGCCAGTTCCCAGCGCCATCCGCACGCGACGTTCCACAAGCGTGGTGGATTGCGATCGCATAATAGCGTCATCACGCCATTTCGCCTGCTCGTCGGTAACATCATTGCCCATCAGGCGCCAGGCGACGATATCACGCAGCTCCTGAGTTTGATCGTCATTAAGCTGCTGCGCCTGCGCCAGTGACGGGATCATCAAACGTGCATTTTCCACATCCTGACGCGCAACACTGGCAAACGCCACCGCCGCCATCTGGCGAGTGAAATCCGTTGCTCCGGTCGTGCGGGCAAATGTCATAACGGAATTAGGATCATTTGCCAGCGCGATGATCGCCGAAGCTATGGTCTGATACTCGGCTGGCATCTGTCCTGCCAGCGCAGTCACCAGCCCCGAATTACCTGCTTTCATCGCCAGGCGAATACGTTCCAGATAAGCCAGCGGATCCTGAGTGCCCGATGCCCGCCAAACGCCGAATAATTTGTCACAGGCATTGGGCTGACTTTTTCCGCTCAGCCAAAGCTCTTTCGCCCCCTGCCAGGCTTCCTCTGCTTGCCCGGTGCTCCATTTCGCATAGTAATAGTTACATTGCGCTTCGGTAGTACCGGGTTTATCCGGGCTAAACGCTAACAATCCGCGCCAGTCTTCCCGACGAGCCAGCTCGTTCACAAAACGCGATTGCAATGTGCGGGCTGGAGGCAACGTAGGATTGGCACGCACAAAATTCGTTACAGTAATGGTGGGTTGATTCATGAGATCGTCAGTTATCTGACGATATTCGAGATAGGGATACAGAGGATAGCTCTTCAGGCCAGGCATCATCTGCTCTACAACATCCATCTGTCGGTTATCCCAGGCCTGCTTAATTTGCGCATAGCGGTTACGCTGCTCATCCAGAGAATCGGCCCGCGCCATTTGACTTACCGTCAGCAGACATACGCTGGCAGCCAGTAGGTGCCAGGTAAATTTTTTGGCTTTGTCCACAAGCTCTTCCTCTTGTCGTGTTACGTCTGTGCAGCATCATGCCGCTTAATAGATTTATGCTAACCAGACATTACAGAATGTGCCACGTTCCGGACACTTTTTTACTTTTGTTGCGGGTGAGGTCTGCTGGCTGGGATTAGACCGTGAAAAAGGCTACACTTCGCCTTTGATAACTATTCATCACTATAAAAGAGGCGAAGTCCAACGTGGCTCAATTCGTTTATACCATGCATCGTGTCGGCAAAGTGGTTCCGCCGAAACGTCATATTCTTAAAAACATCTCTCTGAGTTTCTTCCCTGGCGCCAAAATCGGCGTGCTCGGTCTGAACGGCGCGGGTAAATCTACCCTGCTGCGCATCATGGCCGGCATTGACACCGACATCGAGGGCGAAGCACGTCCACAGCCAGGTATCAAGATCGGTTACCTACCGCAGGAACCGAAACTGAACCCGGAACATACCGTTCGTGAATCGGTTGAAGAAGCTGTTGCCGAAGTCGTTAACGCCCTGAAAGGCCTGGATGAAGTGTATGCGAAGTACGCTGAACCCGATGCTGATTTCGACAAGCTCGCCGCACAACAGGGCAAGTTTGAAGAGATTATTCAGGCGCACGACGGTCATAATCTCAACGTGCAGCTCGAACGTGCCGCTGACGCATTGCGTCTGCCAGACTGGGATGCAAAAATTGAGAAGCTCTCCGGTGGTGAACGCCGCCGTGTCGCGCTATGCCGCCTGTTGCTGGAAAAGCCAGACATGCTGCTGCTCGACGAACCAACCAACCACCTGGATGCCGAATCTGTTGCGTGGCTGGAACGCTTCCTGCACGACTTCGAAGGCACTGTGGTGGCGATTACCCACGACCGTTACTTCCTCGATAACGTTGCCGGATGGATTCTGGAGCTGGACCGCGGCGAAGGTATTCCTTGGGAAGGTAACTACTCTTCCTGGCTGGAGCAGAAAGATCAGCGTCTGGCACAGGAAGCCTCTCAGGAAGCGGCCCGCCGCAAATCCATTGAGAAAGAACTGGAATGGGTGCGTCAGGGTGCCAAAGGCCGTCAGTCTAAGGGCAAAGCCCGTCTGGCTCGCTTTGAAGAGCTCAACAACACCGAGTACCAGAAACGTAACGAAACCAACGAACTGTTTATTCCACCAGGACCACGTCTGGGCGATAAAGTCGTTGAGGTCAGCAACCTGCGTAAATCCTACGGCGATCGTGTGCTGATCGACGACCTGAGCTTCTCCGTACCGAAAGGGGCTATCGTCGGTATTATCGGTCCGAACGGCGCGGGTAAATCGACTCTGTTCCGTATGCTGTCCGGTCAGGAACAACCTGACAGCGGCACCATCGAACTGGGTGAAACCGTCAAGCTGGCCTCCGTCGACCAGTTCCGTGACGCTATGGATAACAGCAAAACCGTGTGGGAAGAAGTATCCGGTGGGCTGGATATTATGCGTATCGGCAACACTGAAATGCCAAGCCGCGCCTACGTAGGCCGCTTCAACTTCAAAGGTGTTGATCAGGGTAAACGTGTAGGCGAACTGTCCGGTGGTGAGCGTGGTCGTCTGCACCTCGCGAAGCTGCTGCAGGTTGGCGGCAACATGCTGCTGCTCGATGAACCGACAAACGACCTGGATATCGAAACCCTGCGCGCGCTGGAAAACGCTTTGCTGGAGTTCCCGGGTTGCGCCATGGTTATCTCGCACGACCGTTGGTTCCTCGACCGTATCGCCACCCACATTCTGGATTACCAGGATGAAGGCAAAGTCGAGTTCTTCGAAGGTAACTTTACCGAATACGAAGAGTACAAGAAACGTACCCTGGGTGCAGATGCGCTGGAACCGAAGCGTATCAAGTACAAGCGTATTGCGAAGTAATACTACTCTAGCGGATGGCTCTGCCATCCGCTTTAATAAAACTTAATACGATTTTAAGTTAGAATATAATCATTCATTTGAGAATAAAAAAAATGGTAATTTTATTGCCACCTCTCCTATATCCATCAAAAAATATAAATACTCTCAATACATACCACCTAAGAAAAACCAGTAATAGACAATCACAGTTGTAGTGTTTTAACAACTGTGCTAAAAAAACAGATACGTCATCAATTAAACATTAACTTATATAGTTTATGTATAAATAGACCCCAGCAATATTAAAACTCATTTGATAACATACAAAGGAATGATATGTTTCATCACATTATTTATTTTGAGTTGTATCGGCAAAAAGAATGCAATCAATGGGATAGATGAATATCTCACGCCAAGAATATTCTATCATCCCAACCGATTAATTAAGCTCATCGAATAACTCATGGAAATAAAAAACACTTTACCCGATCACTCTATTGCCAGAAAAAAAAGACTGATCTGTTCAATTTTCAAAAAATGTCGCCAAATTGATATCCAGCATCATTTGTGGAAAACGATGATCGCGGCCCCGATGTGCCTGCTAATTGTCTATCTGGTGATTTTCTGTCAACCTCGCTACGTCAGCGAAGCTAAAGTCGCGGTCAAACGTCAAAACGAACTCGACAATAGCAGTCTGAATGTTGGCTTGATATTGGGCGCATCGACCCCCTCTTCTGCGGAAGACTCGCTGTATCTGAAAGAGTACATTAACTCTCCGGATATGCTACAAAGCCTGGATAAGAAGCTCAATTTCCATCGAGCCTTCAGCCAAAGCGGCTGGGACTTTCTTTACCATCTTCCCATAGATATCACCACAGAACGCTACCTTGAATACTACCGCTCCCGTCTGAGCGTTGATTACGACGAAAAATCAGGTTTACTGTCAATTCAGACGCAAGGCTTCACGCCTGAGTTTGCTCAACAATTTAACCAAGCCATACTTAAGGAGTCAGAGCGTTTTATTAATGAGCTCTCGCATAAAATCATACGCGAGCAGATGCAGTTTGCTGAGGATGAACTACAGCAGGCGAAAGATCGCCTGAACAACAGTAAGAGTCATCTTCTGGCGTATCAAAATAATAATAATGTACTCGACCCAGCAGCTTCAGCCGAAGCAGCCAGTACGCTGGTCAATACACTGATGAGTAAAAAAATAGAGATGGAGGCAGATCTACGCAATCTGCTGACCTATTTACGTGAAGATGCTCCTCAGGTGGTCAGTACCCAAAATGCCATTAAGTCATTACAAGCCCAGATTGAAGTTGAGCAAAACAAAATTACCGCACCTGATGGCAAAAAACTTAACAGCATGGCCGCTGATTTTGAAGAACTCAAAAACACGGTGAAATTTGATACCGATATATACGCCTTAGCGCTGAAAGCCATCGAGAAAACCAGAATGGAAAGCGCACGTAAGCTAAAAACGCTATCCATAATTAGCTCACCACAATTACCGCAAGAATCTCGCTTTCCGAACATCCCCTATCTCTTAGCGAGCTGGTTATTAGTGTGTTGTCTGCTTTTTGGTACGACCAAATTATTGATCGCCATTATTGAAGATCACAAAGAATGATATCCGCCACCGATATAAATGACAGAGTCTATTATGAAATTAGTTAAATCGATTCTTGTATTGAGCATCTTACTATCCTGCCAGGTTTTGGCTGTCGGAATTACTGCGGATCAGCAGCTAACCGGTGCTGCAGCACTCCCTGAAGCACTCGTAGCCAAAACACAGACCACGGACAACAGCGGCTTTGATAACACACCGATGCCAACGCCTGCACCGGTGTTAAGCCGTATGTTCGGTGCTCAGCTGTTTACCGGTACCACCGCTGATAGCGGTGCCAGTATCGGCTTTAATCCCAATTACATTATCGGACTTGGCGATACCATTCAGATTAGATTGTGGGGAGCATTTAATTTTGACGGAGCCCTCCCCGTCGATCCCAAAGGAAACATTTTTGTCCCCAACATCGGCCCACTGAACGTTAACGGCATAAATAACAGCCAGTTAAACAGTCGAGTGACGACCAAAGTGAAAGAAGTCTATCAGTCGAATGTCAACGTCTATGCTTCGCTTCTTCAGGCGCAACCGGTAAAAGTATTCGTCACAGGGTACGTCAGAAATCCCGGGCTATATGGCGGCGTCGCCTCCGATTCGCTGCTCTCTTATCTGAGTAAAGCGGGCGGAGTGGATAGTGAGCGAGGAAGCTACGTGGATATCACTGTGAAACGTGGTAAGAGTGTACGTGCACACGTCAATCTTTATGATTTTCTGCTCAATGGTTCACTGAATCTTTCTCAGTTTTCCGATGGGGATACAATTATCGTCGGCCCTCGACAATACACCTTTAGCGTAGAAGGTGATGTTTATAACAGCTATGACTTCGAGTTCCACAATAGCACCATTCCCGTTTCAGAAGCGCTGGCATGGTCGCGTCCCAAACCGGGAGCAACGCATTTCACTATTATCCGCCAGCAGGGGGCAATGAAGCGGACGGAGTATCACCCACTAAACAGTTCACCAGGCAAAATCCTGCAGGATGGCGATAAACTTATCATCAGCTCCGACCGCTACGCTGGCACCATACAGATTCGCATTGAAGGCGCTCACTCTGGTGAACATGCTGTCGTATTGCCATACGGCTCCACAATGAAACAGGTGCTGGCGCAGATTAAACCTAACAACATGTCGCAACTCAGTAGTATTCAGCTTTACCGCCACTCAGTGGCGACCCGTCAGAAAGAGATGCTGAATACCTCTTTGCAAAAACTGGAAGAGGCTTCTTTGTCCTCTCAATCCGCTACGCAGGAAGAAGCTCGACTGCGTGTGCAGGAAGCCCAACTCGTCAGTCGTTTCGTAGCAAAAGCACGTAACGTGGTGCCTAAAGGTCAGGTTGTCCTTAACGGAAGTAATCTTGATAGCGTCATCCTGGAAGATGGCGACGTTATTACGATCCCGGAGAAAACCTCATTAGTTATGATCCATGGTTCGGTTCTTTTTCCCAACGCAATATCCTGGAACGAGAAGTTGGATGTGGATGATTACATTGAGAAGTGCGGCGGTCTGACTCAAAAGTCCGGTCAGTCGAAAATCATCGTTATTCACCAGGATGGTTCGGCGGTAGATGCCGACGACGTAGACGACGTTCTACCTGGCGATGAAATCATGGTGCTGCCGATGTATGAAACTAAAAATCTGGAAGTCACACGGGGTATTTCCACCATTCTTTATCAGTTGGCTGTAGCAGCAAAAGTCATTCTGGACCTGTAAGACAAAGAGGGTGGCGGAGAGATTCCGCCACCAAAAAAACACTAACATGGAAGCCATTCGGGATGATAGGCATCTACTCTTCAGGTATCTGGCAGATCCCGCACCTTCAGAATTTTTTAGGTGAAGCGTGCCATAAACTGTCACATCTTTCGGCCCCAAATTCAGTCGACGCGATCGCCGTCTGGGGAGAGCGAGCCGTCTCTCAGCGTCCAATAGAACAGGCTAAAAAGGCCGGGCTGCCAATACTGCGGTTGGAAGACGGTTTTACCCGTTCATTAGGGTTGGGCATCAATGGAACGCCACCTTTAGGCATGGTCGTTGATGATTTAAGCATTTACTACGATGCCAGCCGTCCCAGCCGCCTGGAAGTACTCATTCAGAAGGAAGCTAAAGAGCCACATTTACAACACGATGCTCTGCGGGCGATGGCCTTCATGGTTGAGAACGATCTCTCAAAATACAACCACTCACTTCCCTTTAATGAAGGGCACCATGCTGGCGTGACATTGGTCATTGATCAAACCTACGGGGATGTATCCATCACTCTGGGCGGTGCCAGTGAGAGACAATTCGCAGAGATGTTGTCCTGTGCCAAACGGGAGCATCCTGAAGGCAAAATTTGGGTTAAAACACATCCTGATGTTTTGACAGGTAAGAAGAAAGGATATTTTGACAACCTGGCCCAGGATCCAAGTATTCGACTTATAACTGAAGATTTCAGCCCACAATCACTGCTACGGCATGTCTCTACCGTTTATACCGTAACATCACAATATGGTATTGAGGCGCTGATGGCAGGTAAAAAGGTCATTTGTTTCGGTTTGCCCTGGTACGCAGGATGGGGCCTGACCGATGATCGGCATCAATTCGCAGATAGACTTGCCGCACGCCGAGGAAGCGCCCCACTTACCGCTCTGGTAGCGGCTGCCTGGCTGCAATATAGCCGCTATATCGACCCGTATACAGGTAACCCTGGTACGCTATTAAATGTGCTGGAATATCTCCATTTACAACGCACATACCTTCTGACTCGCCACGGAAATCTCTGGGCTCCGGGTATGACGCTTTGGAAAAGCAGCATAGTAAAACCTTTTCTGGCTACACCTACAAACCATGTCAATTTCTCACGCAGTGGACGGGGGGCCAACATCTGCGTGGTATGGGGGATCAAAGGAGAGCAACGCTGGCATGTGGCAGCATCACAGCGCGAGATTCCCGTTTGGCGAATGGAAGACGGTTTCTTGCGATCTTCCGGTTTGGGTTCAGATCTACAGCCTCCTCTATCCCTGGTTCTCGACAAAACAGGTATCTATTACGATGCCACGCGGCAAAGCGATCTGGAAAATTTACTAAACAATTCACATCTGACAAAAGAACAGCAGCAACGTGCCGAAGCGCTGAGGCAAAAGTTGATAGCCACCAAACTCAGCAAATATAACCTTGGTGAACAATGGGTAATTCCATGCGTAACCGCGGGGAAACGAAAATTACTGGTTACCGGTCAGGTTGAAAACGATGCCTCCATGGCTCGCGGAACACGGTCCACCAACACTAATTTGGCATTATTGCAGACCGTTCGTGCTCGTTACCCCAATGCCTTCATCATCTATAAACCCCACCCGGACGTTCTGGTGGGTAATCGTCCTGGACATATAGCAGAAAAAGATATGCAACAACTGGCTGATTGCGTGGCACTTGATGCCGATATTATCGAGTGTATTCAGCAGGTT
Organism: Citrobacter sp. Marseille-Q5395; assembly: GCF_947057495.1. NCBI lineage: Bacteria > Pseudomonadati > Pseudomonadota > Gammaproteobacteria > Enterobacterales > Enterobacteriaceae > Citrobacter > Citrobacter sp. Marseille-Q5395. The sequence continues at coordinate 99,841 of NZ_CAMSEL010000006.1, read as the reverse complement.
GATGAAGTACATACTATGACGTCGCTATCAGGATTTGAAGCCCTCATACATGGTAAAAAAGTCTTTTGCTACGGCATTCCCTTCTATGCTGGCTGGGGGTTAACCACTGATGAACACACCTGTGAGCGCCGACAGAACTGCATCTCACTCAACGACTTGCTGTACCAAACGCTGATTAGCTACCCCATCTACATTCACCCGGAGCTGAAACAGTGCATTACACCTGAAATGGCCATTGACTGGTTGCTGGCTCAAAAGCGCCAGAACTTAAGTCTCAACCAACACAGAGCAAGCCAGTATCTGCAACGGCAAAGTCGAAAATTGCAAATGCTTTATAACGCCATGAAAACAAGATAACGAGAAGGATCTCTATGAACAGCAATACGATCAATACACTTCTCTCTGGTAAGAGTTACTTGCTACTACAAGGACCAATGGGACCGTTTTTCAATGAGATGGCGGAATGGCTGGAATCGCAGGGACGTAAAGCCACTAATGTTGTTTTTAATGCCGGCGACCGTTTTTATTGCCGGAAGCGGCAATATCTGGCCTACACGAAGACACCGAGGGAGTTTCCACATTGGTTAAAAGAGACATGGCAAGAAAATCCATTTGATACCATTCTGTGCTTTGGTGATTGCCGCCAATTACATCAGGCAGCAAAACGCTGGGCGCAGGCCAAAGGGGTACGTTTTCTGGCCTTTGAAGAGGGGTACTTACGACCGCACTTCATTACTCTCGAGAAAGGCGGCGTTAATGCTTATTCCTCAATTCCTAGAGAGCCAGAGTTTTACCGCAATTTACCCCCACAACCGGAGCTGGAGGTTCAGAGTTTAAAGCCTTCAACTAACCTGCGTATCTGGCATGCTATGTGGTATTACCTGATCAGTTGGATATATCGGACCCAATTTCCTCAATACAGACACCATAAAGTCTTTTCCCCCTGGTATGAAGCCAAATGTTGGATCCGTGCCGGCTGGCGTAAACAGTGGTATCGCTACAAAGAACGACACGTGATGACGTTGCTGAAAACAACATTGGATAAACGCTACTTTTTGGCCATTCTACAAGTATACAACGACAGCCAGATTCGAAATCATAGCCCGTATAAGGATGTGCGTAATTATATTAATGATGTTATGTACTCATTTTCTAAAAAAGCTTCACCAGCAGATTTTTTGGTGTTCAAACACCATCCGATGGATCGCGGACACCGCCTGTATGCACCGTTAATTAAAAAATTAGGCAAACTATATGGTGTAAGTAATAGGGTGATTTATGTGCACGATCTGCCAATGCCACGTTTGCTGACCCATACGAAAGCCGTCATAACTATCAATAGCACTGCTGGGATATCTGCGCTTATTCACAATAAGCCACTTAAGGTATTAGGGCAAGCTCTATATGATATTAAAGGGTTGACTTACCAAGGACATTTAAATCAATACTGGGGTGCTCACTTTAAGCCTGACACGAGGTTATTCAAGAAATTCAGCAAATATTTACGTGTAAACACTCAAATTAATGCAGTGTTTTATGGAAAGAAATCACCTGAAATGGTGCAATATCAGGTGACTCATAAAAAGAATATTACTGAAGGGAAGTGGTTCTTACAGTGACTTCAAAATACTTACATTTAATTAATCCTAGAAACCTAAATCCATAATACTTATAAAACCATTTGTCTTTTGCTCTATATTTTTCATCATATCCCGTCCAATGAAACATGGATAACAATCCATCTCCCTACTCACCGCTGATATTTAATCGCTGTATAATATTTACCATACCTCAAGCCATTTTTGACAATATAAAGCTCCAAATTACTTTCACGTTTTAAATTTTCAATACATGGGGTTGATATAAATCACATATTATTTTTTAATCGAGATGAAACCAACTCACTACTTATGAAAAACATAATTTCATTTAATGAATTTTTAACAACATTGTTGTGGCGAGTGACATACATTTCATCATTGTGAAAAACAATAAGTTTACTTCTTTTCATATAATTAATAGCATCTATTAAATGAGGTATATGATCAGAATATGTTTCATCATTTCGTGATGTAACTAGATATATCCTCCCTGGAGGAGTCAATGTTCTCCTAATAACTTCACCTAAATGCTCAGAGTAAAACTCTTTATCAGAGTCACTCGCTTCCTTAGGGTATATATACGAAAGATGGGACTTAAATTTATCAATCCATTTAACTAAATCAAACTGAGGTATTGCACAGATAGCAGCACCTACCCCAATTTCATGAGAAAAAAGCAATGCAGCGTATCCTCCCTTTGAAAAACCTAACATTATGACATCTTCCTTAAGGAGTTTATATTCTTTAATTTTCTCATTTATAAAGTAAATTACTGCATCTTTAGTATTAAGAGTTCCATTAATACCAAGATAATAATCGCCAACCATCCCATGATCATCTTTAATATATATCTTCCTGACGTTAAAGTGTTTTAGACCGGCTAAAAGAGTATAAGGATATCGTTTATCATCATCACTTGATTTTTCATCACCAAGAGATTGAAAAATAATTATTAATTTTCGCTCTCCTCGATAATTTTCAATAGGATATGGATCTTCAATATATGTTATAGTTGTTCCATTCATATGATCGAATTTTTTCTCATGAAATGCCATAATAATCCCTATCTACTCACATCATTTATTGGATATTTTCACAAAACTTAATTAGTCAATTAAAATAATCGTAAAATTTTTGCGCGAACTTATTAAACTCATCATGACAATTTGCATATGGAAATTCACAAGAACTAAAATCATTTGCACAAAAAGAATGGGGTAAATTATTGCCAGCTTTCGCATCTAGTAATCGATCATAGTAGAATGACGCAGTTGGTGAGCGGATATTAAAATAGTAGCTTATATCAATTTTAGGCGTTGACACGCCATAAATATACTGTAGATAAGGTACAAAAAAAGTAGCCATATTTATATCTGTTGTAGACCTAAATTTATTAGTTAAGAAATTCAAAATACGCTCACCAAAGATATCATACGCTAATATATAATAACTTTTACGTAGCGGCACATAAGTGTGAACAAGATTATGATTAAAAGTTATATCAAACATCTCCAAAAAAAGATCATTGCTATTTTTACAAGCTATTGATGTAGATGTAAGTTTATCATGTTCGAAATTTATATTTTTATTCCCAATAAATATACTTGCAATTTCATTTGAGTGAAAAAAATGAGCTGCGCTGATTTCACGTGCCACAAAAAAATCATCATTAAAATAGATAAAATGCTCGGACAGATCATTAATATTGTGAAGACATGCTTCGATCACATGAGAGTTAAAAGTTGGTAAATATTTTTCAGGAATTATATCACGATGGTCTACAATATGTACTTTTTCTCTAATACCTATAGGAGTCGGAGGAATTTGAGAATCCGTAATAATATAGATATTACGAACCCAGGGCATATACATTTCCAAGCTTAATAGCGAATAGTAAATTTCATTATGATCATCAAACCTAGATTTTTCTAGTGCATGAGGTGTCGTATGACCGTCCCACAGATGAGAATAAGTGTCTCTTTTATTTTTCCATTGCAGGTCCAGATCCGAAACCCAAGTATAAACCACATCTATGTCAAAATCAGGAATGAATTGATTATCAATATTTTCACAAGCATCAATGATGCTATTTTCCCCACCAAAATGAGTTACTCCCTGGGTGAGATGAAGAGGATATTTATTTAACAAGGCATCTCTAAAAAAAATATTAGGTCGATTGAAAAGTTTTCTTATTTTCCGAAACATTAATTTACCTCAGCATCAACAAATATAAAATTTGAAGTATATCCAGAGTACAACAAACTATACGATTATCAGAAAGATATTTAATTTAGAAGTGTACTTATATATTGACGTTCACATCATCTTAATACACTCAATAAATATACCGTTAGCATATAAAATCTTTTGATATAAATCCATTTCAAAACCTAATCAACGCTACGAATTTTAAAATAAACAATCAGATCTCTAATAAGATATTATCTCCATTAGAGACCTTTGATCGTGAGCATCTATAACAATAATGGCCAGTATTCATTCAAAAAGTTAGTATACTCGAATTTATTTATTCTAAGTTTAGTTTGTTTTTTGGAATACTAATAATAATTTCATTTTCGAGTTTAGAAGTATGTGGCACTATAGAGTCGAGAAAAGTAGAGTATTCATCATCAACTTCCTTCCTCATCTTATTAAATGTAATTGCTAATGGACACCTACCAGAACCATGAACAGTTTGCAACCATGTTAGTTTCTCATGATGACCTCCATTAAGATTGGCAAATTGTATTTTAGTTTCCGAGCAATTTCTTCCGTAACAATTTACAGCATTTACAACCGGCAGAAATTTAAAAAAGTAAGAATCCAAATCATTTATTTTAAATAAAACTTGATGATACTGATTTAAAATTAAATTATTAACGCAACAATAATTCTCCACAGGATTAAATTTGTACTCAAAACTGCCATAAATGCTAGAAAATAAATCCTGCAATGTATTATTTTTTGATATTTGTTTTTTTATATAAGTAATACCTGACATTTCTTCATTAACAAAATAATCAAAGCCAGCCTCGCGTAAGAAGAAAAAGTTCAGTCCAACAAAAACAAAATACTCAAGTCGAAGTGAGCTTCTGGATATAACTTTCTCATAGAAATCATTATAGCTTTTATACACTGCATAATTAGCATTAGAACTTTCAATAGAATCCGATATATATGACACTCTATCGAAATATGTATATTTCTCTAATGTCCTACATTGATATTTTAATACATTACTTTTATTTTTATTTAAATTATCAATATTATCAATAATAACTAAATTGACTCTAACCGTTCCATTGTTTACTGCTAAAAGATGTTGAGCATTCCCATTCTCTTGTTTCATAGCTTTATGTCCATTTACTATTAGACTATTAGTTCTTTTTACTAACGCATCACTGAAGAACAAACGTGGCTTAGTTAGTAGTTTGGTTAATTTTGTCATTTAGAGCACTCGTTAATAAAACTCTTCATAACTTTTGAAATTTCATAGTGATCTATATACGTTCTTCGTGCCCCCTCACCAAGTTTTTTTAGTAACGTTTCATCATTCATTAGCATTTCCATTTTTCTGGAAAAATCTACGGTATCAAAGCAAGGTGATATAAGAGAGTTATAGCCATCTTTCAAAAATTCTTTTGGCCCATAACCAATGTCATAACTAATAACCGGTTTACCCATGCTAAAACTTTCAATATAAACCATACCAAAAGGTTCTTTGAACGCAGTAAGAGCACAGAATGAACTAGCATAAATCTCCTCATAAACCAAAGATGTTGGTTCACAAATCCTTACTTGTTCTGATAAATCATAATCTGCAATCATTTTTAATAATGATTCTTTCTTATCACCATCACCATATATATCAAGATTCCAGTCTGGGTATTTTTTAGCAATTAAAGCAAAAGACTCTATCAATAAATTAAATTGTTTTATTTCAACTAGTCGACCAAATGATACTATTCTCTTAGGAGAGAGTATATTGCTACACCCTTTAATCATAGAAAGTTTATCTTCGATTCCATTAGGTATATTTGTTACATTAAATATACCATTATTAATATACTCCTCCTTTTGGAATCTTGTTAATGCGATCACTTTGTGTGCTTTCCGGTAAGTCCTCAGTATCGACTGTTGGATTTCATCACTATGTGAACTAAATTCTTTATGCTCCTGAGCCATAACAACATTGGAATTATGACTATATTTTATGATATTGACACATAATCCGGGAAAAGTACCAACGAGAGTACAATTTCTCAGTGTTCGTAGAATAAGAATTAGTTTTAAATCGGTTAAAATAGACAATCCAGAATATAAATCTTCAGTTTTCTTAAATAACCTTGATTTAAATTTTGATAGCAAGTTTTCATATTTATTTCGAAACTTACCTTTGCTTCTTGCGTCATTAAGATACTCTAATCTTACACTCGGGTCTAAATTGAGTTTGGGTATCGCTTCTGTTCTACGTAATGATATCACAGTGACCATATAACCAATTGATACTAAGTAATTCGCTTGATTAATTACAGTCTGAACTGTTCCTCCGACACCATATAAGTTATAACAAAAATATACGATATGATTTTGTTTTTTTTCGAGCAACTTATCTATAAGATAATTTGATTTACCAAAATTAGGATAGTCCTGTCTTACGATGGCACGATTACGTCTGGCCTTTAATGTCAATGCCTTATCAAAGTTTTCAAAAGAAAATATATTTTCCAATTCATCTATTGTTCTGACCGTTACTCCCAAAAAATCATTAGGCGAGTTCATAAAATGCCCACGTTCATGTTTGTAAAAATCGTAATCAAACTGAAGAAAAATAACAGGTATATTTAACAGGTTAAACTCAAAAGACACGGAAGAATAATCAGTAATGCATAATGCTGTATCTTTAAGGACAACATTGAAATCATTTTGACCAACAAACCCTATATTTCCTTCAAAAATTTCTTCAACCTCACGCTGTAAGTATAAAATTTTCTCATGCAGATAAAAAACTACCTTCAATTTGTGGTTATCAGCATACTCCATGATTCTTGTACTATCTTTTATTTTTTTCACAAGTGAAAGAAACGTATTTTCTTTTCCCTTAATAGTCCAATCATCTCTCCAGGTAAAAAAGAACAACATATTCTGATTGGTTTTTCTTATGTATTGAAGATTTTCATGTCTAGAAAGACCACTATTGACTAATCGGCATGATAAGAAGCCAATATTTGTTATTAACCGTTTAAGAATCTGAAGATCAGAGGAGTCCACTGATCTTCTATCATTGTAATAATTACTTAATATATATCTATAAAAGCCACGCAAATCATTCCTATCAAAATAACTTCGCAAATAAAATATCTTATGTTTAAGAATAATGTTATATGTTTGTTTTATGTCTTTCTGAGGTTGAAGAACATCTTTTACAATTTTATATTCCGAGCTTAGAGATGTGTGGAAATATCTAATCCTTCCATTATAATGCCCTTTATAAAAATGTACTTTTTTATATGATATAATTCCGTGCTGTAAATATATAATAGGAGACCACCCTCTGCTGAGGGGCTTTTTTTTGAAAGAAGGGAACACATCCATATAGCCATCATTAAGTACAAGGTAATCTGCTTTATAGAATAACCATCGATGTTTTAAACTATCTTTTATTATAACGTTTTTCGAATATGGCTTTAGCTTATCGCTATCTATATTGTTACGCCCACAAACATAATAAGTATTTTTAAACCCCTCATTAATTCTATGTGCAAAATAAGAAAATCCATTATCTCTCGCTTGCTCACCACCTTTTTCACTTATTAGAACAAGAAGATCTTCCCGATTCTTTACCGAATTCCTCATATAAAAGCACCCATCCATAGATTTTGTAATTAACAAGCAATCGTCATTTATACTTATTTTTTAGTGTGTTTATTTAAGAACGGATTCATGATATATAGTTAACGCATCCACAACATCATCATATATAAACACTTCATTATCATTATTTATAACAATAGCCATATTACAATATTTCTTCAATAATTCATCACTATGTGACACCATTAGTAATGACATTTCTTTTGATCTTTCAGAAAATATCAAGTCACATTTTCTTTTAAATCGCGAATCACCAACAGCAGTAATTTCATCAACTAAATAATAATCAAATTTAAATGCCATACTTAATCCAAAACCTAACCTCGATCGCATCCCCGAAGAATACGTTTTAATCGGCATGTCAAAGTATTTTCCTAGTTCAGAGAACTCCTCCACAAAAGCAATAACTTCTCTGAAATCATTTTTTGCAGCATAAAGCCTGGCTACAAATTTCACATTCTCCCGACCAGTTAAGCTCCCCTGAAACCCTCCTGCCAATCCTACTGGCCATGAAATAGTTTGATCGGTTGTTATCATTCCACTATCTGGATGATCGATACCTCCAATCATACGAAGTAATGTAGATTTACCTGCACCGTTACGCCCAATCAGCGCAACACTCTTACCTGTTGGTAACTCAAAGTTTAAATCCTTGAATACGTAGTGACGCCCTTTCGACGTGATATATGATTTCGTTAAATTTTCGACTTTGATCATGATGAAGTTAGCATTGCTCTCCGCCGGAACCAATAACTGGCTAAACCAAGAAAAAAGATCCCTAGCGCACAAATAGCCAGATAGCCAAAACTCACTCCATCGCTAGTATAGTTAGCAACAACTGCCTCTCTGCTAAGTTCGACAACATGAACGATGGGATTCCAAAGGACATAGGACTGATACTGCTTAGGAATTGCCTGAAGTGGAAACATAATGCATGAAATAAAGTAAAGTGGCTTGATAACGATAGGAAGAAACTTTTCTGTTTCTGGGTGCGAGCTTCCTATCACCATAAAGATCAGTCCCACACCGCATGAAAATACAATGAGCAAAAACCATGTACTAAATAAGAGTAATACACGAGCAAGTGAAAAAATCTCACCGCACAAACTAAGAATCCCCATCAGAACCAGATAGACAAGGATATAAATAACCATTTCCAGCAAAGTCCTTGCAATTACTGTATCTACTGGTTTTACTGGTCTGTAATTAAATAGTCCCTGATTAGCTTCAATTGCTTTAATTGACCGAATGGATATGTCACTAAAAATGAAATAGGGAATAATACCATTAATCAAAAAAACCGGGAAAGATATATCAGGCATTGTGCGATGCATTATATATCCAAAGATAACTAACATTACCATAAGATGAGCAGCAGGTTCTAATATAGCCCAAAGGTATCCAAGACGATATTTTCCAAATCGTGTTTTAGCTTCCCGTAAAAATAATGCCTTAATTACTGAAATTTGGATTTCAATGCAATTTCTCGCCATGGCCATTCCATTATATTCGACATGCTACCGCCCTTAGCTTAAGCTGCCACAGGCTTATATATATTTTATTTAGTAGAAAAGTATCACGCGAAATTGTTAATGATACGCAGGAGAGTTGAAATCCACATACAAAATAACGCCCCTGATAGACATTATATGTAATACCTTTAAACCAGTAAGGGATATCTTACAATATAATATTGAAATAGAAAGAGACTAAATATTTTTTAAGATATTATTCATATAAAACATGAATATAATTAATCTATTGTCTTTAGGAAGTGATAATATTCACAATTAATATCATGCATAATACTTATATTATACATTATGGGTAGTATATAACGTATACTACCCATAAACTCTATACCCTCTCGCCCATCAGCCCTTTTACCAGCTCCACACAGCGCAAAAACCGCGAGTCATAATCAGCCTCCTCAACGTGCACAAATTTGATGTTGTTCTTCTCCAACATCGATACCAATAGCGTCTGAAACTCTTTGCGATCCACCGAACTCCCCAAGCTTCGTAATCCATCCGCAACCCATGGCGTGTTGTTTTCCAGCAGGATCACCAGGTCAAAGCGATACTCGTCAATCAATGCCTGCACAAACGGGTGCTCACGCCCTTCATACTTTTTGCAGAACGCCTGAGTGGTGACAAAGTCTGTGTCGATAAACGCCACTTTATTAGCATACTTAACTGCAAAATCAATGTATTGCGCTTGTCCTAGCGCGATCTTGTCGTAATCAGAATACTGCAGCGCCATCTCATCGCCGCCCAAATGGGAAAAGACGTAATCACGCCCGTATTCCCATGCGCTGGTCGTATTGAAGATATTGGCAAGCTTATTCACCAGTGTCGATTTTCCACTCGACTCACCACCGAGGATCGCCACGGTACGCACAAAGAAGGGTTTCACTTCCGTCGGAATGTATTCCCAATAGCGGAATGGATTTTCACGGATTTGCGCCCCGCTGATGCTCATAAAGGTCCGTTTTGGATCGACCAACACGGTTTCAATACCCAGATGTTCCAGATATTGCGGGGCGTCAGCTTCTTCAGAAGTGTAGATCCAGTTAGGCTGGATCCCCTTCTCTTGCATAAACGTTTTAATCCCGTTGCTCCAGACATCCCAGCCGTGCGGATATGGCTCCATACCTTCCTCATTAAAGGCATGTATGCGGATATTTTTCTGATACTTAAACGTTTGCAGCAACCAGCGTAAACGGTCGGAAACCGTGGGTTGTTGTGACATAGCGCTGTCTTCAAACAGGCCCCGATCGCGCGTATCGTCATAGCCCATGATGATATGTAATTCATCGACCTGGCTACAGGCACGCTGAATCAGATAGATATGACCAGTATGCAATGGATAAAACTTACCAAAGACCACACCAATGTTTTTCTGCTGGCGGGGGAACTCCAGTCCCAGAAAACGGTGCAATGCCTCCAATTTTTGCGCACTGGGGCTTTTTATCTTGGCGTTCAGGAGTTGGCTTAAATACCCCTTGGTCATGCCACTGGCATCCGCCACCTGTTGCAGAGTACAGCCCTTTTGCTTAATGGCAGTTTTCAGATAATCAAATGACACAAGAGCCTCCTGCTTGCTATAAATTAACGTAATACCCATGGATCTCTGGTGGCAGGAAGGCGCAAACAAATCCCGATATGATTCGGGGCAGCGAACACGACCAACACACCTGTCGCCGGAAAGACGACGGGTATTTAATTATAAGTCGTCAAAAACGCTGAGCGCATCCGTGAGTTTTTTAACGCCAAAAACTTGCATGCCTTCTGGCGGTTTTTTCGGCACATTCGCGGCAGGTACAATCGCCCGACGGAATCCATGCTTCGCTGCTTCCGAAATCCGTTCTTGACCACTGGGAACCGGACGAATTTCACCCGCCAGCCCCACTTCACCGAAGACGACTAAATCCTGCGGCAACGGCCGATCGCGAAGGCTGGAAACCATTGCCAGCAGCAGAGCCAAGTCTGCGCTGGTTTCAGTGACTTTTACACCACCCACCACGTTGACAAACACATCCTGATCCGCCATTTGCAACCCACCGTGACGATGCAGCACAGCCAGCAAAATGGCCAAACGGTTTTGCTCCAGCCCTACCGCAACACGGCGCGGGTTCGCCATCATTGAGTGATCAACCAGCGCCTGGATCTCCACCAACAGCGGACGTGTTCCTTCCCAGACAACCATCACGGAGCTACCGGGAGTGACCTCATCACCGCGACTTAAGAAAATGGCTGAAGGATTACTGACTTCACGTAGACCTTGCTCGGTCATCGCAAAGACACCAAGCTCATTCACTGCACCAAAACGGTTTTTATGGCTACGCAAAGTACGAAAACGGGAGTCAGCATCGCCGTCAAGCAACACTGAGCAGTCAATACAGTGTTCCAGAACTTTCGGCCCGGCCAGCGAACCGTCTTTGGTGACATGCCCAACCATAACAATCGCCACGCCCCGCGTTTTCGCAAAGCGTGTCAGGTAAGCAGCCGTTTCCCGAACCTGTGCCACGCTACCTGGCGAAGACTGGATATCAGCCATGTGCATTACCTGAATGGAGTCGATAACCATCAGTTTCGGCTGTTCTTCTTCGGCGATCAGGCAAATCTGTTCAATACTGGTTTCCGACAGCATATTCATATTCGCAGTCGGTAGTCCGAGTCGATGCGCACGCATTGCCACCTGTTGCAAGGATTCTTCCCCCGTGACGTACAGGGTTTTCATCTGCTCGCTAAGCTTACACAGCGTTTGCAGCAGTAGCGTTGATTTCCCTGCACCAGGGTTACCGCCGATCAAAATAGCGCTGCCAGGCACCACGCCACCACCCAGCACGCGGTCAAACTCTTTAAAACCGGTAGAAAAACGCGGCAGTTCCTCAAGACTGATTTCCGACAGTTTCTGAACCTTTGCGACGCCTGCATTGCCAGCGTAACCGCTGAGTCGCTCGTTGCGCGCCACTGTTGGTGATGCAGCAAGGCGTACCTCGGTAATGGTATTCCAGGCCTGACAGGCGCTACATTGCCCCTGCCAGCGCGGATAATCGGCCCCACATTCGTTACAAACAAAGGCGCGCTTAGGAGCTTTTGCCACGTTTTACCTCGTTATTTCTGATTCATACTGCCGGAGAGAATGCAGAACACCCCCATCAGATCGGCATGACGGATAGTGATTTCCGTCTTTTCATTCACTTTCGGTTTAGCATGGTAAGCGATACCCAACCCTGCCGTTTTGATCATCGGCAGATCGTTCGCACCATCGCCAATCGCGACCGTTTGCGCTATAGGGATTTCATGCTCTAGTGCCAGTCGAGTCAGGGTATTAGCTTTGTACTGGGCATCGACGATATCGCCAGTCACGTTGCCGGTAAATTTACCGTCCATGATTTCCAGCTCATTCGCCACCGCTGCAGTCAGTCGCAGTTTTTGACGCAGGTATTCCGCAAAGAAGGTAAACCCCCCAGAGGCGATAGCCACTTTCCATCCGAGAGTTTCCAGCTTCAGCACCAGTTGCGTCAGGCCGGGCATCAGGGGCAGAGTTTCACGCACCTGATGCAGAATGTTTGCGTCAGCGCCCTTGAGGGTCGCGACACGGCTACGAAGGCTGGCGGTGAAGTCCAGCTCACCACGCATCGCACGCTCCGTCACTTCCGCAACCATCTCACCGGTTCCCGCCAGTTTAGCGATCTCATCTATACACTCGATCTGGATAGCGGTTGAGTCCATGTCCATCACCAGCAGACCAGGCGTGCGCAAATGCGGGATTTTGCCCAGTGGCGCAACATCCAGTTTGGCATCATGCGCCAGTTTTGTCGCACGCGGTGTTAACGACCCTGCCAGGCGAATGACCTGATAATCTTCGACGCACCAGGCTGCCACAATAACCATCGCCGCTCCCAGCTTGCTTTGGTATTGCGTTAAGCGTTGTTTATCCAGCCCACGACCATACAGCAGCCAGCCACTCCGGCCCGCGTGGTAATCCAGCGGCATCACTTCATCGCCACTTAAAGAGAGGGGCAGACCTGGCCACAGAGAGACATCTTCAGGTAGATCGCACCAGGTAATGTTAGGCATTAAAGCTCCTGTAAAATCGTTCGGGTCGGAATCATCCAGGGAAAATAACGCATGAGGCTACCTTGTAACCAGCGCTTCTGGCAACATTAAGCCTCAAATTTTCAGTAGGTGGAATATGGCTCGCGCAAAACTGAAATTCCGACTTCATCGTGCAGTGATTGTATTGTCCTGCCTCGCGCTACTCGTCGCACTCATGCAAGGCGCATCATGGTTTAGTCAAAGCCATCAACAGCAGCGTAACCCGCAGCTGGAAGAATTGGCTCGCACGCTGGCTCGCCAGGTCGCGTTAAACGTCGCACCACTGATGCGAACCGAAACACCGGATGAGAAACGTATTGCTTTCGTACTACATCAGCTCACCGAAGAGAGCCGTATTCTGGATGCGGGAGTCTATGATGAACAGGGCGATCTCATTACACATGCCGGTGAGAGCGTGGATGTGCGTGATCGGCTGGCGCTGGACGGTAAAAAAGCCGGTGGCTATTTTAATCAGCAGATTGTCGAACCCATTCAGGGGAAAAACGGCCCGCTGGGCTATCTACGCCTGACGCTTGATACCCACACACTCGCCACTGAGGCGAAGCAGGTGGATAACACCACCAACATTCTACGCCTGATGCTGCTTCTGTCACTGGCTATTGGTGTAGTGTTGACACGAACACTACTTCAAGGCAAGCGTACCCGTTGGCAACAATCCCCGTTCCTGCTTACCGCCAACAAACCGGTACAGGAAGAAGACACTGAGAAAAAAGAGTAATTTACCAGAAAGGAAATCGACCATGACAACATTACGCCTGCTCATCTCTGACTCTTACGATCCATGGTTTAACCTGGCCGTTGAAGAGTGCATTTTTCGTCAAATGCCCGCTACGCAGCGCGTTCTGTTTTTATGGCGCAACGCTGATACGGTAGTCATTGGCCGGGCGCAAAATCCGTGGAAAGAGTGCAATACCCGGCGCATGGAAGAAGACAACGTCCGGCTTGCGCGTCGCAGCAGCGGCGGCGGCGCGGTATTTCACGATCTGGGTAATACTTGCTTTACCTTTATGGCAGGCAAACCAGAATACGACAAAACCATATCCACCACTATCGTACTCAATGCATTAGCTTCTCTTGGAGTCGATGCTGATGCATCCGGGCGCAACGATCTGGTCGTCAAAACAGCCGAGGGCGATCGCAAAGTCTCTGGCTCTGCCTATCGGGAAACCAAAGACCGTGGCTTCCACCACGGCACACTGCTGTTAAATGCCGATCTCAGCCGTTTGGCTAACTATCTAAATCCGGATAAAAAGAAACTCGCCGCCAAAGGGATTACCTCCGTACGCTCACGCGTTGCGAATCTTACTGAATTGCTGCCGGGCGTCACCCATGAACAGGTGTGCAAGGCAGTAACCGATGCCTTTTTTGCCCACTACGGTGAACGTGTAGAAGCAGAGATTATCTCTCCCGACAAAACACCGGATCTGCCGAATTTTGCCGAAACTTTCGCTCGCCAGAGCAGTTGGGAGTGGAATTTTGGCCAGGCTCCTGCTTTTTCGCATCTGCTGGATGAGCGCTTCACCTGGGGCGGCGTAGAACTGCATTTCGACGTTGAAAAAGGGCATATTACCCGCGCGCAGGCCTTCACTGACAGCCTCAACCCCGCCCCGTTAGAAGCGTTGGCGAATCGTCTGCAAGGATGTCTGTACCGCGCTGATATGTTGCAGCATGAGTGCGAGGCATTGTTGGTCGACTTCCCGGACCAGAAAGAAGAACTCCAGGAGCTTTCGGCATGGATTGCCAGAGCAGTGCGTTAAGCAATTGAGATAACTGCCGGATGGAGGCTACGCCTTATCCGGCAGTATTATAGACCCGGTAAGCAAAGCGTCACCGGGCACAAACCGAACTTATTCTTTATCGCCCAGCAGAACAGATTCCAGCGCGATTTTGATCATGTCGTTGAAGGTCGTCTGACGCTCAGCAGCAGTAGTCTGCTCATGAGTACGGATATGGTCAGATACGGTGCAAATGGTCAGCGCTTTCGCACCAAACTCAGCCGCAACGCCGTAGATACCCGCAGCTTCCATTTCCACACCCAGCACGCCGTATTTTTCCATTACGTCGAACATTTCGCCGTCCGGGGAGTAGAACAGATCGGCGGAGAACAGGTTGCCAACACGCGCATCTACACCCAGAGCTTTTGCAGCATCAACAGCGTTACGCACCATGTCGAAATCAGCAATAGCGGCAAAATCATGATCTTTAAAGCGGATACGGTTAACTTTGGAATCGGTGCATGCACCCATACCAATTACCACGTCACGCAGTTTGACATCCATACGCACCGCACCACAGGAACCGACGCGAATGATTTTCTTCACGCCGAAATCGGTGATCAGTTCTTTGGTATAGATAGAGCAGGATGGGATACCCATCCCATGACCCATAACTGAGATCTTACGGCCTTTGTAAGTACCTGTGAAACCTAACATGCCACGAACGTTGTTTACTTCGCGGACATCTTCGAGGAAAGTTTCAGCAATGTGCTTAGCACGCAGCGGGTCGCCAGGCATCAATACGACGTCAGCGAAATCACCCATTTCTGCATTAATATGTGGAGTTGCCATAAATTATCCTTAATTAAATAGTGGAAATACCCTAAGGATTTCACGTTGTAGGAAGGCGGCTATTTCGTTCACCACAGGAGCATAGATTCACTATGTGACCGGGGTGAACGAATGAAGTCAACGAGCCTACGGCGCGAAAGACAACGGGTATTACAGCATGTTTTTACCGTAGTCCATTGGCGACGTACCGAAGTAGCTTGCCAGCGTCTGACCAATATCCGCGAATGTTTCACGGTGACCTAAAGAGCCTGGTTTTACTTTCGGGCCATAGATCAGCACCGGAATGTGTTCACGGGTGTGATCGGTTCCAGTCCAGCTCGGATCGCAACCGTGGTCAGCGGTCAGGATCAGAATGTCATCTTCCCTCACCAGCTCCATCAGCTCAGGCAGACGGCGGTCGAACAGCTCCAGACCTGCAGCATAGCCAGCGATGTCGCGGCGGTGTCCCCAGGAGGAGTCAAAGTCGACGAAGTTAGTGAAGACGATGGTCTCATCATCCGCTTCTTTCATCTCTTTGATCGTTGCGTCGAACAGTGCGTCCAGACCCGTCGCTTTCACTTTTTTAGTGATACCGCAGTTCGCGTAAATGTCCGCAATTTTACCAACGGATACGACATGGCCTTTTTTCTCGTCAACCAGTTTCTGCAGTACCGTCGGTGCTGGCGGTTCGACGGCCAGGTCGTGACGGTTACCGGTACGCTGGAAGTTACCGGCCTTATCGCCGATAAACGGACGCGCGATAACGCGGCCAATGTTGTAACCACCTTCGGTCAGCTCTTCGCGTGCGATTTCGCACAGCTCGTAGAGTTTATCCAGGCCATAGGTCTCTTCATGGCAGGCAATCTGGAATACGGAGTCAGCCGAAGTGTAGAAAATCGGCTTGCCGGTTTTCATATGTTCTTCGCCCAGTTGGTCCAGAATCACCGTACCGGAAGAGTGGCAATTACCGAGATAGCCCGGCAGGTTGGCACGTTTTACCAGTTTATCCAGTAGCTCTTGTGGGAAGCTGTTTTCATGATCGGAGAAATAGCCCCAGTCAAACAGAACCGGAACACCAGCGATTTCCCAGTGACCAGACGGAGTGTCTTTCCCGGAAGAGAGTTCATGCGCCCATGCGTAAGCACCAATGACTTCCGCATTGCCGTCCATACCGGCCGCAATTTTACCGGTAGAACCTTCGTGAGCTTTCACCAGGCCCAGACGGGTCAGGTTAGGCAGATTCAGCGGACCTTTGCGACCATTGTCAGCTTCGCCCTTCGCACAGGCTTCTGCAATATGTCCCATAGTGTCTGAACCTACGTCGCCAAAGCGATCCGCATCTTCAGTCGCACCAATACCAAAGGAGTCCAGCACCATAATAAATGCACGTTTCATCTTGTTCTCCATACATCTGCGCCGCAAAAAAGCGATCAGATCAGTATACAGTTATTCGGTAATACGACGATAGACTGTCGGTGTAATTTCTGGCGCTTTGTCGTCAAGGCTGATTGCCGCTTTGACGGCTTTCGCCGCTTCCTGCCAGCTGGCTTCATCTTTGGCGTGGATCACTGCCAGCGGACGCTGTCCATCTACGCTGTCACCCAAACGCGCCATATCAGTAAAGCCGACGCTGTAATCAATCGTGTCAGATGCCTGACGGCGACCGCCGCCCATGGAAACTACCGCCATACCCAGTGCACGGGTATCCATCGCGCTAACGAAACCTTCGGTATCAGCATATACCGCTTTGCTGAGCATTGCCGTCGGGAGGTACTTCGCGTAGTTTTCGACAAAATCGGTCGGTCCCTTTTGCGCCGCAACCATGCGACCAAAAATTTCCGCCGCTTTACCGTTATCCAGTACCGCCTGCAACCTGGCGCGGGCTTCAGCATCGTCTTTCGCAAGTTTGCCGGAGATCAGCATCTCCACGCACAGCGCCATGGTGACGTCAAACAGACGCGGGTTACGGTATTCACCCGTCAGGAACTGTACAGCTTCGCGAACTTCTACCGCGTTACCGGCGCTGGAGGCCAGCACCTGATTCATATCGGTTAACAGTGCGGTAGTACGCACACCCGCACCATTCGCCACACCAACAATCGCTTCGGCAAGGGCAGCCGAAAGTTCATAGGTCGGCATAAAGGCACCGCTGCCTACTTTCACGTCCATCACCAATGCATCCAGCCCTTCCGCCAATTTTTTCGCCAGAATAGAGCCAGTAATCAGTGGGATGGAGTCCACGGTCGCGGTAATGTCGCGGGTGGCATAAAAACGTTTATCCGCCGGTGCAAGCGAGCTGGTTTGACCAATAATCGCAACACCCACGTCTTTAATAATTTCACGGAATCGAGCGTCATCCGGGAAGATGTCAAATCCCGGAATGGCTTCCAGTTTATCAAGCGTACCACCGGTATGGCCCAGACCACGCCCGGAGATCATCGGAATATAACCACCGCATGCAGCGACCATCGGGCCTAACATCAGTGACGTTACGTCACCCACGCCACCGGTAGAGTGTTTATCCACAATCGGGCCGTTCAGTTGCAGACTCTTCCAGTCCAGCACGGTTCCTGAATCACGCATTGCCATGGTCAGCGAAACACGCTCTGGCATTGTCATATCGTGGAAGAAAATAGTCATCGCCAGGGCGGCGATTTGCCCTTCAGAGATGGTATTATCGCGAATACCATTGATAAAGAAACGAATTTCTTCATCGCTCAGCGCATGACCATCACGTTTTTTACGAATAATTTCTTGTGCGAGAAACAAGGTAACCTCCCGATTATGGGCCGGGTAAGCAAGATGCCACCCGGCAAGTCGTATTGATGCCGGAGGGTGACTAACACCTTGTCCGGCCTACGATGGGCAATTGAAACTTAGTAGCTGCTTGCGCTCTTACCATCACCGTGACCCAGCGCTTTCAACAAGCTAGCCAGCAGGCTGGATGCACCGAAGCGGTAGTGGCGGGAATCAGCCCAATCAGCACCGAACAGTTCGTCCGCAATAGCCAGGAACTGCTGTGCGTCTTCCGCAGTACGTACGCCGCCAGCCGGTTTGAAGCCAACCGTTTTTTCCACACCCATATCGCGGATCACTTCCATCATGATGCGTGCGCTTTCCGGCGTCGCATTTACTGGTACTTTACCGGTAGAGGTTTTGATGAAATCAGCACCGGCTTTGATGGAGATTTCAGAGGCTTTACGAATCAAGGCTTCTTCTTTCAGTTCGCCTGTTTCGATAATCACTTTCAGCAGCACATTTGCCGCAGCACATGCGTCTTTACAGGCTTTAACCAGATCGAAACCGATCTGCTCGTTACCAGCAATCAGCGCACGGTACGGGAATACCACGTCAACTTCGTCCGCACCGTAAGCGATAGCGGCGCGGGTTTCTGCCAGCGCAATCTCGATGTCGTCGTTGCCGTGCGGGAAGTTTGTCACTGTGGCAATGCGGATGTCCGGCGTGCCCTGCTCTTTCAGAGTTTTACGAGCAATAGGGATGAAACGCGGATAAATACAGATTGCTGCCGTGTTACCAACCGGGGTTTTAGCCTGATGACACAGCGCGATCACTTTTTCATTCGTGTCGTCGTCATTCAGGGTAGTCAGATCCATCAGTTTCAGTGCACGCAGGCTGCTTGCTGTTAAATCGGTCATAACATTCTCCAACGGCATCGCCGTATAAAATTTCACCTTGCGAGTTTGTTAGTATTCTAACATCCGCTCGCTATTACACTTCGATATACATCACAGTTAATGAAAACCACATACAGATTTGCATTACTCTAATGAGATCTACTTCAAATAAATAACCTTTACCGGCAGGATGTGATGGCTTCAGCCGCATCCGGATCAAAGGTTGATGTTGTACAGCTTCCTACAATGACACTTAACCTTCAGCTCCTATTCGGCACATAAAGGAACCAACGATGCCCACGTCCTCTGAACTCGCGCTGCAACAGCGTTGCCAACAAATCGTGACCAGTCCGGTGCTCAGCCCTGAACAGAAACGCCATTTTCTGGCGCTGGAGGCAGAGAACGCTCTACCTTATCCCCATTTGCCTGTTGAGGCCCGCCAGGCGCTGGATGACGGGGTTATCTGCGATATGTATGAAGGTCATGCCCCGTTCAAGCCGCGCTATGTTTTACCCGATTACGCTCGTTTTCTGGCCAACGGTTCATCATGGCTGGAACTGGAAGGCGCAAAGGATCTTGATGACGCATTATCCTTGCTGACCATCCTGTACCACCATGTTCCGTCAGTAACCTCGATGCCGGTCTACCTCGGGCAGATCGATGCTTTGCTGCAACCGTATGTTAGAATTCTAACACAAGAAGAGATCGACATTCGAATAAAACGTTTCTGGCGTTATCTCGACAGAACGCTGCCAGATGCGTTTATGCATGCCAACATCGGTCCTGCTGACACACCAGTTACGCGAGCAATTTTACGTGCAGATGCAGAGTTAAAGCAGGTTTCCCCTAATCTGACATTTATTTATGATCCGCAAATTACTCCTGACGATCTTCTGTTGAACGTAGCGAAAAATATTTGCGAATGCAGCAAACCACACATTTCCAACGGCCCTGAAAATGATAAAATTTTCACAAAAGGCCACTATGGCGTGGTCAGCTGTTACAACTCCCTGCCTCTCGCTGGGGGAGGAAGTACGCTGGTCAGACTCAATCTGAAAGCCATCGCAGAACGCAGCACGTCTGTCGATGACTTCTTTACGCGCACTCTACCGCACTACTGTCAGCAGCAAATCGCCATCATTGATTCACGATGTGAATTCCTCTACGAGAAATCACATTTCTTTGAGAATAGCTTCCTGGTGCAGGAAGGGTTGATTGATCCCAAACGTTTTGTACCAATGTTTGGGATGTACGGTCTGGCGGAAGCGGTAAACCTGCTTTGTGAAAAGGCTGGCCTGAGCGCCCGCTACGGGAAGGATGAGAGTGCTAATGAGATGGGCTATCGTATCAGCGCCCAGCTTGCTGACTTTGTGGAAAACACACCAGTAAAATATGGCTGGAAGCAGCGCGCGATGCTGCATGCGCAGTCGGGTATCAGTTCTGATATTGGCACCACGCCGGGTGCGCGTCTGCCTTATGGTGATGAGCCGGATCCTATCACCCATCTGCAAACCGTTGCACCACACCACGCGTATTATCACGCCGGGATCAGCGATATTTTAACGCTGGATGAAACCATCAAACGCAATCCTCAGGCGTTGGTACAACTTTGCCTCGGAGCGTTTAAAGCTGGTATGCGTGAGTTTACGGCCAACGTGAGCGGTAACGATTTGGTACGCGTGACCGGCTATATGGTGCGCCTGTCCGATCTGGAAAAATATCGCGCCGAAGGCTCTCGCACCAATACCACCTGGCTGGGTGAAGAAGCCGCCCGCAATACGCGTATTCTGGATCGACAACCTCGTGTGGTAAGCCATGAACAGCAGATGCGCTTCGGTCAGTAAGATCATCCCTTTCTCCTGCGTGGACGGGCCAGGCAGTCGTCTGACCCTCTTTTTACAGGGGTGTAATTTGCGCTGTAAAAATTGCCACAACCCGTGGACGATGGGACGCTGCAACGATTGCGGGGAATGTGTTCCGCAGTGTCCACATCAGGCGCTAAGCCTGAATACGAGTAAAGTGGTGTGGCATTCTGATATTTGCCAGCAATGTGATACCTGCCTGCAAATGTGCCCACAGCAGGCGACACCGATGGCGCAGACCATGAGCGTCAATGAGGTTCTACGCCACATCCGTAAGGCATCATTGTTTATTGAGGGGATCACCGTCAGCGGTGGGGAAGCCACAACTCAACTCCCCTTTGTGATTGCGCTATTCTCAGCGATCAAAGCCGATCCGCAGTTACAGCACCTGACCTGCATGGTGGACAGCAACGGCTGGCTTGGCGAAACCGGCTGGCAGAAGCTGTTACCGGTTTGCGACGGTGTAATGCTGGATTTCAAAGCCTGGGACAGCGCATACCATATGCAGCTTACCGGGCGCGATAATGCGACGATCAAGCGCAGTATTCTCTTTCTGGCTGAGCGGGGAAAACTTGCGGAATTGCGCCTGCTGGTCATTCCCGGTCAGGTGGATTATCTGCATCATATCGAACCACTGGCGGCGTTTATTACCCAACTGGGACGCGTACCGGTGCGGCTTAATGCATTCCATGCGCATGGCGTATATGGCGAAGCCAAAGCGTGGGCGAGCGCAACGCCGGAGGATGTGGAGCAATTGGCGAAAGAATTACGCAAGCGCGGGGTGGATAATCTGATTTATCCAGCGTTATATTTGTGAATTGCCGGATAGCGCCTACGCCTTATCCGGCCATCAGAGGGTAAACAACGCGGTCGTATTGCGATACAGCACATCAGCAATCACGTCCGCTGGCTCAGGACGCAATTCACATAAAACATCAAACACCCGGACCACCTGTTCCGGGCGGTTAGGCTGGCCCTGAAAACCGTTTAACGGCATATCCGGCGCGTCGGTTTCCAGCAGCAATGCTTCCAGCGGTAACTGCGCCACCACCTCACGCGTTTTACTGGCGCGTGGATAGGTAATGGTCCCGCCCACGCCAATTTTATAGCCCAATTGAACAAAGCGCTCCGCCTGCTGCATGCTTCCTGCAAAACCGTGTACTACACCGGTTCGCGGGAGGGCGTGGCGTTTAAGATGCATCGCCAGCTTGTCATGGGTGCGGCGCGAATGCAGGATCACCGGCATATCGTAGCGTTTCGCCAGCTTAAGCTGCGCCTCCAGTACCCATTCCTGCTTGTCGAAGTGCGGATCGTCGCGCCACAGATCCAGTCCGATCTCTCCGACGGCAACTACTTTCTGCGGTCGTTTTTCCAGTTCCTGTTGCAGTCTATCCAGACAGTCGCCGTCGTGATGTTCAATAACAATGGGGTGCAGACCCAATGCGGCAAACAACGATGGATAGGTTTGTGCTAACACCAGCACGCGGGAAAAATTCACCGCCTCAGTGGCCGGGACAATGATGCTGTTCACCCCGGCCTCAGCGGCACGCTGGATACTGGCAGGTTCATCACCGACAAAGGGCGGAAAATCAAAATGACAATGCGTATCGATAAAACGATAACTCACGCCAGATCCTCATTATTGAATGTCGTATCGTTGGCCTGGGGTGCGTGGGTAACCAGCGGGGCATGGGCATCATTGGCAACCGGTGCAGGAGGGACCACCACCGGCCCCGGCACCACAATCTTCGGAGTCTGGCGCGGCAACGGCGTATTTTTCGTCAACAACTTACCCACGGTAGCCAAAAAGTAACGACCGCAAAGGCGTCCTGTTTTGTAGTCTTCTCTCAGTGCCGGAATACGGCTACCTAACGCCATACTGTGCAGCGGTTTTGGCGGATAGATCTCAAAGATACGCAGCTTACCGGGCGGTTTTTCAATAAAATTCTGAATAGCACGATAGCTGGTTTCATGATGCTGAACTAAATTCACCAACGGTTGCAAGCTGCTTTCCCCCAGCCAGCGCTCCATCCGCTTGAACCACTGTGGCGTATAGTACATTTGCGAGGGCACGGTGCGGATCACCACCAACGTTTTTGCCCCCTGCTTTGCCGCCTCCTGCACGGGGATAGCATCGCTAATTCCCCCATCCAGATAGTTGACACCGTCAAGCAACACTCCCGAACGATAGAATCCCGGAATAGCACTGGAGGCGCGGATAAGGTCGAGCCAATTCTGTCGGGTAGGTGAAAAGTAGCCCGGGCTATAGTCATCTCCCCGACAGGCGCACATGTAAAAAGCTTTTCCCGCTGCAAACAGGCGCTCTGCGTTATCAATCGCCAGCGGCATCTGCGTCGATGTTGAATCCACCAGCCAGTCGAGATCGATAAGATTTCCCCCGCGCACAAATCGCACCGGGTCAAAGAACTCACGCTTTGTGGTGTAACGCATAATAACTTTGCGTCCGTAACCGGGCTGATTACAAAGATAGGCCGAAAGATTTTGCGCGCCAGCGGAAGTCCCGTAGTAGAAATCAAAGGGATTGAATTGCGCACGCATGAACTCATCCAGTACGCCTGCAGTAAAGATCCCCCTTTGTCCTCCGCCTTCGCACACCAGCGCCATACTGCCAGGTTGAAACGGACGTAACGATAACGGCGCAATATTACCGAGCGTGACGGGTATTCTCTGCCCCACCTCTGCCTTCCTGTATTTTTTGTGATAGAACGACAAAGTAACGCAATTTGCTCATCGCTAAAACCGTAAAAGCCAGTCCACTGGACTGGCTTGGTAGCAATTTTTCTTTACGGTTTACGTGCTAGGGTCGTTTACGACCGGTAAACAGGCTAACCAGAAACAGGATAATCCCGACCACGAAGACTATTTTTGCCGCACCTGCAGCGGTACCCGCAAGTCCACCAAATCCCAGAGCGGCGGCAATTAACGCGATAACCAGAAATATGATGCCCCAACGAAACATACGCTTCTCCTTTACCATAGTTAATGTCAACCGCTTGATATGGACGCTCAGGCCGCCCATTTGCGATATTTTTTAGTGTGGTGCACAACACGCCTTCCGACAAACATCGGGAAGGCGAATTAAGTCGAATTACTGAGTTTTGAGATCGTTTTTGACGCTTTTCACGCCATCAACGGCTTTGGCGATGCTCTCAGCACGATCGCTTTGAGCCTGTGAATCGACGGTTCCGGAAAGCTGAACTACACCATCGGTAGTCTCTACTTTCACTTTACGGGAAGGGACTATGTCATCAGCCAGCAGTTTCGCTTTCACTTCGCTGGTGGTTGCCGTATCGCCCGCATAGCCTTTTACAGTCGTACTTTTGCTATCCCGAACGTGCAGTTTGTCGCTAACGGAGGTCACCCCTTCAACTCCTTTCGCTACTTTCACCGCTTCTTCAGCCTGGGCCTGGCTTTCAACAAACCCACTTAACGTAACCACTTTCTGGTCTGTTTTGACGGAGATATCGGTGCTCTTAATACTTTCGTGATCCACCAGCGCGGCTTTTACTTTTGCAGTGATGGAGCTGTCATCCATGAAATTACCGACTTTGTTCATAGAGCTATCGACTTTCTGCCCCGCGCTTTCAAGACCGGATTGCGCTTTGTCCATTGTCGCGTTTTCTGCAAAAGCAGAACCCGTTGCAACAGCAGAAGTCAGCATCACGGCCAGCAGCGTTTTAGAAATCTTCAGTCTTGTCATTGTCATCGATTTAATCCTGTTTTTTTGCTCATAATTCGAGCATTGGCAGCACATGTGCTGCATTGCTGAATGTGGCGAAAATCACTCAATTCAGAAGTCAATGGCCGCCATCACAATCAACAGTACTCACATTGATGTTCTGCACGACGACGACCCGAACCAGTTATTAATATCGTGATAAAAATAAATATCAGTTCTAACAACCATAAACATATATTTTCATGGCATTTAAAGCCGACACTTATGTCATCACTTTGTTAAATATAGATCACAATTTCGAAGTCGCTGACCAAACAGATTAAAAAACAGACAAAACGAAGATAAAATGCGGGATTTAAGAACATTCCGTAAGGGATTAAAAAGGCAGGGAAAGTCGCAGGGTACGGCAGAAGCCGCACCCTGGAAGGTCGATTAGTGTTCGCGCGTTTTACGGAACGTAACGTCAGGATAACGTTCCTGGGTGAGGTTCAGGTTAACCATGGTAGGGGCAATATAGGTAAGATTATCACCACCATCCAGCGCCAGCTGAACTTCGTTTTTACGCTTAAATTCTTCGAATTTTTTCACGTCTGTACATTCTACCCAGCGCGCAGTTGCCACGTTGACCGACTCATAAATCGCTTCAACGTTGTACTCGCTTTTCAGGCGTGAAACGACCACATCAAACTGCAGCACACCGACCGCACCAACGATCAGATCGTTATTGGCAATCGGACGGAAGACCTGCACCGCACCTTCTTCAGAAAGCTGAACCAGACCTTTCAACAGCTGTTTTTGCTTCAACGGATCTTTCAGGCGAATACGACGGAACAGCTCCGGTGCGAAGTTCGGGATACCGGTGAACTTCATCATTTCGCCCTGAGTAAAGGTATCACCAATCTGAATGGTGCCGTGGTTGTGGAGACCGAGGATATCGCCTGGATACGCTTCTTCCACGTGAGAACGATCTCCAGCCATAAAGGTCAGCGCATCTGAAATAACCACATCTTTACCAATGCGCACCTGACGCATTTTCATGCCTTTCTCATATTTTCCGGAAACAA
The DNA here is from genome assembly GCF_947057495.1 of Citrobacter sp. Marseille-Q5395. Lineage (NCBI taxonomy): Bacteria > Pseudomonadati > Pseudomonadota > Gammaproteobacteria > Enterobacterales > Enterobacteriaceae > Citrobacter > Citrobacter sp. Marseille-Q5395. The sequence continues at coordinate 73,932 of NZ_CAMSEL010000006.1, read as the reverse complement.
CACGCATAAACGCCACGCGGTCGCGATGTTTCGGGTCCATATTGGCCTGAATTTTAAAGACGAAACCAGTGAACTTCTCTTCTGAGGCTTCAACTACGCGGGTATCGGTTTTACGTGGCATTGGCGCTGGCGCCCACTCCACCAGACCGTCCAGCATATGGTCTACACCGAAGTTACCCAGTGCGGTCCCGAAGAAAACCGGTGTTATTTCACCCGCCAGGAACAGCTCATGGTCAAACTCGTTAGAAGCCCCCTGAACCAGCTCCAGCTCATCACGCAACTGCTGAGCCAGATCTTCACCCACTGCCGCGTCGAGATCCGGGTTATTCAGACCTTTGACAATACGAACTTCCTGGATGGTATGGCCTTTACCGGTCTGGTACAGGTAGGTCTCATCTTTATAAAGGTGATACACGCCCTTGAACAATTTACCGCAGCCAATCGGCCACGTAATCGGCGCACAGCCGATTTTCAGCTCGTTTTCCACTTCATCCAGCAGTTCCATCGGATCGCGGATATCACGGTCAAGTTTGTTCATAAAGGTCAGGATCGGGGTATCACGCAGACGCGTAACTTCCATCAACTTACGGGTCCTGTCTTCAACACCTTTTGCGGCGTCGATGACCATCAGGCAGCAGTCCACCGCCGTCAGCGTACGGTAAGTATCCTCAGAGAAGTCTTCGTGCCCAGGGGTGTCCAGCAGGTTCACCAGACAGTCATGATACGGAAACTGCATTACCGAGGTAGTAATGGAGATACCACGCTGCTTTTCCATCTCCATCCAGTCAGATTTCGCATGCTGGCTGGAGCCACGGCCTTTTACCGTACCGGCGGTCTGGATAGCCTGTCCGAATAACAGCACCTTTTCGGTGATAGTCGTTTTACCGGCATCCGGGTGAGAAATAATGGCAAAAGTGCGGCGTTTAGCCACCTCCTGCAAATAAGGAGACAACGTCATAGTCAAATCTTCTTAGGTAAGCACGGCATCAGGCCGGGCATGTTGAATACGAAAAATTGCGGCTATTTTACCCATCAACAGGGGGGAGGCAATCAGTGTTTACACAGGAGTTGCTCCAGTTCGCTTAATGACGCAACCGTCCAGGTCGGCTGAATGCCCACAGGCTGCTCACGATGGTGTGCATTTAGCCAGCAGGTGGACAGTCCGGAATTGATACCGCCAAGAATATCTGACTCCGCAGTATCACCCACCATAAGTACTCGAGAGCGATCAGGATTGCCCGCCAGCGTCAGTGCATGATCAAAAATACGCGGATCGGGTTTTGCCACACCAACCTGTTCAGAAATGACAAGCAGATCGAAAAAGTCTCGCAGACCCGTACGCTCAAGGCGGATTTGCTGCAATGCGGTAAAGCCGTTGGTAATAATGCCAATTTTCGTTTTGCCACGAATCGCATTCAAGAGCGAAACCGCGCCCGGTAGCGGGGAGCAAATCTCCGCCATCGCATTAATAAAAGCGTCGTTCAGAGAGCCAGGCGGCACGTTCAGGCGTTCAGCCCAGCTCTGGAAACGAGCATGCTGCAGTTGTAATGACGTTATCGCACCGTTTTGATAATCCACCCACAGTGGCTTATTCACGGCCTGATAGTCCTGAAAATCTTCAGCGGTAAAGGTAATGCTATAGTCGAGAAACATCCGCTGTAGGCCGGTAAACGCATCAAATGTGAACAACGTTTCATCGGCATCAAAGAAAATCCAGTCCCACTTCATCATCATTACACCTTGTCTTACATGCTGATTGGCAATGCCATTATAATGGCGTCTTCGTGACCGTCGGCTGTCGGATAGTAATTACGACGAATCGTCGCTTCGTTAAAGCCTAAGCTTTCATATAGCGCGATAGCCGCAGCATTCGAAGCGCGCACCTCGAGCCACAGCGTCCGAATCCCCCGCTTTTCCAGTTCATCGATCAAATTATCCAGTAGTTCGCGTCCTAAACCTCGACGCTGAAAATCAGGGTCGACGGCAATATTGAACAGCGTAGCTTCATCCAGCACCACCTGCGTAATTGCAAAGGCGGCCATCGTTCCGTCAACTGTGAGCTGAAAATTGAGGTAACGATCGCCCTGGTTGCTGGCAAATGTTTTTTCACTCCATGGAAATGCATGGGCGCGTTTTTCAATCTGAAATGCTGTGGGTAAATCAGTCGGACCGAGGGAAGAAATCGTGTTCATATGCGCAGATTTGTTGCCATAAAGCGGCACGTGCCGCTGGGTTTTCCCGTAATTCATTAAACGCCGGGCTGGCGACCTGAGCGCCATCCAACTGCAAAGGCTCTTCGGTACCCAGCCGCCAGCTATTACAGCGACTGCCTTGTGGTAGCATGGCGACACGGTCAGGCGTCAGTTGTAAAACCTGATCCGGACTGACGGTCAATGCGTGTAAAATATCGCTCATCAACGGTTCGGTTAGCGCGGGTAACTCCGCGGCAACCATTACCAGACGGACATGCGCAGGAATTGAAACCGCGATCTCGCCCTGCAGTGCGCCAGGACGACGCAGCGACCACTGCGTAATGCCCAGTTGCTGTAACTGCCAGTCTCGTCGGGATGTCATAGCGAAACACTCCTGTCTATCAGGGGCGCAAATATAGCAAATCTGTCGAATCAGCGCCAACAAACAACGATACACGTCATCCCGCAGGCCGCCTTGATACAGCTTGAATGATTTTGTGTATATAATCGCAACCTGTATAAATTGAGGAGCACTCCATGTCTGCTTTTACCCCGGCAAGTGAAGTCTTGCTGCGCCACAGTAATGATTTCGAACAAAGCCGTATTCTGTTTGCCGGTGATTTGCAAGATGACCTGCCAGCCCACTTCGAAAGCGCCGCCAGCCGGGCGCATACCCAACAACTCCACCACTGGCAGGTATTAAACCGTCAGATGGGTGACAACGTTCGCTTTAGCCTCGTCGCACAGGCCGAAGACATCGCAGATAGCGATACGTTAATTTACTACTGGCCCAAAAATAAGCCGGAAGCCCAATTCCAACTGATGAATATTCTGTCGCTACTGCCGGTGGGCAGCGATATTTTTATCGTCGGTGAGAACCGCAGTGGCGTACGCAGCGCAGAACAAATGCTGGCCGAATACGCACCGCTGAATAAAGTCGACAGTGCGCGCCGCTGTGGCCTCTATCACGGTCGTCTGGAAAAACAGCCAGTCTTTGACGCCGAAAAGTACTGGGACGAGTACAACGTTGACAATTTGACCATCAAAACGCTACCTGGTGTGTTCAGCCGTGATGGCCTGGATGTGGGCAGCCAGTTGCTGCTGTCAACGTTGACACCGCACACCAAAGGTAAAGTTCTGGATGTTGGCTGTGGCGCAGGCGTACTCTCCGTCGCATTAGCCAGCCATTCACCGAAAGTTCGTTTAACGCTGTGCGATGTCAGCGCATCTGCGGTTGAAGCCAGCCGCGCAACGCTGGCCGCAAATGGTATTGAAGGTGATGTTCTCGCCAGTAACGTCTTTTCCGATGTGACCGGGCGCTTTGATATGATCATCTCTAACCCGCCATTCCACGACGGTATGCAGACCAGTCTTGATGCCGCACAAACGTTAATTCGCGGGGCGGTTCGTCATCTGAACAGCGGCGGTGAATTGCGTATTGTGGCCAACGCATTCCTGCCTTACCCGAAAGTGCTGGATGAAATGTTTGGCTTCCATGAAGTCATCGCCCAGACCGGACGTTTTAAAGTGTACCGTACCGTGATGACGCGTCAGGCGAAGAAAGCATAACTGGAATATGTAACGGCCATTTACATGGCCGTTTTTGCACCAATCAACCCAGACTGCACAATTAACTATTGACGAAAAGCTGAAAACCACTAGAATGCGCCTCCGTGGTAACGATACTTTTTGAGTATCGATGGTATGCGAAGGTGGCGGAATTGGTAGACGCGCTAGCTTCAGGTGTTAGTGTCCTTACGGACGTGGGGGTTCAAGTCCCCCCCCTCGCACCATAATCCACGTTGATATTGCTCGCACTGGGCGAAGGTGGCGGAATTGGTAGACGCGCTAGCTTCAGGTGTTAGTGTTCTTACGGACGTGGGGGTTCAAGTCCCCCCCCTCGCACCAACGAGGCGATATCAAAAAGTAAGATGACTGTGCGAAGGTGGCGGAATTGGTAGACGCGCTAGCTTCAGGTGTTAGTGTCCTTACGGACGTGGGGGTTCAAGTCCCCCCCCTCGCACCAATTATCTTATTTTCCCTTCTGTTTTTTCTGTTTCACCTCACCCCTGATTCCAGTTCATCATCATCAGAACAACGCCACCAATTAGCGCTGCGCATGAAGGTAGCAAAACAAAATGCCGTAATCGCTTGTGATACAGCATGAGTGAAGTCAGTAGTAACCCTAATACAACCACCGCTTTCCATGCGTAAACTGACAGGTCAGTAAATGCCAGCCCGGCAATTAATATTCCCGGCAGTAGCACTCCCCATCCACTGCCCAGCGCACGTTGCAACATGGTTTCACCTACGATATTGATAATGATAACCAATATCATATGATATATTTTCTCATTTGTCAGCCTGGAAAGACTATCAATTATATGAGTTTTACTTAACGATTGATGACATGAATAATTGAAGGTGATAAATTGCACGGCGGTTAGCTTTTCAACAAAAAACTATAAATACCTATGTGAATGATTTTTCACTCGTTATTTTTTCCCTGACAAACACATCTTCGTATCTTGCAGATAAATAACAATATTTACCTATGACAGTACAATCCTGGCGAGCTCTGCGCACTAAAAAATACCAACTCTCTTTACGTTTGTTTCTGCTTCTCAACGCAGTCTCCTCGTTGTTTACGCTTTTCTTCCCGCTTTTTGCCGTCAAGGCATTATCCGCACCAGCAGTACTCATCTGCGCCGCGAGTACGCTGTTGTTGGTCTGGCATGAGAAATATGTCGATAAAAGAATTAATCTCCCCCTTATTTCAATCATTTTTGGCTTGTTATGGGCGACACATATTGTTCTGAAATCTTCTGTATTAGGTCATAATGATTATTATTTTCTATTGATAGCGCTTCTCAGCGTGCTGTTTATTGGCTCGATTGCTTTTGCCAATAATATCATTGCGTTTACCCTCCATTCATTACCTTCAGTCGCCGTGTGTCTGTGGCTTAACGGTAGCGAGCACGGTCTGCGAATTATCTATTTTATGGCGCTGCCCATGGCCGGGATCGCTATTCAACACGTGATACAAAAGCGCTATGACGGTTTTGCCCAGCAGTTGATGTACAAGCTGCTGGAAGAGCGTGAAACACTAAACGGACTTAGTATGCTCGACCCATTAACGGGTCTGTATAATCGCCGGGGCCTGCAAAACCGGCTTGATACGCTGCTGGCCCTCAGTAATTCCAGGCACTATGTCCTGTTGCTGGATATCGACCATTTCAAAGCCTACAACGATCATTACGGCCATATGATGGGCGATCAGGCGCTGATTCGTGTTTCTGCCGCTATTCGCGACTCAGTGCGCTCGCGGGACGTAGTGGCGCGTTTTGGTGGTGAAGAGTTTATGGTGTTGCTGACCGCTATCGATCCAGCGCAGGCACAGGCTGCTGCCGAGCGAATTCGCCAGAAGGTCTACGATCTTAAAATTCCTCACATGTTTAATGAAAGCGTGGCGACCAATGTGACCGTCAGTATCGGCATTGCACCATTGGTAGATCAGGAGATTGACGAAGCCATCGCTAAAGCAGACAAAGCCCTCTACGAAGCCAAGAACCTGGGCCGTAATAACACTCTGGTCAGTGATGAACTACGGGTAAGCAGCCCCTCGGTCTGAGCTATCTGTGCGCTGTTGTCCAACATCGCGACAAAAATCTTGCCATCGTTTTCCCTCGTCTATAGGATTGGCAATCATTATCATTTAGATTAACATCTCTATATAGACATGGCTTACCGTTCAGCACCGATCGTTGAAGATGTCATCTGGCGAACCCCTCTCCCTCCCGAGAAAGCATCGCTGGCAGATTCCGTGCGAGCAACAATCGCTCAGACCCGCGAGCATCTACTGGACTTCATTCGTCTTGACGAAACACCGCCACAAAATGCCATGACGCTGCATGAATGGACCCAGCCCGCTACGCTAAACTCGTTGCTGGCAGTTTATTCTGACCATATATATCGTAACCAACCCACATTAACACGCGAAAATAAGCCACTGATTTCCCTGTGGGCGCAATGGTATATCGGGCTGATGATGCCTCCGCTGATGTTAGCCCTTCTGACACAAAAAGAAGCCATCGATACCGCTCCAGAACATATGCACGTCGAGTTTCACGAAACGGGTCGTGCTGCATGTTTCTGGATAGATGTACATCAGGATAAACACGCCACTGCCTTCACTCCACAACAACGGATGGAAACACTGATTCTCTCAGCACTGACACCCGTTGTTCAGGCGCTGGAGTCGACAGGTGAGATCAACGGTAAGCTTATCTGGAGCAACACCGGATATTTAATTCACTGGTATTTAACGGAGATGAAACCGTTACTCGGTGATGAATTACTGACAATGTTGCGACAAGCCTGCTTCTTTGAGAAACAGTTATCCTGTGGCCGGGACAATCCTTTGTGGCGTACTGTTGTTCCGCGTGAAGGGCTGCTGGTTCGCAGAACCTGTTGCCAGCGCTACCGTCTACCCGATGTCCAGCAGTGCGGTGACTGTACGTTGAAATAAAAGAAGAACTGCCCCCTCGTCATTCTTAACTGCCTGCTTATTCTCCTTCCCAGTTAACTGAATCTGATGTTGCGGCGTTGTTACAATAAAATATTTACAGTGATACTTTCCCTGTGACAAATTACGCCATGCAGTTTTTTGCTATATAGGGCTGCTTACAGGCGATTGGGAGAAAAGAATGAGTTTACAATCAGTACGGCAGTTTTTGGCGGAGCATGCCCCGGATATTGAAATCATCGAATTAGACCAAAGCACAGCAACGGTTGATCTGGCTGCAAAAGCCCATAACGTCGAGCCAGGTCAGATCGCAAAAACACTTTCGCTGAAAGTAAAAAACGACATTATCCTGGTGGTCGCCAAAGGGGATGCTCGTCTGGACAATAAGAAGCTGAAGAATACATTTGGTGCTAAGGCTCGTATGCTGAGTAGCGATGAGGTGGTCAATGCTACAGGTCATCCCGTTGGCGGGGTTTGTCCGTTTGGCCTGGAAACACCAATTTCCGTGTACTGTGATATATCGCTGAAACGCTATGCTGAAGTACTCCCCGCGGCGGGAGCCACACACAGCGCGGTTCGCATCGCACCTGACAGAATGGCTGAGCTGACTGCTGCAACCTGGGTAGACGTGTGTCAGTAACGAACCCAGGTCTTTGTGCCGGTGACTAACCCCGGCACTAATTGATCAATAACACCGTTACGAAACTGCATGAATAAATGGTGTCGACTCCCCGGCACGCAGATATAACAGAATATCGGCAGCGTTCAATAATCCGGCATCGGAGCTAACGCCCAGTTTAGACATTGCATTAAATTTATGCGCCCTAATGGTTTTAATATTCCGCTCAAGCTGAATAGCAATTTGCGGCATCGAATAACCATTCGACATAAAGCGTAGAATTTCACGCTCTGTTGGACTCAGCATACGACTTTGGTTGATATACCAAAGGTTTTTCGTGCTTTCTGTTTCCCTGCTAGCAAAATTCAAGGCTGCAAATAATCCCTCCTGTAAAACGCTTAACGAGGATGCTTTGCTAAGAACACCATCCAGTGGTAACGGCGACAGAGAGCCAATTAAACGCACTTCAGCATCATCATCGGCAATAACCACGCGGCGAATATGAGGGAAGTTCACCGCCAATTCAGTCAGATATACCAGTCCAGCTCGTCGATCAGTTCTTATCGCGGGAAGTGAAAAAATAACCGCTGAAAATGGCATATTTATCATTGTCTGGCTAAAGTCAGACTGGCTGGAAAAGAGATGAAGTTTGTATTGATTTTTTGGCATGGTATTAAATAAATTATTAATACCCACACTGCTCATTACACACTTTTCTACCAACGCGACATTTCGTTTGACACTTCTTTTTTCCATTCCGTGGTTTCTCCATACAATGAAGGTAAATTCAGTTCTCGTGATCCTTGAGAACTATTGATCCATGCATACATCTCTGCATTGCTATGTATTGATAAACGACGCATCGCACTATTTTTTTGGGCACTGATTGTTTTATTGCTTTTCTTGAGCAACATCGCTATCTGATTAATTCCCCAACCTTTCCCCAGCAGTCGCAACACTTTTCTCTCTGACAGGGTAAGCACTATCGACTGCACGCTATGTTCCAGGATTTCAGGCGTTACGGGCGGTGAGAGCAACATTTTGCTAATTCTCTCGGCGCGAGTATTTCCCACATGAATTACATTCACTAAACTTTCGATTGGCTCCGCATCAGACAACAACGAACTACAAGGGCACATCAACAATTCAACGGCTAGCGGATAAAATTTGCGAGAAACGAGGAAGACCCAGTGGATATCACGGTACTGAGATAATAAAGAATAATACTGTTCACAGACTGAACGCGGCTGGCTAAAGTCCCCAGTTAAATCAATCATCACCAAATCGGAACGTCGTAGCTGCAATAAAGTGAGTTCTTCTGCACTGCGGAAACAGGTGAGCTCATAATTTGGGAAATGAGTTTGAATTACACTCTTTAATCCCGCTTGCATAATCGGCAGCGTACTAATAACAACTGCGTTTTTGCTGCGTCCTGGCAACATATATCCTCCACGTCCATATGCCGTTTGTCTCATTCACTCTATAAATTCTTAATGGGTAAGTAACATAATCAATAAGGAATGGTTAGAGTAAATAATAGATATTGTGAATTGTTTATCCTTAATTTAATTCATGATAATTCAGACCGCATAATAGCACTATAATCCTAATAGTACTTTGCTATAGAGCCATCGTCGCATAATTACTCATAAAACATTAAATGTACAATTAAAATAACTAAACTATAACATTAGCCATTCTAACTTATTTAGCATTCAGTCCATAAAATAATAACGCTTTCTGATCGTAAGTTAGCAGGCTCAGTATGGTGAGAGGATGCTTCAAACAACTTAAATTTTCACTCAATCGCTAAAACTAAATGTCGCTTCACATTCAGCAGACAAGCACGATGTCTCTTTTTTTCAACACAAATATTGATCTTAGCCAGAGCCATTGGGCTTATACTTCATGATAAAAGTAGACATTCGTCATTCAGAGAGCGTTTTTTCAGTCAGAGTGAGCTATGCAAACAGAGCAGTCGTCACAACGAACGGTTACACGGTTATGTATACAATGCGGGCTTTTTTTACTGCAACATGGGGCAGAAAGCGCACTGGTTGACGAGCTCTCCACCCGCCTTGGGCTGGCTCTTGGAATGGACAGCGTAGAAAGCGCCATATCATCTAACGCAATCGTCCTGACCACGATTAAAGACGGACAATGCCTGACATCGACCCGTAAAAATCACGATCGCGGCATTAATATGCACGTCGTTACGGAAGTGCAGCACATCGTTATTTTGGCAGAACACAAGCTACTGGATGACAAAGGTGTTGAGAAACGCTTTAGCCAAATTAAACCGCTGCGCTACCCAAGATGGCTGGTTGCTTTCATGGTCGGGTTATCCTGTGCCTGCTTTTGTAAGCTCAATAAGGGAGGATGGGATGGTGCCGTTATCACCTTTTTTGCCAGCATGATCGCCATGTACATTCGCCAAATTCTGGCCTCCCGGCATTTACATCCGCAAATCAACTTTTGTATCACCGCTTTTGTTGCCACAACGATATCTGGCCTGATGCTGACTCTGCCCACCTTTAATCACACGCCGACCGTGGCAATGGCAGCCAGCGTGCTGCTGCTGGTTCCGGGTTTCCCACTGATTAACTCCGTTGCAGATATGTTTAAAGGACACATTAATACCGGCCTTGCTCGCTGGGCTATTGCCAGTCTGCTCACACTGGCCACCTGCGTTGGCGTAGTGATGTCGATGACGATATGGGGGCTGCGAGGATGGGTGTGATGGATTTCATTTTTGCACTACTGCAGGATATGGTCCTGTCTGCAATTCCCGCCCTGGGGTTTGCCATGGTGTTTAACGTGCCTCATCGGGCACTCCCGTGGTGCGCCTTGCTCGGTGCGCTCGGGCACGGCTCGCGAATGGCTGTAATGACCGCAGGACTCAATATCGAATGGTCAACCTTTTTAGCTTCATTGCTCGTAGGTTGTATTGGGATCCAGTGGTCTCGCTGGTATCTGGCGCACCCGAAAGTCTTCACCGTCGCGGCGGTGATCCCGATGTTCCCCGGGATCTCGGCCTACACAGCCATGATATCCGCCGTAAAAATCGGTCATTTTGGTTACAGCGAAGCGCTGATGATCACCCTGCTGACCAACTTTCTGAAAGCTTCATCTATTGTGGGCGCACTCTCTATCGGGCTTTCAGTTCCGGGATTATGGCTGTATAGAAAGCGCCCGCGCGTATAACTGATTAACCTTCTTACAATCCAACGGATGGGGGCGACCTTCCCTCATCCTGCTGCTCTCCCTCTTCTCTGTGTTACTATAAAAGCAGTCCCCTTCTCGGTTGTTGTTCGGTATTGAGAAACATTATGTCCTGCAAAATTTTGACCCCGGACGTCATCAGCATTGACGCCTTATTACACGATCACAACGCGGTGCTGGCAAAGTCAGTAGGGGGTGCTGTGGCCGTTTTCGCCAATAACGCACCTGCCTTTTACGCGGTTACCCCTGCGCGGCTAGCTGAGCTATTGGCGCTTGAAGAGAAACTGTCACGTCCGGGAAGCGATGTAACGTTGGACGCGCAATTTTATGAAGAGCCGCAAGCCGCTCCTGTTACCGTGCCAATGGGGAAATTTGCGATGTACGCTGACTGGCAGCCAGACGCCGACTTTCAGCGACAGGCCGCCCTGTGGGGCGTGGCGTTGAGAGAGCCAGTCACCGCCGAAGAACTGGCTTCATTTGTTGCTTACTGGCAGGCGGAAGGTAAAGTCTTTCACCACATTCAGTGGCAACAAAAACTGGCGCGTAGCATACAGATTGGCCGGGCCAGCAATGGCGGGATGCCAAAGCGTGATGTAAATAGTGTCAGCGAACCTGACAGCCATATTCCACCAGGTTTTAGAGGATAACGATGAAAAACGTTGGCGACCTGATGAAACGTCTGCAAAAAATGATGCCACCCAATGTAAAGTCCGCGTTTAAAACGGGCGAGGAGTTGCTAGCATGGCAAAAAGAGCAAGGTGAAATTCGGGCTGCGGCGCTGGCTCGTGAGAACCGGGCAATGAAGATGCAGCGCACATTCAACCGTTCCGGTATCCGTCCCCTGCACCAAAACTGCTCGTTCGATAACTACCGGGTCGAGTGTGAAGGTCAAATGAATGCCCTGAGCAAAGCCCGCCAGTACGTTGACGAGTTTGATGGCAACATTGCCAGCTTTATCTTCTCCGGCAAACCCGGCACCGGAAAAAACCATCTGGCCGCAGCTATTTGCAACGAACTGCTGCTGCGCGGCAAGTCAGTACTGATCATTACTGTGGCTGATATTATGTCAGCGATGAAGGATACCTTCAGTAACCGTGAAACCAGCGAAGAACAACTGCTCAACGATCTCAGCAACGTGGATCTGCTGGTGATCGACGAAATCGGTATGCAGACCGAATCCCGCTATGAAAAAGTGATCATCAATCAGATCGTCGATCGTCGTTCTTCCTCCAAGCGCCCGACCGGCATGCTGACAAACAGCAATATGGATGAGATGAACAAACTGCTGGGTGAGCGCGTGATGGATCGTATGCGACTCGGCAACAGCCTGTGGGTCATTTTTAACTGGGAAAGTTACCGTAGCCGGGTTACTGGTAAAGAGTATTAAAGTATTGGGAACACTCCTAAGTGATCCAGCGCTATACTGCGCTGAAAAGGCATAACACGAGTGACCTGTAATGATGAAAGCAACAAAACGTCTTCTTTGCTGTGCGGTTGCCGCCAGCACACTAATCTCTACTGGCGTTTTCGCCGCCTCCTGGCAAGATTCGCTCTCCAGCGCTGCCAGTGAACTGAGTAAGCAAAGCACTGGCTCACAGAGCAGCACCTCACTCTCTTCCCTGACCAGCCTGCTGAGCAGTAATCAGTCGCTCACGTCGAACAGTATGAATAACGCGGCCGGTATTCTGGAATATTGTGCAAAACAGAAGCTCGCCTCGGTCACCGATACTGAAAACGTCAAAAACCAGGTTCTGGATAAGCTGGGGTTGGGAACGACGGAACAGAAAAAAGATACCAACTACCTGGATGGTATTCAGGGCCTGCTGAACGCCAAAGATGGTCAACAGCTTAACCTGGACACGATTGGTAACAGCTCGCTGGCAAAGCAAGTTAAAACCAAGGCCTGCGATCTAGTATTAAAACAGGGTATGAACTTTATTTCCTGATGTGATAAGCGCCGCGTACCGCCTTTTCCCGGCCTGCGCGGCTTCAATCTACTCTTCGAATCTGCTCCCCACTGACCACATAGTGATCCCCCTCAAAAACACGCATATCTAAACCAATTCTGAATAACAACGTAATTAAATGTCACTAGAATTGCAGCAATATAACAACGCTATTACATTGTACAGTCCAGAAATGATTAGCCTGCCAGGCAATTAATTGCCCGGCTTACTGAGGATCGTCCGTTGTCTGAATTATTCTCCATCGCTCTGTTTCTCGCTTCGGTATTGATTTACGCCTGGAAAGCGGGTCGCAACACCTGGTGGTTTGCCGCCATGTTAACGGTGCTGGGAATTTTTATTGTCTTAAATATCACACTGTATGCCAGCAACTATTTCACCGGAGATGGCATCAACGATGCGGTGCTCTATACGCTGACCAACAGCCTGACCGGCGCGGGCGTCAGCAAATATGTTCTTCCGGGTGTAGGGATTGCACTGGCGCTGACTGTCGTATTTGGCGCCCTGGGCTGGGTACTTCGCCGCCGTCGCCATCATCCTCATCACGTTGGCTACAGTCTGCTGGCCCTGATACTGGCACTGGCTTCCGTTGATGCCAGCCCGGCATTCCACCAGATAACCGAACTGGTCAAATCCCAGTCTCGCGATGGCGATCCAGACTTCACGGCGTATTACAAAGAGCCATCAAAAACGATCCCTAACCCGAAGCTGAACCTGGTTTATATCTACGGCGAAAGCCTGGAGCGTACCTATTTTAATAATGATGCGTTCCCGGACCTGACTCCGGAGCTGGGTGCATTAAAAAACGAAGGTATGGACTTCAGCAATACCATGCAGTTACCGGGTACGGATTACACCATCGCCGGAATGGTGGCCTCACAGTGTGGTATTCCGCTGTTTGCCCCGTTTGAAGGTAACGCTTCAGCATCAGTCTCCAGTTTCTTCCCACAAAATATCTGCCTGGGTGATATCCTGAAAAACTCCGGCTATCACAACTACTTTGTACAAGGTGCAAATCTGCGCTTTGCCGGAAAAGACGTCTTTCTGAAATCCCATGGTTTTGATTATCTGTATGGCGCGGAAGAGTTAAAAAGCGTGGTGGCAGACCCGGCATACCGTAACGACTGGGGTTTTTACGACGACACCGTACTGGATGAGGCATGGAAAAAATTCGAAGAGCTTTCCCGCTCCGGCCAACGTTTTTCACTGTTCACCCTGACGGTAGATACCCATCATCCGGATGGTTTCATCTCCCGTACCTGTAACCGCAAACGCTATGATATCGATGGTAAGGCGAACCAATCCTTTAGCGCAGTCAGTTGTAGCCAGGAAAATATTGCTGAATTTATCAATAAGATCAAAGCCTCACCGTGGTTTAAAGATACCGTTATCGTGGTCTCTTCCGATCACCTGGCGATGAACAACACCGCATGGAAGTATCTGAATAAGCAAGATCGCAACAATCTGTTCTTCGTTCTGCGTGGTGACAAGCCTCAGCAGGAGACGCTGGCCGTGAAACGTAACACCATGGATAACGGCGCAACGGTGCTGGATATTCTGGGCGGCGATAACTTTATCGGCCTCGGACGTAGCAGTTTGTCGAGCGAATCCGTATCGGAAGTGTTCCTGAATATCAAAGAAAAAATGCTGGCGTGGAAGCCCGATATCATTCGTCTGTGGAAGTTTCCCAAAGAGATAAAAGAGTTTACCGTCGATCAGGACAAAAACATGATCGCCTTCTCGGGGAGCCATTTCCGCCTGCCGCTGCTGCTGCGCGTATCAGACAAACGCGTTGAGCCGTTGCCGGAAAGTGAATACTCAGCCCCACTGCGCTTCCAGCTTGCTGATTTCGCCCCACGCGATAACTTTGTGTGGGTAGACCGCTGCTACAAAATGGCGCAGTTATGGGCACCAGAGCTGGCACTCTCTACCGACTGGTGCGTATCGCAGGGCCAGTTAGGCGGCCAGCAAATTGTACAGCACGTCGATAAAGCGAAATGGAAAGGTAAGACTGCGTTTAAAGATACAGTTATCGACATGGAGCGTTACAAAGGTAACGTCGATACGCTGAAAATTGTAGATAACGATATTCGTTACAAAGCCGACAGTTTTGTCTTTAACGTGGCAGGTGCGCCTGAAGAGGTGAAACAGTTTAGTGGGATTTCACGCCCCGAATCCTGGGGACGCTGGTCCAATGCGCAACTGAGCGAAGAGGTAAAAATCGAATACAAGGCTCCGTTGCCGAAGAAATTTGATCTGATCATCACCGCGAAAGCTTTCGGCGACAACGCCAACCGTCCTATTCCCGTACGCGTGGGCAACGAGGAGCAAACGCTGGTGCTAAGCCATGATATCAGCACCACCACGCTGCATTTTGATAACCCGGCAGATGCCAATACGCTGGTGATTGTCCCGCCCGACCCCGTCGCCACCAACGAGGGGAACATTCTGGGCCACTCGCCGCGTAAGCTGGGGATCGGGATGGTTGAAATTAAAGTTGTGGATTTACAAGGGTAAAAAAAACAGCGCCCAACACCACTCCGGGCGCTGCATGGCAACCTTAATCCAGACTTTGTACTGCGTGGCGCATTCCCTGCACCAGTATTAACTCCAGGTTTGCCGTCACCTGTTCGACAAGCCCTGGCAGCAATGTAAGATCTTGCCCCCAGTGAGTCGCATCACCGAGCACAACCATCACCAGCTCACGCAGCGTCAGGTCATTACCAATCCTCGGCCAGAGATCGGCATAACGGCGGATCCACTGCTCATCATCCTGTAATGGATAATTCTCTCCCGCCCGTTCCCCGCGATAAAACGCGATTAACGCAGCCAGTGCAAACGTCAACCGCACCGGCCAGCGTGCATCTTGCTGCCCTGCCAGCAACTGCGGCAAAATACGTGTGCGAAATTTTGTCATCCCATTAAGCGCAATGGAGAGGAGCTGATGACGAATATAAGGGTTCTGAAAACGTCCACTAACCGCACCAGCAAATTCACGCAACTCATCGGCCGGAAGATCCAAAACAGGGATGACCTCCCTGTCAATTGCCTGCTCAACAAAGTGGCGTATATCAGCATCCTGCATCGCCTCACCAACGGTCTCCAGCCCACACAGCCAGGCCACAGGCACCAGTGCGGTATGAGCGCCGTTAAGAATGGCAACCTTACGTTCCTTGTACGGTTTAATATCGCTCACCACGCGGATATTTAACGGGCACTCCGCCAGTTTCAACTCTTCAGCCAGCCATAAAGGCCCCTGAATGACGAACAGGTAAAAATGCTCAGCTGTATCCAGAAATGCATCGTGATAACCCAGCGTTTGTTCCAGTGCCGCAGCTTCTTCACGTGGATAGCCTGTAACAATCCGGTCCACCAGTGTAGAACAGAAGGTATTCGCGGTTTCCACCCAGTCAGTAAACGCCGGAGAAAGCTGCCAGTCTCGCGCGTACTGCAATACCAGGGTTTTAAGCGCATCACCGTTATAGTCGATAAGCTCACAAGGAATAATCACCCAGCCCTTATCTGCCGCCCCGTCGAAATGGTTAAAGCGCTCCAGCAGCAGACGCGTCAGTTTGGCCGGAAAACTCACTGGCGGCGCATCATCGACGCTATCACCGGCGTGATAACTAATCCCCGCCTCCGTCGTGTTTGAAAATACAAAGCGGATGTCCGGATTGTGAGCCAACGCCAGATACGCCGTAAAATCCAGATACGGGTTGATCTCGTTATTCACCGAGCGGATTAGCCGTGCCTCACTCACCGCATCGCCCTGCTCATTCAATCCGCGAATGAGCGTGGTATATAACCCGTCCTGGGTATTCAGCGAAGGTGGAAAATCCGTATTAATCGGACGAACAATTGTCACTCCGGCCCGGAGATCTGTCTTCTCATTCAGGATATCCAGTTGCCAGTCGACAAACGCGCGCAGGAAGTTACCTTCACCAAACTGGATCACCCGCGTCGGATACCTTGCCCCAGGGAAATCTTGTCGATTCAATGTCTTCATCACAAAACCCTTCTCAGAACGTGATCACACCTTTGATTAATTCGCGGTTGTTAATCACATCCCGCTCGTAGATTTCCGCAAGCGTGGCAAACGCGTAACGGTGTGTGAGCATCATGTCAGCGGTCAGTTTGCCTTCAGACATCAGCCGCCCCACTTTGGCGAAATCTTCCGGCGTGGCGTTACGACTGCCCATCATGGTGGTTTCTTTCTTATGGAACTCAGGGTCAGAGAACTGCAAATCACCTTTGAACAGCCCAACAAAGACGATGCTGCCGCCGTGGCGAATCAAATTCACCGTATTGTTCATCGCATGCTGATTACCCGTCGCATCAATGACTTTTTGCGCCAGTGAACCACCAAACTGGGCACGTAGCTGCGCATCGAAATCTTCGGCAGCGGGATCGAGAACCGGAAGTCCCAACCGGGAGACAACATGTTCCCTGCGCGCGGGGCTGGTATCTGCCACCACTACCTGTGCGCCATCGGCTTTGGCAATTGCTGCCGCCCCAAGACCTATCGGCCCGGCCCCCACGACAAGAACCTGCTCACCTGGCATCACCGCCGCCCGGCGCACCGCATGTGCGCTGATAGCATACGGTTCAATCAGTGCAGCGGCATGTGGGTCAATTCCCTGCGCATCCAGCAGGTTCGTCACCGGAACGGACAAATACTCACTGAATCCACCATCCTGATGTACGCCAATCACCGAAATCTTCTCACAGCAGTTGGTACGCCCGCTCTGGCACGCCGGACACTGCTGACACGCGACATAAGGAATAACTGCCACCTGCTGGCCCATTTTCAGGTTTTGTATATTCTTACCCAGCCCAACAATCTCCCCGCATATTTCATGACCTAATACGCGTGGATAACTAAAAAATGGTTGGTTGCCTCCCCAGGCATGAATATCAGTCCCACAGATTCCGACAGACTTAATTTTTATTAATGCTTCACTTTCACCTGGAATAGGTATTTCACGCTCTTTCCAGACTAATTTTTTGGGTTCCTGGCAAATCAAAGTATTCATCGTAGACATGATTCGGCTCTCCTGTTTTTTTGTTGCCTCAGATATCAACGAAATTAAAAATGCAGGAGAAACCAGAAACATAATCTGTGAATCCCAGCGCATAAAAATGTTTTAAATCGGGTTTTAATAGGCAAAAAGGAGATGCCATGAGCCGTTCACAGAACTTACGCCACAATGTGATTAACCAGATAATCGATGATATGGCACGCGGTCATATCCCTTCCCCGCTGCCTTCGCAAAGCGCACTGGCGGAAATGTACAACATTAGTCGTACCACCGTACGCCACATGCTGAGCCATTTAGGCGAATGCGGCGTATTAACGCAGGTAGGAAGCCACTACGTTATCGTACGCAAACCCAACCATGAGGATGGTTTTTCGTGTACCACAGCCTCCATGACCGAGCAAAATCGAATTTTTGAGCAGGCATTTTTCACCATGATCAACCAGCGCCAATTGCGCGCAGGTGAAAGTTTTTCCGAGTTGCAGCTTGCCAGAGCCGCCGGCGTCAGCCCGGTAGTTGTACGGGAATATCTTTTAAAATTCGAACGTTACAATCTGATAAAGAATGAGAAGCGCGGTCAGTGGAGCATGAAGCAGTTCGATCAGGCCTACGCCGAACAACTGTTCGAATTGCGAGAAATGCTGGAAACACATTCCCTGCAACATTTCCTGAATCTGCCCGACGATGACCCGCGTTGGTTACAGGCAAAAACACTGCTGGAGCGCCATCGCATACTGCGCGACAGCATCGGCAGTAGCTTTCGTATGTTCTCGCAACTGGACCGTGAATTCCATGCACTGTTACTCTCCGCTGCCGATAATATATTTTTTAATCAATCACTTGAGATTATCTCTGTGATTTTCCATTTCCACTATCAGTGGGATGAAAGCGACCTCAAGCAACGCAACATCATTGCCATTGATGAGCATATGACCATCCTCAGCGCGCTGATTTGCCGCAGCGACCTGGATGCTATACTCGCACTTCGTAACCACCTTGAAACAGCAAAACAGTCAATGTTGCGCTCTATCCAGCAGAACAACCAATAAAATTAAAAGCAGATTAAAAACACAATTTTGCAAATTACCCCACAATCTTATTATCAACTCATATTGAGCAATTTACTCCCTCTTACACTCGGAGTGTCTGCTAAACAAACTTTTCTATTTTATTAGCAAAAGAACATCACAACAGGAGTCAACATGGCTATTACAATCAAGGATATAAGCGTTAAAGATATCCGTTTCCCTACATCCAGGAACCTGGATGGTTCTGATGCAATGAATGCAATATCTGACTACTCCGCGACTTATGTCACATTAATTACCGACCACGCAGAAAATTTAAAAGGGTATGGTCTGACTTTTACCATCGGTCGCGGCAACGATTTATGTGTAAGCGCAGTAAAATCTTTAGCTGAATTATTTGTAATTGGCCGTACGCTGGAAGACATTACAGCTAACTTTGGTCAATTCTGGCATGAACTTGTTTCCGGGGATTGTCAGTTACGCTGGGTTGGTCCAGAAAAAGGTGTTATTCATCTGGCTACAGCGGCAATTATTAACGCATTATGGGATCTCTGGGCACGTTCACAGAATAAAACCGTATGGAAAATGCTGGTGGATATGTCACCGGAAGAACTTGTTCGCTGCATTGATTTCACCTACATCAAAGATGTCCTGACTCCTGAAGAAGCTATCACATTGCTGCGTAGGGTTGAAACTGGTAAGGCACAACGTGAAAGGGAAATGTTAGAAACAGGTTTTCCTGGCTACACTACTGCCGCAGGTTGGCTTGGATATTCAGAAGAAAAAATGCGCCAGCTGGCACGACAGGCCGTTGCTGATGGCTGGACGCATTTGAAGCAAAAAGTCGGTGCCGATCTTGAGCAGGACATTCGCAGGGCGACTATCCTGCGCGAAGAACTAGGCTGGGAACGTAAACTGATGATGGATGCCAACCAAATATGGGGAGTTGATGAAGCTATTACGGCGATGCGTCAACTTGCCAAATTTGATCCATTGTGGATTGAGGAACCCACCAGTCCTGACGATATTCTCGGTCATGCTGCTATAAAAGCACGAATTGGTGATATCGGTATCGCAACCGGTGAACATGCCCATAACCGGGTTATGTTTAAACAATTCTTCCAGTCAGGTGCAATGGATTTTTGCCAACTGGACCCTGCTCGTTTGGGTGGCTTAAACGAAGTGCTCGCAGTCGTATTGATGGCGGCAAAATTTGATGTTCCAGTATGTCCACATGGCGGAGGCGTAGGTCTGTGTCAGTATTCATTAAATATTGTTCTATTTGATTATATAGCCGTATCAGCATCATTGGAAAATAGGGTTTTAGAATATGTTGATCATTTACATGAGAATTTCGAAGAACCATTAGTTATAAAACGTGGGCGATATTATCCCCTCATGCAGCCGGGCTATGGTGTAAAAATGAAACCTGACACCCTAACACGTTATTCATGGCCTGATGGTCAGGAATGGTTAAATTAATTCTTATCGTTAAACAGGTGTTCATAAACGCCTGTTTAAAACTCTTTTCATAATACTGGCCATACACTTTCTAACTACCATTATGAAAGATGGCTGTAGCTCTCCACCATTTTGATTGGAAGCATAGTTATGAGTCAAAGTGATAATGAAAAAGTTGTCAATTCTGCGGTTAAAAAGTCAATTGTACGACTTTTACCCTTTTTGGCACTCATGTATGTCATGGCTTATTTGGATCGCGCCAACATTGGTTTTGCAAAAGACGCATTCCAGGTTGATACAGGGCTAAGTAATGCAGCATATGCTTTTGGTGCAGGCGTATTTTTTATAGGTTATGCGCTATTTGAAGTTCCCAGCAATATACTTTTATATAAAGTAGGTGCTCGTTTATGGTTATCACGAATTATGGTTACATGGGGGCTCATTTCTGCTGCAATGATGTTTGCCCACGACGAGAAAACATTCATTATTTTACGTTTTCTTCTCGGTGCGTCTGAAGCCGGATTTATGCCCGGCGTCATGCTATATCTGACATTCTGGTTCCCACTAAATATCAGGGCAAAAGTAGCTGGTTATTTCTGGTTCGGACCTCCAATCGCGTTTATTCTCGGTGGGCCAGTATCCGGTGGATTATTAACTATCCATGATTTATGGGGGCTACATAACTGGCAATTAATGTTTTTGGTTGAAGGATTGCTCGCAGCTCTCGTTGGGGTCGTCGCATTTTTCTATCTTGATGATAAACCGTCAGATAAACGCTGTACCTTCCTGACATCAGAAGAAAAGCGGGCGTTAAGCGCCATTATGGAAAAAGAAGAACAGACGAAAACAAGTCATGGTCCACAGGGAATATTGAAGGCGCTGTGCGATCCCAGAGTGCTGTATCTCTGTTTAATCTGTTTTACCATTCAGGTGGGTTCCTACGGCATTGCTTTCTTCCTGCCTTCTCAGGTCGCAGCATTATCAGGGCAAGGCGTGGGCTTCATCGTTGGGGTTTTATCGGGTATTCCATGGTTATGCGCACTTTTCGCAGCCTGGTATATCCCCCATCTTTCCACAAGACTGAAAGAACGCCGCTGGATAAGTACAATAACACTGCTCTTCGGTGGTCTTGGCGTCGCACTATCCGGGATGCTTGCAGGTACGCCTGTCTGGGCTTTTATCGCACTTTGTATAGGCTGTGCTGGTTTGCTGGCCGTCCAACCCATTTACTGGACGTTTCCAACTAGTTATCTTGGCGGTGCTGCGGCAGCATCCGGTATTGCGCTAATTAACTCACTAGGTAATCTTGGTGGATTTGTAGCACCAAATATTCGCGTATGGGCTGAAAATGCGTTTGATTCGAATATTGCCGGGCTTTACTTGTTAGGTGGAATTGCGATTATTGGGGCTATTATGCTTGCCGGAATATTTCGAATTGGCATCCGGCGTGATTTGGATAGCCCAACGCCAGAAAATTGTCATGCCAAAAACACCCCTGCCTCCACGACAACGGTGACATCCGGCTCGGTAGATTGATAGACACGTATTTGTCCAACTCGTAAAAAGCGCCCTCAGTTGAGGGCGCGATAGGTTAAAACGTTTCCCAGTTCTCTCCGGCATCCGTTACCGCAGCTTTACGCGGTTGAGCGGTGGTTGATACCGGTTTTGCTGCAGTAACATCACGCGCACGCTGTTGATCGTGCTGGATACGGAATACAGCAACAGCCTGAGTCAGACGGCTGGCCTGTTCTTCCAGTGCGGCAGCGGCAGCAGCGGATTCTTCCACCAGCGAGGCGTTCTGTTGCGTCACGCGATCCATTTCAGCAACGGCCAGACCAACCTGGTCGATACCACGGCTCTGCTCGTCAGATGCAGAGGCGATCTCACCCATAATATCGGTCACACGGGTTACCGCATTCACGATCTCATCCATGGTTTCACCGGCGCTTTCAACCAGCGTTGAGCCGACATCCACACGGCTGACCGAGTCTTCAATCAGGCTCTTGATCTCGCGCGCAGCCTGAGCACTACGCTGTGCCAGGTTACGGACTTCACCTGCGACTACCGCAAACCCACGTCCCTGTTCACCCGCACGTGCCGCTTCTACCGCCGCGTTGAGAGCCAGGATGTTAGTCTGGAAGGCAATACCATCGATAACACTAATAATGTCGGCAATTTTCTGCGAACTGGAAGCGATGTCACGCATGGTTTGCACCACGTTATCCACCACTTTCCCGCCTTTTTGCGCGGTTTCTGAGGCACTCAGCGCCAGATGGCTGGCCTGGCGCGCGTTTTCCGCGTTCTGCTTCACAGTCGCCGTCAACTCTTCCATGCTGGCCGCGGTTTCTTCCAGAGAGGCCGCCTGCTGCTCAGTACGTGAAGAGAGATCGTTATTGCCCATCGCAATCTCGCTGGCACCGCTGTAAATGGCGTTGGCGCCGTTACGCACATCGCCGACGGTGCTCATCAACTCACCCTGCATGTGACGCAAACTTTCTGCCAGTTGACCAATCTCGTTGGAACCTTCCACATCAATACGTTTCACCAAATCGCCGCTGGCAATATGACGAATGCTATCGATCAGTCGGTTCATCGGGGCAATAAGCGAAAGCTTAATACCAAACCAGACAGCGATAATTGCTGCCAGTACGGTAATCAATACACATACCAGCACCCACAGCGCCTGGCTGTAGGAACTGTTGTTGTCCTCAACCGCGATGTCATACAGGCGATCGTTCTGCTGCATGTAGCTCATATACTGCTTCTCAAAACCATCCTGATAGCTTTGAGTCGGTTGATCAAAGAACGCATTGATCTTCCCATCACCCAGCAACTGGATCAGCTCCGCCAGCGCACCGTGGTAGATATCATACGTGCGGTTGATCTCCTGGAAAGCGGCTTCGCTTTGACGCGGATCGCGTGGGAGCGATTCATAAATCGCCCAGTTTTTTTCCGTCAGTTTCAGCGCGGTGCTGGCTACCTGCATCAGTTCTGCAACGGTCGCACCGCTGCCGATATTGCTCTGATCCATCATGTAGCGAATGCCTGCCCGGTTAAGGGTATTTCGCGTTTGCAGCAATTCAACCCAGGTCGCATTCAGCGCAGACTGCTGCTGGCGAATAGTTTGCAGAACGGTAAAGTTCTCTTTGTCATTCTTTAATGAGTTAAAGAACAAACCCCCTGAGGCAAGCTGTAAAAGGCCAAACAGCGCCAGTACCAGCAATAGGCTGGTAACAATCTTCATTCGTTTTAACATGTTTTCTCTTTCCGCTAGACAGATGTCAGAATTTTCGGCCTGGAAAGCGAAAACTTTACGAATATCGTTCAAAAAGCAGATGTTCTGGCGACATCTGGCGCAGAAAAAAGCAGTAAATACCACTCGTATACATAACGCAAACTAGCGCCATGACTCCCTTCCCCACCTTTTAAGAGGGCTTTTCATTGCCGTAAGCTTTGGCTACCAATAGTGGGTCTGTTTTATCATCGGCTATAACAAGGAAGTCCTTCTGTGAAAAATAATTATCTCGACTTACTTTCTAACGCGTTTCCCTTCATGGTATTGGGACTCCTTTTAGGGGCGATGACCCCGGTCGTGCCAAAGCTATTTATTCCGGAGATTTCAGATATTTTACTGGAGAATATCGCGCCCAAAAGCATCATGTTCCTGATAATTTTGAATGCGTTACTCACCGTCATTTTACTGAGATTCAGTGGCAGGTTTGATCCGGACAAAAAATTAGCTGCTTTTTTCTATGAAAAATTTTCATTTAAATTCAATGAACTAGGGAAATCCATCACGGCGGCCACTGTTGGCACACTGATCGGTCTCACGCTGGCAATGCTGCCCTATGGCGAATTTCGCATGGCTGGAATCGGTATTTATTTTTCGGCGATGCTGCTCGTGATATGGAGGGTATTCGACTTCCTTAACCACCTGAGTAGAAACGAAGTCGATAAAGCAGAGAAGTACATATTTTATACCGTTGTTATTCTCATAACCCTCTATTACCTCTACCTCATTGCAAAACCAGTCTGACTACTGTCGACAGTTCATAATCGCCTCATGAAATTATGTGATGAAAATCACATAATTTCATACTGTTACGCCGAATGAAAACCGCTCACTGACACTTGGGACCGCTTAAGCTGACATACAACCACTCACTTATTTACCTTACTTTACGCGCGTAATTCTCTGGCAAGATCCTCTGCAGCATAGCAGTCAATTTACCTCCTCAAACACAAGATCAAACCCAAGCGGCTTCGGCCAATTATTAATCTAATACCAGGTTTTACTATGGATACGAAAAAGATATTCAAGCACATACCCTGGGTGATTCTCGGAATCATCGGTGCTTTCTGCCTCTCGGTAGTGGCCTTACGTCGGGGTGAACACATCAGCGCCCTGTGGATTGTGGTCGCCTCTGTCTCTGTTTATCTGGTGGCTTATCGCTACTACAGCCTGTACATCGCCCAGAAGGTGATGAAACTTGACCCGACGCGTGCCACGCCGGCGGTCATCAACAATGACGGTCTGAACTACGTACCGACCAACCGTAACGTATTATTCGGTCACCACTTTGCCGCTATCGCCGGTGCAGGTCCGCTGGTTGGGCCGGTACTGGCCGCACAGATGGGCTATCTGCCTGGTACGCTGTGGCTGCTGGCCGGCGTTGTGCTGGCGGGTGCTGTGCAGGACTTCATGGTGCTGTTTATCTCTTCCCGCCGTAACGGTGCGTCTCTCGGTGAGATGATCAAAGAAGAGATGGGCCCGGTACCGGGAACTATTGCGCTGTTCGGCTGCTTCTTAATCATGATCATCATCCTCGCGGTACTGGCGCTGATCGTGGTGAAAGCACTGGCTGAGAGCCCGTGGGGTGTATTCACCGTCTGCTCAACCGTACCAATCGCGTTGTTCATGGGTATCTACATGCGCTTCCTGCGACCAGGACGTGTGGGTGAAGTGTCGGTGATAGGTATTGTGCTGCTGGTTGCCTCCATCTACTTCGGCGGCGTGATTGCCCACGACCCGTACTGGGGCCCGGCACTGACCTTTAAAGACACCACCATTACCTTTACGCTTATTGGCTACGCGTTTATCTCTGCGCTGCTGCCGGTATGGCTGATCCTCGCTCCGCGTGACTATCTGGCTACCTTCCTGAAAATCGGCGTTATCGTCGGTCTGGCTGTGGGGATTGTTATCCTCAACCCGGAACTGAAAATGCCGGCGATGACACAGTACGTTGATGGTACGGGTCCGCTGTGGAAAGGTGCTCTGTTCCCATTCCTGTTTATCACCATCGCCTGTGGTGCGGTATCTGGTTTCCATGCGCTGATCGCCTCTGGTACCACGCCGAAACTGCTGGCCTGTGAAACCGACGCGCGTTTCATTGGTTATGGCGCGATGCTGATGGAATCCTTCGTGGCGATTATGGCGCTGGTTGCAGCATCCATCATCGAGCCAGGTCTGTACTTCGCAATGAACACCCCGCCTGCGGGTCTTGGCATCACCATGCCGAACCTGCATGAAATGGGTGGCGAGAACGCGCCGTTGATTATGGCGCAGCTGAAAGACGTTACCGCACACGCAGCGGCAACCGTCAGCTCCTGGGGCTTCGTGATTTCGCCTGAGCAGATCCTGCAAACCGCGAAAGACATCGGCGAACCGTCCGTTCTGAACCGCGCAGGTGGCGCACCAACGCTGGCTGTTGGTATCGCTCACGTGTTCCATAAAGTACTGCCGATGGCTGACATGGGCTTCTGGTACCACTTCGGTATTCTGTTTGAAGCACTGTTCATCCTGACCGCACTGGATGCTGGTACCCGTTCTGGCCGCTTCATGCTGCAGGATTTACTGGGTAACTTCGTACCGTTCCTGAAGAAAACTGACTCTCTGGTTGCGGGTATTGTCGGTACTGCGGGCTGTGTAGGTCTGTGGGGCTACCTGCTGTATCAGGGCGTGGTTGATCCGCTGGGCGGCGTTAAGAGCCTGTGGCCGCTGTTCGGTATCTCTAACCAGATGCTGGCGGCCGTGGCGCTGGTTCTGGGTACCGTGGTTCTGGTTAAAATGCAGCGTACCAAATACATCTGGGTTACTGTTATCCCGGCAGTATGGCTGCTTATCTGCACCACCTGGGCGCTGGGTCTGAAACTGTTCAGCACCAACCCGCAGATGGAAGGCTTCTTCTTCATGGCAAATCAGTACAAAGAGAAGATTGCCAACGGCGGTGAGCTGACAGCACAGCAGATTGCCAACATGAACCATATCGTCATCAACAACTACACCAACGCCGGCCTGAGTATTCTGTTCCTGGTGGTGGTGTACAGCATCATTTTCTACGGGTTCCGTACCTGGCAGAAAGCCCGCGCCATCAACGGTCGCTCTGATAAAGAGACGCCGTATGTACCGGTGCCGGAAGGCGGCGTGAAGACCTCTTCACACCACTAAGATGTATTCAGCCCCGCTCCGGCGGGGCTTTTCGCTTATCAGGATTGTTTATGTTTGGTACTTTAGGTCAGGCAAAAAAATATCTCGGTCAGGCGGCGAAGATGTTGATTGGTATTCCGGACTACGACAACTACGTCGAGCACATGAAGACCAACCATCCCGATAAGCCGTACATGACCTACGAAGAATTCTTCCGCGAGCGCCAGGAAGCCCGCTACGGTAGCGGCGGAAGCAGTTGCTGTTAGAAGGAGAAATGAATGACCCCGATTGCAGTCACCCTACTCACCGGTTTTCTCGGCGCAGGTAAAACGACCCTGCTGCGCCATATTCTCAACGAGCAGCACGGTTACAAAATTGCCGTCATCGAAAACGAATTCGGCGAAGTCTCGGTGGACGATCAACTGATTGGCGACCGCGCCACGCAGATCAAAACCCTGACCAACGGCTGTATCTGCTGCACCCGTTCGAGCGAGCTGGAAGACGCATTGTTAGACCTGCTCGATAACCTCGACAAAGGTGCCATCAATTTTGACCGTCTGGTGATTGAGTGCACCGGCATGGCCGATCCCGGCCCGATTATTCAGACCTTTTTCTCCCATGAAGTGATTTGCGAACGTTACCTGCTGGACGGCGTGATTGCGTTGGTTGATGCGGTACATGCCGACGAACAAATGAACCAGTTCACCATCGCCCAGTCGCAAGTAGGTTATGCAGATCGCATTCTGCTGACTAAAACTGACGTCGCTGGCAACAGTGAAAAATTGCGCGAGCGCCTGGCGCGCATCAATGCCCGCGCCCCGGTATATACCGTGACTCACGGCGATATAGACCTCGCGCAACTGTTCGACACCAATGGTTTTATGCTGGAAGAGAACATCGTCAGTGCCAAACCGCGCTTCCACTTTATCGCCGACAAGCAAAACGATATATCCTCGATCGTCGTCGAGCTGGATTACCCGGTGAACATCAGCGACGTTTCCCGGGTGATGGAAAACCTGCTGCTGGAATCCGCCGAGAAGCTGTTGCGCTACAAAGGGATGTTATGGATTGAAGGCGAACCCAACCGCCTGCTGTTCCAGGGTGTACAACGCCTGTACAGCGCCGACTGGGACCGCCCATGGGGCGACGAACAACCGCACAGCACACTGGTGTTTATCGGGATTAATTTACCGGAAGACGAGATTCGGGCCGCGTTCGCGGGATTGAAGAAGTAACTCCCTGCTGATTTGCCCGGTGGCGCTACGCTTACCGGGCCACAAATAGCACTTTCCCGTAGGCCGGATAAGGCGCAGCCGCCATCCGGCACTCACTCCCCACTCACTCGGTAATCACAAACCGCGTTGCTGCAAAGCAGTTCAAAACCCGGTGCACCAGAAATACCATCGTCAGCGTTGCCACCAGCGCGACGGTGACGGAGGTGATGCGGTACAGATCGCTGAATACCAGGTCCTGATCCGGGTGCAGATTCTGGCCAAACATAATGCCGATGGTGGTGATACTGGCAAAACCCACGCCTGCGCCGACTTTTTCCATTACGTGCAGGCGGGCGCTGAACGCCAGCCCGAGGCCAATCAGCGGCATCATCAACACCATATGGTTGCTGAAATCATAGATAAGCAGCTGCACCAGCAGAATATACAGGCAGGCCAGCACCACACCGACCACGCGCCAGAGAGAACTGATCACCGCGCCACGGTAGTGCATCGGAAACAGGATCAAAATGCCCGCCATCAGTGCCGACAGCGAATCACTCAAATCACAGATCTGGAAGATGACAAAAATCATCGTCGCCACCGTACCGGAAAGCAGCGACTCATGGCGAACCCGGGCAGCATCTTTCTCAATGCGCGGCGGCGGCTGGCGGGGTTCTACGTCCGGGATCAGATAATTCAGCAGCGCGCTCAGCGCCACCGCCATTACGCAGGCCTCCATATTGGAGAACATCAGCGTATGCCAGTTGGTGGTGGGATAGCTCATAAAGTTGAGCATCGTGCTCTGGCACACCACGCCCATCGAGCCGAGCAGAAACAGCGGCCCTTTGCTCATAAAGCGAAAACGCATCACGTACAAGCCGAACACCACCAGCGTCATAATCAGCGGCCACTGTGAGAGATAGCCGACGATTAGCACCATTTCAACACAGTTCACCGCCGCGCTGAACACGAACTGTTTTGCCACATGGCGGTTGAACACCGGCACCAGCGACAACAGCATCAGCGGATAAACCACAAAAAACACGCCATACTGCACGTTGTAGAAGGTCGAGATACTTAGCGCGATTGTCCCGGCAACGGAGATACGCAGGGTCTGGCGAAAATCATTGGCGGTGTAGACAATGTTCCCGTGCGGCGTAAAGACGTGGGCCAGAGTGTTAATAGACATAATGCAGCCAGCTAACGAGATGGATCTGCGCCCCGGCAAAGGTGCGGGCGAACATCCCCTCGCTGTTATACAGCTGTACCGTGGCGC
This sequence comes from Citrobacter sp. Marseille-Q5395, assembly GCF_947057495.1. Lineage (NCBI taxonomy): Bacteria > Pseudomonadati > Pseudomonadota > Gammaproteobacteria > Enterobacterales > Enterobacteriaceae > Citrobacter > Citrobacter sp. Marseille-Q5395. The sequence continues at coordinate 44,968 of NZ_CAMSEL010000006.1, read as the reverse complement.
GCGCCCCGGTCGGTAACGGCGTGTCGAGCGGTTCGTTCAGCGCTACGTGAATGCGCATACGCTGGGCATCGCGCACCCAACGGGTAGACTGTTCCGGTTGCGACAACTGGCCGTTAACCTGCTCCTGACCCGCCAGAATACCGGCATCACTGCTGGTGACACGGGCAGAGAAAACCTTGCCCGGCATGGCATCGAACACCACGGCGGCATCGGTATCTACCCGAGTGTGGCGCAGGCTTTTCTCGCGAAAATCAGCCACGATATCAGTCTGATGGCTGACCAGCGCCAGCAGCGGCGTGGCGGCGGTCGCGTAAAGTCCGGGGCTAAGCTGAAGATTGCTCACCGTGCCGTTGGTCTCTGCATACACTTTGCTCCAGCCGAGGTTCAGTTGCGCCTCTTCCAGCGCGTTACGGTATTTTTGCAACGTCACGTTACGCTTATCATCGCGCTCACCGCGCTGAATCAGCAGGTTCTGAATACTGGCATTAAGTGCCGCCACCGACTGCTCGCTGGTTTGCCAGGCGGTGCGCACCTTGTCGAGATCGGATTGCGACACGTTCTGCATGGCACTCAGGCGCTGATAGCGGTCAAAGGTGGTCTTATCGTTGCGGGCGTTGAATTGCGCGGTGCGCAGGTTGGCACGGGCAGAGGAGATCTGCGCATCCAGCTGTTGGTTGCTCAGCTTCGCCTGCTCAAGGGCGATTTGCGCGGCCTCGACCTTATTGAAAAACGGCGTCGGATCCAGTTCGTACAGCAAATCGCCCTTCTTCACCTGGCTATTATTGTGTACATGCACCTGCGAGACGTATCCGGATACGCGTGAGGAAATGGGCGTTACCACGCGCATCACCGTGGAGTCCGGCGTCAACGGGATCCAGATATCGGCAACGATAAACCAGGCGAATACTACCAGGAAAGCGGCAATACTCACCCTTACCCAACGGGCAAATTTTTGTTCTGGGGTCATCATAGTTTTTTAGTGTTGATTGTCTTCTTCGCGGATTGTCCGCAAATTGCAGGCGAGTTGATTTAAGGTCGCGCTGAAAGAGGCAAGCTCCGCTTCAGGAATGGTGCAGGTGACGCGATGTTGGTATGTCTCAATCACCCGGTTAAGTTCTTCAAGCCTTAAGCGGCCTTGCGCGGTCAGCGTTAGCAGGCGGATGCGTTTGTCATAAGGCGATGTGGAACGCAGCAGATACCCCTGCTTTTCCAGCTGCGAGAGGGTGCGCATCAGCGGCGGCAGTTCAATGCCCTGCATTTGTGCCAGTTCACTGACCGAAACGTTGTCTCCCAGTTGATACAACTGCATCAGTACCGTCCAGCTTGACTGCGTCAGGCCAGTATCGGTGATGGCTGCATCAATAATGGCCCGCCACTGGCGCACCACCATTGCCATGCGCATCCCCATCGGACGGCGGGCAAACAATTCATCTTCAGTCATCTTATTTTCCCCTCATCGCTGAAAAGAAAATAATACTTATCATGGTAAGTATCAAGAAACGAACTAACCAGAAGCATGAATTGATAAATATCGTGAATATAAAAAAGGCCAGGGCAATAACCACCGGCCTTTGTCATCGGAAGAAAAATCATTCCACCTGATCGCGTCGCAGCCCGACATCCCGCAGCCGCTCGTCGCTCATCTGCTGCAATATACGCCGCGTTTGCGCCCGCAGATGCCAGCGTTTTATCGCCTGCCAGATCTGCACCAAACCAATAAACGGCTGTTTTGCTTTATTCTCGTGAAATTCCACACTTTGCCTCCCCGCCTTGCCAGAGGCTTATCTTCGCGGATTTACCGCCAGACAATACAGATTCAAAAAGTACTTTTATTTAACATACAGATTGATTAAAACAGTATCTACATACGGTTTTTTCCATCGTTCTGTATTGGTTTATCCATCTGTATGGCAACAATGAGGGATACAGCATGACCCGTTACCAACATCTGGCCACACTACTGGCCGAACGCATTGAGCAGGGGTTGTATCGCCATGGTGAAAAACTGCCGTCGGTGCGCAGCCTGAGCCAGGAACACGGGGTGAGTATCAGTACCGTCCAGCAGGCGTATCAGATGCTGGAACAGCGGCAGTTGATCACCCCGCAGCCGCGTTCCGGTTACTTTGTCGCGCCGCAAAAAGCGCAGCCGCCCGTACCACTGATGTCGCGCCCGGTCCAGCGTCCGGTGGAGATAACCCAGTGGGATCAGGTGCTGGACATGTTGGCAGGTCATGCAGACAAATCGATAATTCCTTTCAGTAGCGGCGTCCCCGATATCAATCAACCCAGCCTGAAACCACTCTGGCGCGAATTAAGCCGCGTAGTGCAGCACAATTTAGGAGCGGTGCTGGGCTACGACGAACTGGCTGGATGCCGCGAACTGCGTAATCAGATTGCCCGTCTGATGCTGGACGGCGGCTCGGTCGTCAATGCAGATGACATTATCATCACCAACGGTAGCCAGAGCGGAATGTCGCTGGCGCTACTGACGGTCTGCCAGCCAGGAGATATCGTCGCCGTAGAATCGCCCGCCTACTACGGTACGATGCAGCTACTGCGCGGTTTAGGGATTAAGGTTATTGAAATCCCAACCGATCCGGATACCGGCATTAGTGTTGAGGCGTTGGAACTGGCGCTGGATCAGTGGCCCATTAAAGGGGTGATTCTGGTCCCTAATTGCAATAATCCGCTCGGGTTTATTATGCCGGATGCGCGTAAGCGGGCGGTCCTCGCCCTCGCTCAGCGCCACGATATTGTTATTTTTGAAGACGATGTGTATGGCGAGCTGGCAACAGAATACCCGCGCCCGCGCACCATCCACTCCTGGGATATCGACGGTCGGGTACTGTTGTGCAGTTCGTTTACCAAATCCGTAGCGCCGGGCCTGCGCGTGGGTTGGGTTGTTCCTGGCCGATACCATGACAAACTTCTGCATAAAAAATACGCCGTTATCGGCACCAACGTTCCTGCCACGCAGTTGGCAGCGGCAACCTTTGTGCGCGACGGCCACTATCATCGCCATGTCCGGCGTATGCGCCAGATCTATCAGCGTAATATGGAGATCTACACCTGCTGGGTACGGGAATATTTCCCCTGTGGGATCTGCGTCACCCGCCCCAAAGGCGGCTTTATGCTGTGGGTCGAGTTACCGCTGCAGGTCGATATGGTCTGTGTCGCCAAACAACTCTGTCGGCTGAAAATACAGGTCGCACCGGGATCGCTGTTCTCTGCCTCAGGGAAGTATCGCAACTGTGTACGCATTAACTGCGCGTTACCGCCAAACGAGAAGCATCGGGAAGTGATGCAGAAGCTCGGCGAAGCGGTAAAGGTGGCGATAGAATAAATTGAATGCCCGGTAGCGTAAGTTCACCAGGCTGGAGAGTACGCCATTCCCGTAATACCTAATGGCTCAGGTTATAAAGTTCATCAGTGGGAAGCCGGGTAATTTTTTGTACCGTACTGATCTCAATACCGTCTGCCAGCATGGTGCGAGCAATACGCCGTGCTTCAGCGCGTTGACCTTCGATAAGCCCTTCTTGTAGCCCTTCCTCTCGACCTTCCAGCCTGCCTTTTTGTAATCCTGCTTCATGCAGCCTTTCTGCGATCGTCATCAAATTCTCCTTATGTTGCGGTGAACGTTCGGCAATCTCACGGATAAACTCATTGAAGCGAGGTGCATCGCCGGTGCACAAAATATAATTAAACAGTGTCTTAATCTGGCTGTCATTAGTGGACCCGGTAACGAGCAGAGAAACAATTTGTTCAACCAATCCCATAAGATCGCGCTGACGGATATGTTTCTGGATTAGCTCAAGCAATGCCATACGTCGATGCTGCACAATTTCATCGTCAGGGATAACCGTAATATCTACCAGCGGAAACGCTGCAGCATACAGCTGGCGTGCCAGCCCTGGGTTAGCAAACTCATCCAGCCAGCACAGCGACCAGGGATACGGGCTTTTGGCACCGTGATAAAACAGCATCGGCACCACCAAAGGCAGTTGCTTATGTCCGGCATCTAAATGTTTCTGCATGGCTGCTATCGCATAGCGCATCAACCTGAACGCCATATGCGCATCCGGTGTGCTCTGGTGTTCAATCACCACATAAATATATCCATCCCCTTCCGTCGTTTTCACAGACCACAACACATCGGAATAATACGCACGTAAATCCTCTTCAATAAAACTGTCAGACTCGAGATTCAGCGTCTGAAGATCGTAAATTTCACGAAGCGAAGCAGGAAGATGAATCTGCAGAAAATCCCGCGCGGTCTCAGGGTGACGTAAAAACGTCTTAAAAACTGCATCATGCGGTGTGGAGGCTGGCGCTTTATTCATAGCAATCCGTCACCTGAAAGTAAGATGTCGTGACTGTAGCGCCGGTAAACCACGCCCTCACCTCCTGCTTTTTACCTTTGCGAGGCATTTTCAGAGATAAATTCGTCTCTCTGCAACGTTCGCATTTCTCTGGAATGCATTACGTAAAAGCACCATGTCGATACACAACACCACTTTTTCACCATGCGGCCTGTGCTATAACAAACCATCAGTTTCATGGAGGACACGATGTGACGCATACCCGCGATATTCCACAGTCATTCTGGCGTGATGAACAGCTCCCGTGGCTGGAGCTGCGCAGCACCTGGCGCAGTCAGCAGGCCTATAAGCGTCACCACCATCCCCAGCTTTCGATTGGGGCGATTCTTGAAGGAGAGACATGCTGCATATGTGATGGCAAGGAATACCGCCTGAGCGTAGGCGATCTCATCGTGATCCCACCTCTGGTGCCTCACAGCTGCAACCCTGTCAGCGGGCAGTTTCGCAGTTACCATATGCTCTATCTTGATGCGCAGTGGTGTCGCTCTCATCTTTCAGCACTGAACTGTAACCCGCAATTTTACTCGCCCACACCCGTGATCCATGACACTCAGTTATTTCAGTGCTATGTGCATCTTGTGGCGTTAATGCGCCAACAGCGGACGGCGCAAATAACCGATGCAGCAGTTGTGCTGCTGCGTTCACTGCCGTTGCTGTCGAGAAAACCAACTAACCTAAGCGTCACCAGTCAGTATCTGCGTGAGCGGTTGCAGTCCAGCCTGTTGGCGCCGCCCTCGCTTGATGAGCTGGCAAATGAATGCAGCATGCGTAAAGAAACGCTGATCCGTACTTTCAAACAAGATACCGGGCTGACGCCGGGAAGCTACCTGAATATTGTGCGGATTAACTATGCCCGCGGGCGGTTGCGCGCCGGGGATGATATTGCCGATGTCAGCTACCAGAGCGGGTTTGCCGACCAGAGCCATTTCCATCGCACCTTTGTTCGTTACACCGCAGCCACGCCGCGTCAGTACGCGTTGGGACGATCAATATCAGACAATAATTAACGTTATGTCAGGCGTAGGGTGATCGCAGATTCACATTCTGAGGTCACTATGGAACGGCTTTCTGCACTCTTCCCCTCCGCTTTTCCCGCACTGGCGCTGGCGCATTTTATGGCGTTGCTCAGTCCCGGGCCGGATTTCTTTTTACTGATCGCCTACGCTGTACGTTATCGGCTGCGTGGTAGCGCCGGGCTGTGTGTGGGCATCGCCATCGGCAATGGGTTGTATATCCTGCTGGCAATTATCGGCTGGGGGATCCTGCGACAGATCCCTCTGCTGTTTACAGCCATTGAATTACTGGGTGCGCTCTATTTATTGTGGATTGGTAGCCTGCTAATCCGCAGTCGTCCGCAAATCGTGGCTGGAGCAGATGCCCGCCTCAATCGCCCTGGATTTGGCAAACAACTGCTGCTGGGACTGGGTTCATCACTGCTCAACCCCAAAAATGCGCTGTTCTATCTGGCGCTGATGACCGCCCTGCTCGGCCCGTCGGTGACGTTGCTACAACAAACCGTTAGCGGTATCTGGATGACGAGCGTAGTGCTGGTCTGGGATCTGTTGATCGTGATGTTCATCGGTTTGCCGCAGATCCAGAAACGGTTAACCAGAGGGATCCTGTGGATCGAGCGCATCGCTGGAGGCGTGTTGATCATCTTCGGCAGCGCGATCGCACTGCGGTTTTTACACAGCCTCACGCTCAGTTAAGCATGGTGATTTTCTTCAGATTAACCCTATAAACTCGTTTAATTATCATCCAATTCGCATTACACTGCGGTTTGACTATTTTCCGTTCAACTTAATTCTCTTCCCGAGGTGTGATGTGCTGATTGTTACCTGTAATCGTTACGCTTTCTGACCTCATCAGAGATGCGTATGTCCTGTTTGTGCTTCGCGCAGACAGCGTTTTTGATTACATGAAATTCAGTACATCTGCAGTCTGTTTTTTCTGTCACCAGCCTGACGTCTCAAAAGACGGTATTGAATTTCGCTATTCCCGTTGAGGGTATTCTCCCGACAAGGAGCTGTTTTTATGCAACGGATTTTCGCGTTTTTCGCCCAACGCGCCACAACGCTATTCTTCCCCATCGCGCTGATCTTATATGACTTCGCCGCCTATTTGTCGACGGACCTGATCCAGCCCGGCATCATTAATGTAGTACGGGATTTTAACGCCGATGTCAGCCTGGCACCGGCTGCGGTCAGTCTGTATCTGGCGGGAGGTATGGCGCTGCAGTGGCTGTTAGGTCCGCTTTCCGACCGAATTGGCCGCCGACCGGTACTGATTGCAGGAGCATTAATCTTTACTCTTGCCTGTGCGGCCACGTTGTTCACCACCTCAATGACGCAATTTCTGATCGCGCGTTTTATTCAGGGCACCAGCATCTGCTTTATCGCCACGGTAGGTTATGTCACGGTGCAGGAGGCATTTGGTCAAACTAAGGCCATTAAACTGATGGCGATAATCACCTCCATTGTGCTGGTTGCGCCGGTTATCGGCCCACTCTCCGGGGCGGCGCTGATGCACTTTGTACACTGGAAGATCCTGTTTGCCATTATCGCCGCTATGGGGCTTATCGCCCTGATTGGGTTAGCGTTAGCGATGCCGGAAACTGTCCAGCGCGGCTCGGTGCCGTTCAGTGCGCGCAGCGTACTGTGTGATTTCCGCGACGTTTTTCGCAACCGGGTGTTCCTCTTTGGCGCAGCCACACTTTCGCTGAGTTATATCCCGATGATGAGCTGGGTAGCGGTTTCGCCAGTGATCCTGATTGATGCCGGCGGCATGACCACATCGCAGTTTGCCTGGGCGCAGGCTCCGGTATTTGGTGCCGTGATCGTCGCCAATATGGTGGTCGTGCGTTTTGTGAAGGATCCAACGAAGCCGCGCTTTATCTGGCGTGCTGCGCCCATTCAACTGAGCGGACTGGCGGTGCTGATTGGCGGTAATTTGCTGTGGCCGCATGTGTGGCTGTGGTCGGTGCTGGGGACCAGCCTGTATGCATTTGGCATCGGGATGATCTTCCCGACGCTATTCCGTTTTACGTTGTTTTCTAACAACTTGCCGAAGGGTACGGTCTCCGCGTCGCTAAACATGGTGATCCTGACAGTGATGGCAGTTTCGGTCGAAGTCGGACGCTGGCTGTGGTTTAACGGCGGCAGGCTTTCGTTTCACCTGCTGGCGGTCGTGGCGGGTATTGCCGTGGTGTTCACGCTGGCCGGATTATTGAAGCGAGTGCGTCAGCATGAGGCAACAGCGTTAGTCACCGAAAACTAAACTTCTATAAGCTGCCCCCGGTACCTGAACACTAATATTCGTGTTTGCAGGTCGGGGGCAAGCCATAACAAGCCATAAGAAGCCATAAATAGTGCATCTACTTTTGATCATCTGGCTAAATGTAACGGAACTTCAGCATCCGGTTCATGCGTGATCCGATTTCTCAGGTCACGGCGAATCATTTCAATCACCCAAAACCAAAAAATGTGCCCCACTATTTCAGAAACATATTCATCGAATGGTAGTTGGGACAACGGTGGTGAAAGATGAAATGCAGGGATGAAGATACCATGAACAGCCACTGTCACGATCAATCCCGCTAACACACCTTGCCAAAGTTTTACTTTCGGAAAAATTTCAGCAGCGACACAGTAACCCACGGCAAAGACTAAGGAAAAAATGATGTGCGTTACCATCACCGGATTAATCACGTGTTCTGAAAAAGTGTAAACCGTCTGCGTCGGATCAATCCCCAGATAGTCTCTCAGGAAAAGATACGGCGGATTAAATTCATTACGTCCCAAAGAAAACGTTCTGGGAGGAAGTGGGACTTCAGCCCCCCACTTAACAAATGCAGAGAGAATCCCGGAAACGATACCAACCAGTAACGCGACACCATAATGACGACGTTCCGGCGCTGTTCTTATAAAAAAATCATTAAGATTCATAATATAACCATCCCTTACGTAAAATAATAACATTGAGGATCCTGATCAATGCTACCCGTATGAGATGATGAAAATTGTGACAAAGATTAATTTTGACAAAAAATGATCTAATTTGATTTTAAATGATGTATTTTGATTGATATTGCCGACCACAACTTCTATGCAACCCCGCAAAACAAGCACTTTATCCGGCCTGTGTAGCCACAGCAGGCCGGATAAGCGTCTACATTTATCACTTTACGTTACGCGATTCGTGCAAACCCCGCTTCCAGATCAGCAATCAGATCGCCAACATCTTCCAGGCCGATATGCACCCTGACCAGCGTTCCGCTGAAATCGACATCCCCGGCTGGGCGAATGCTGTTCAGCTCTTCCGGCTGGTTGGCCAGAATGAGTGATTCGAATCCTCCCCACGAATAGGCCATATGGAACAAAGAAAAATTATCGAGAAAATTCGCCATCTGTTCGTCGGTCAGTCTCTTTTTCAGGACAAACGAGAACAGGCCTGAGCTACCGGCAAAATCACGCTGAAAATACTCATGACCGGGGCATTCCGGTAACGCCGGATGATTCACCCGCGCCACTTCAGGTCTCGCCGACAGCCAACGCGCAATATGGATGCTGCTCTCCTGGTGCTGTTTAAGACGTACAGCCAGCGTACGTAATCCGCGGCTACCGTTGTAAGCCGTATCGGCATCCAGCGTTTGCCCCATCAGATAGGAGTTCTCACGCAGACGATCCCAACAGCGGGCGTTTGAAACCGCCGTCCCCAGCATGCCGTCCGAATGGCCAATGGTGTACTTCGTGCCAGCCTGAATGGAAATATCCACGCCGAAGTCCAGCGCTTTAAACAGCACTCCCGCCGCCCAGGTGTTGTCGATCATGATGACGATCTCTGGGTTCACCGCGCGGATCGCCTTCACCATTCCCGGCACGTCCTGCACTTCCATGGTGATTGAACTGGGGGATTCCAGGAACACCACTTTCGTCTCAGGGCGCAGAAGATCGACAATGCCTGCACCAATTAGCGGATCGTAATAAGTGGTTTCCACATTGAATTTACTCAGGATCTTATTACAGAAATCCTGAGTGGGTTCATAGGCCGCTCCGGTCATCAGGATATGATCGCCGCTTTGGACAAACGCCAGAATCGCATTGGTGACCGCCGCCGCACCGCACGGGTACAGCGCACAACCCGCACCGCCTTCCAGGTCGCTCATTGCCTTCTGGAATGCGAAGTGTGTGTAAGTTCCGCGACGACCGTAGAACAGTTCGCCATTCGCACGATTGGCGGTGGCAAATTTTTTGTCCTTCACGGTATCGAACACCAGCGAAGAGGCGCGCTGGATCACCGGATTCACCGCTCCCTGGGTGTAACGTTTGTCGCGACCAGCAACGACCAGTTGCGTTTCAAGCTTGATTGCGTCTTTCATAACTTCTCCTGTTCTAAATCCGTGTGAAAACCTATACCACCGCAGCAGTAGAGTTTATTTCAGTATTGGTCTGCTTTTTTCCAGCGAACCGCTCGACAATCTGTGCCGCATTCAAATCATGGATCACGTTAATCAGCGTGGCCGGAGCATCGGTAATCGTACCCAGCACCACCAGCATCGGGATGGCTTCCATCGGCAAGCCCAGCGTCGTCACGATAAAAATCTCTCCTAAAAACGCCCCACCTGGTACACCGCCGACAATAATGGCGGAGAGAACGGCAATCAGCATCGTCAGGAAGAATGTCTCAGTGGTGAACTCCATGCCCAGCACCGAATAGATAAAGACGATTTTCAGTGCGGCAATCATCGCCACGCCGCCTTTATTCAGGTTGACCAGTAGCGGAATAGAGACATCAACGATTTCCGGGTTAATTCCCATCGCCTTACCCGCACGTAGTGTCACAGGGAGTGTGCCCAGTGAAGAACACGTCCCTAACGCCGTGGCTGACGGTTCAATCGCATTACGCCAGAAGGCTTTAACCGCCGGAATACCGCCGCCAATATACGAATAGAGAATAGAACCCAAAACGAAGTAGACCAGCGTAGCAACCATAAACAGACCAATGGCGCGGGCAAAGGTTAACAGCAGACCAGAGTCCTGACTGGCCATCGTGGCGGCGAAATAGCAGCCAAGACCAATCGGCGCCACTTTCATAATGATTGAAACGATCTTCATGATGACGGTGTTGGCATCTTCCAGCAGCGACGCAATACGCTTACCCGCCTGTTCAGATTGTCCTATCGCCACTCCGGCGATAATCGCCATCACGATCAGCGCCAGAATATTGGACTTAGAGAACAGCCCGATAAAGTCACTGGTGGTGATCATACTGACAAAATCCATCTTGCCGCTGCCCGCCTGTACAGACTGCGAAAGATCGATAGTGACGCCCTGCGCCGGGTTATACCATAGCGCCAGCGCCACAATTCCAGCAGCCGGAATAAAGGCCATTGCGATCGAGACAATAAAGATAATCGCCATAATACGTCCCAGCCTTTTCAGGTCGGTCATACTGGCGATGGAGGACATGACGCTGATACCCACCAGCGGCACAATAATCATAAATAACAGGTTTAAAAATATCTGACCTATTGGTTGGAGTTTACTTGCAAACGTCGGGGCATAAATACCTAATAAGCCACCAATAACCAGAGCAATTAATAAAATAATCGACGATTTGTAGGGTTCGAGTCGTGACCACATAATGGGTACCTTTAAAATTATAAAATATTAAATGAGATTAAATTCACATTTTGATGAGTTTTCGCTCCGCCTCCTTATATTTGTGATGCAACTCACTTAAGTTGTTATTTTTTCATTTTGCCAGCAAGTTGTTTCCTGTGATTCAATAGTTGCATGTTTAAAACGCGAATGTAACGGCCTATTCGTACCGTTTATGCAAATCACTTGTGAATTTAAGGAAACAATGAGTACGCCGATTTCACTCAAGCATCTGGAGTTTTTTGTCAAAATCGTCGACTGCGGAGGATTATCTGAAGCCGCCGCGCAACTCAACGTATCGCCTTCAGCGGTAAGTAAAAGCCTGACTGCCATGGAGGACACGCTGGGTACGACATTAATTAAACGTACCACCCGCAGTATTACTCTGACCGATGCAGGGCAATATTTATTTAACCGCGCGAATAAGTTATTGAAAGAGTTTGATGAAACGCTGAACACGACCTCCGGCTATTACCACAGTCCGCAGGGTGAATTACGTATAACCTGTTCGATCGCTTTTGGTTATTCACGACTGGTAAACCTGGTGGATAAATATCGCTCCCAGTTCCCGGATGTGAATCTGTATATCGATCTCAACGATAACTTTGTCAATCTGAACGAAACAGATTTCGACATCGCCCTGCGCATCTCCACAGCACCGCCACAAAACTATGCGATGCGCAAGCTGGTGCCTATCCGCTGGGCGTACTGCGCATCACCCGGCTACCTTGCCAAAAAAGGTATGCCCCAGCACCGTAGCGATCTGGTGAATCATGATTGTCTGGTTTACCCCGGCCTCACGCCGGTACTAAAAGTGGCAGATGAGCAGGATCGTCTGCATCAGTTGAAGCTGCACATGCCAATCCAGGCCAACAGCAGTCTGGTATTGCTGAAATCGGTATTAGAAGATCAAGGGGTGGCGTATTTACCCACCTATCTGATTGGCGATCATATTCAAAAAGAAGAGATAACGCCGCTGATGCTCGATGGCACCATCACCTGCGAAACCCACGCCCTTTACGCGCTCTATTTTCCCAGCAAGTACAGTAATCCGAAGGTGCGATCGTTTATCGACTTTCTGGTAACGGAACTCGGCCCATTACCCGCATGGGACAACTGGATCCCTGGGTAAAATCTCCACCTAAAAATGGGAGGTACGCCACATTTTTTGCGCGATCCCAGCGTCTGGCTCTATCCTTAAGCCTATGAATAAAATTACTGAACTCAAACGCGCCAAGCGACTGGCGCTCTCTCTGCTGCTGATCGCTGCTGCGACGTTCGTCATCACCCTGTTTCTGCCGCCAAACTTCTGGGTGCTCGGAATCAAGGCGATAGCCGAAGCGGCGATGGTTGGCGCGCTGGCGGACTGGTTCGCCGTGGTGGCACTTTTTCGTCGGGTACCGATTCCATTTATCTCGCAACACACGGCGATCATCCCGCGTAACAAAGACAGAATCGGCGAGAACCTCGGTCAGTTCGTGCAGGAAAAATTCCTCGATACCCAGTCGCTGGTGGCGTTGATCCGCCGCCATGAGCCGGCCTTGCTGATTGGTAACTGGTTCAGCCAGCCGGAAAACGCCCAGCGCATTGGTCAGCACCTGCTGCAAATTATGAGTGGTTTTCTCGAACTGACCGACGACTCCCGCATCCAGCGGCTGATCAAGCGCGCGGTGCACAAGGCTATCGACAAGGTTGATCTTTCCGGTACCAGTGCGCTAATGCTGGAAAGCATGACCAAAAACAATCGCCACCAGGAGCTGCTCGACACGCTGATTACGCAGTTGATCACCCTGCTACAGCGCGACAGCTCACGGGCGTTTATTGCGCAGCAGATCGTGCGCTGGCTGGAGACAGAACACCCGCTAAAAGCGAAACTCCTGCCGACCGAATGGCTGGGCGAGCACAGCGCCGAGCTGGTGTCTGATGCGGTCAACTCCCTTCTGGATGACATCAGCCACGATCGGACGCATCAGATCCGCCATGCCTTCGATCGCGCCACGTTTAAACTGATTGATAAGCTCAAACACGATCCGGAGATGGCTGTCCGGGCGGAAAGTCTCAAAAGCTATCTGAAAGAGGATGAAGCCTTTAACCGTTATCTCGGCGAGTTGTGGGCGGATCTGCGCCAGTGGGTGAAAACCGACATTAACGCCGACGATTCCCGCGTGAAACAGCGTATCGCCAGTGCCGGGCAGTGGTTCGGTGAAACGCTGGTTGCCGACAGCGCCTTGCGCGCTTCGCTGAATGGGCATCTTGAGCAGGCCGCGCGTAAGATCGCACCGGAGTTCGCTACCTTCCTGACACGCCATATCAGCGACACGGTAAAAAGTTGGGATGCGCGTGATATGTCACAGCAAATCGAGCTGAACATCGGCAAAGATTTGCAGTTTATTCGCGTCAACGGCACGCTGGTTGGCGGTTCTATAGGACTGGTGTTATATCTGTTGTCGCAAATTCCTTCCCTGCTGACACTGCCGAATTTTTAAGGAGAAAAAATGGCTGAAATCACTCTGGCCCCGGCGGATCGTGATCGTCTGCGTAGCGAGCTTGAAACGTACTGTAGCGACCACTTTGATCTTGAGCTTGAACAATTCGACGCCGAGTTCTTTATTGATTTTATTATCGAAAAACTGGGATCTGCTTTCTACAACGCGGGAATTGAAGAGGCGATCCGCACCCATATTGCCTGGAGCGAACGGATCCAGGAAGAAATGGATCTGAAGAAAATTCTATGACCGCATACTGTAGATGGACAAATGTATACATCGCGAGGGAGATCAATAAATACACAATAACTATAAGGTTATAATGCGGCGTCTTTTCACTGTCTCCCGTGTTACGGGGAAGGAAAACCATGTCGCTTATCACTGATTTACCCGCCATTTTCAACCAATTCTCCGACGCTCGTCAGAAAGGCTTCCTTACCGTAATGGATCTTAAAGAGCAGGGAATTCCGCTCGTTGGGACCTATTGCACCTTTATGCCGCAAGAGATCGCGATGGCTGCTGGAGCTGTTGTCGTTTCGCTGTGTTCCACCTCTGACGAAACCATTGAAGAAGCTGAAAAGGACCTCCCGCGTAACCTCTGTCCGTTGATCAAAAGCAGCTACGGCTTTGGTAAAACCGACAAATGCCCCTACTTCTACTTTTCTGACCTGGTGGTGGGCGAAACCACCTGCGACGGCAAGAAGAAGATGTACGAGTACATGACCGAATTTAAAGCGGTACATGTGATGCAACTGCCCAACAGCGCCAACGATGCGGCCTCTCGTGCGCTATGGAAAGCTGAGATCCTGCGTCTGCAACAAGGTATCGAAGCCCGTTTTGGTACCCCTATTACCGAAGCTGCGCTACGTGAAGCCATTATGCTCAAAAACAGAGAACGTCGCGCGCTGGCGAATTTCTACCGCGTTGGCCAACTCAACCCGCCTGCGCTCAGCGGCAGTGACATCCTGAAAGTGGTGTACGGCGCGACCTTCCGTTTTGATAAAGAGGCGCTTATCGACGAGCTGAACAGCATGGCCGAGCGCGTACGTCAGGAATGGCAGGACGGCAAACGCCTGGAATCACGGCCCCGCATTCTGATCACCGGTTGTCCTATTGGCGGTGCGGCAGAAAAAGTGGTCCGCGCCATTGAAGATAACGGCGGCTGGGTGGTGGGCTATGAAAACTGCACCGGTGCTAAAGCCACAGAACAGTGCGTGGAAGAAACCGGCGACGTCTATGATGCGCTGACCGATAAATATCTCGCTATTGGTTGCTCCTGTATCTCACCTAACGATCAGCGTCTGAAAATGCTCAGCCAGATGGTCGAAGAGTATCAAGCCGACGGCGTTGTCGATGTTATCCTACAAGCCTGTCATACCTATGCCGTTGAATCACTTGCGATTAAACGCCACGTTCGCCAGCAACACAATATTCCTTATATCGCCATTGAAACTGACTACTCCAGCGCAGATATCGGCCAGCTGAGCACCCGCGTTGCCGCGTTTATTGAAATGCTGTGAGGAGCACGGATGACATACTCAATAGGGATCGATTCCGGCTCCACGGCGACCAAAGGCATTCTGCTGGAAGGAGGTATTATCAAACGCCGCTTCCTCTGCCCTACGCCTTTTCGCCCCGCAGAAGCGATCGCGCAGGCATGGGAAACACTGCAAGCCGGGCTGGATGTACGACCGTTTTTAACCCTCACGGGTTACGGACGTCAGCTCGTGGATTATGCCGATAAGCAGGTCACTGAAATTTCCTGTCATGGACTGGGGGCGCGCTTGCTGGCGCCCGACACCCGTATGGTGATTGATATCGGCGGTCAGGACAGTAAAGTCATACAGCTGGACGATGATGGCAACCTCAGCGATTTTTTAATGAACGACAAATGTGCGGCCGGGACCGGACGGTTTCTGGAAGTCATCTCACGCACACTTGGCGCCAGTGTGGAGCAACTCGATACCATTACCGCAGGCGTAGAACCACATGCTATCAGCAGCATGTGTACAGTGTTTGCCGAGTCAGAAGTTATCAGCCTGCGCTCAGCAGGCATTGCGCCGGAAGCGATTCTGGCAGGCGTGATCAATGCGATGGCCAGACGCAGCGCGAACTTTATCGGGCGGCTTTCAGCACAAGGGCCATTGTTGTTTACCGGCGGCGTCAGCCACTGCAACGCCTTCGCGCGTATGCTCGAAGGACATCTCGGCATCCCCGTTCATACCCATCCCGACGCACAATTTGCCGGTGCCGTGGGTGCAGCACTGATTGGCCATCGTCAGAGGAAACGCCAGTGACGGAAACACTGTTCTTATTTCATTCCACCGTCGGCGTCATCAAAATGCGCAAGGCGTTACAGGCTGCAGCGATCAACTTTCGGGTGGCGGATATCCCCCGCCAGCTGCGCGGTGGCTGCGGATTGTGTATCTATGTGAACTGTGCTGCGGATGAGGAAGCGCAGTGGGTGATCCCGGGACATACCGAATCTATTTACCGCTTTGAGGACGGAGAGTGGCGCTGCATTGCCACGTTTGCCGCCTCCTGACCGCTCAAGCCCGTCTGTTTATAATACATACCAAAATAATTCGAGTTGCATGAAGGTGGCAAACGAGTGAATACCAAGGAGCGAACACAAGTACGTGACTGGGGTTAGCGAGTGCAGCCAACGCACAGGCAACTTGAAGTATGACGGGTATATTCATAAAGAGTAACAGGATCCCAGTAAGCGTATATTGTTGGTGTCAGTTTGGACACGGGCAGTGCTCAAACTGACAAGTAAAATAGCCTAATGGGATAAGCTCTAAGCCAGAAAGTCACCAGATATATATAGTGTTCAGATAACTCCGCAATTCAATATCAACATTTAATAGCACACAAATAACAGCCAGACATTTTCTAGTTCTTTTTACAAAGAACTGGCGGAAAATGCGTAAAAATGGACATATCAATTCAACATCAACAACGCTCGCAGAAATAGCTTATACCATGACTAAAAACCCCATTATTGGTCTAATTGTTCTTTTCAGCTTAGTTGATATAGTAAAGGGTTATAGAAATTGTTGGCAGCGTGGATTCGTTTATTATATTGACATCCACAACGGTGTTTCTTTGGCAGGAGGTAGCGTTTGTTTTACAAGCCTGCGCCATTGCTTGTGTTTTTTTATCAATATGAAAATAGCGGGAAGAAAGACTCAATATAAAAAGGTATCTTACTGAAGATACCTTTTTCATATCATAACAAAAAGTTAGAACTGATAGGTCAGGCCTGCAACGACTTCGTTGTCACCGTTAGTGCCATTGAGGAGGTTAATCTTGTAACCAACATCAGCAACGATGTTTTTATTGAAGTAGTAGTCTGTACCCAGCGCGACATATTCGGTCAGGTCAGTATTGTTGTCATCACGCGCATGCACATAAGCCACGTTCGGACGCAGACCGAAATCAAACACATAGGCAGCCATCGCTTCAAAGTGCTGCGCTTTGTCCGCGTCCTGAATCAGGTTATGGGATTCGCCATACATGGTCGCAACGTAGATAGCGTTAGCGTCATACTTCAGGCCAGCCCCCCAGAACTCTGCGTTTTCCCCATTCCAGCCGTGTTGTTTCTGATCGGTAGTCACCGCACTGGTTGAATAGGCTGCAACAGCAGACACACCAGAATCCGCGATGTTGTCATAGCCCAGAGAGAAGCCGTAGCCGTTACCATGCTGCTTAGCAGGGTTAGCGTCGGAATCATCCTGACCCTGATATTGCGCAGCCACGTTTACGCCATCAACGGCGCCAAACAGATTTTTGGTACGGAGTGTTGCAACACCAGAAGTGCGTGTAGTAAGGAAACGGTCAGTATCTTCATAGGAGTCACCACCGAACTCTGACAGAGTGTCAGTGTAAACTCCCACATCGTAAGCGATACCGTAGTTACGGCCATAGTCAAAGCTAATGTTGTGACCATAATCCAGGCCAGCAAACGCCAGACGTGTATTAACGCCATTCTGCGACCCTTCTGCTTTAGAGGCATCAAACTGACTTTCAAACTGGCCATAACCGGTCAGTTGATCGTTGATTTGTGTCTCGCCGCGGAAACCCAGACGTGCATAGGTACCGTCAGTATCAGTACCATCAGTCCAGGAATGAACCGCTTTTACTTTGCCGTACAGATCCAGTTTGTTGCCATCTTTGTTATAAATTTCCGCTGCATGAACGGAAGTTACCCCTAATGCCATCACTGTTAATGCCACTGCTGTCTTTTTCATATTTTTACTCACTTTTAATTGTGAATTTTGCTATCAACTTTGTTATGAGGGCAGCGTGCCCACATAAAAAAGTCCCCTATCAAGTAAGGGGAAAAATCAATAACATACCAATAAAGGTAATAATGAAGTGGCAAGACATAATTCATTTTCAGGATTTTAAATAAAATCCAGACAGAGAATGGCTATTTTTATTCCTGGGGTTCACTCTGATTAATAGAACGATGTAACATTAATGCCTCAGCAATAATATCCTGTTTACTTTTTCGTGTTTCATATGCCAACGTTCGAACATATTCCCACAGAGAGGTATCGACACGAGCACTTAAAAGAACCATATCTTTAGATCGGGTACCCCTTGCTTTTCGAATATCGGGATAATCTCGAGAGGGCATAGTCAACTCCTGAACGCAATAACACGCTTATGGCGATGAAATATGCAGCCAGTGTAAAAACATGTCAATGGCAAAAATATCCTCACAATAGTAATAAAACTGTTAATAAACAGCCAAAAAATGGAACATCATTTCAAATGAAAGATAACTTTATTATAGAATAATATGTAATGATTGCTTTACGTATATTGTTTCTTATTCACCTGACTAAAAAATTGGGTACTGGAAATGATAATCACGATACGTAATCAAAACATCATTCCGGCCAATAGGTTACATAGCGTTATTAATGTCTACATTCGCATAAAACGCCTTTTTTTATGCGATGTTAGGCAAGATTAACCGGCTCAAACTTCTGCGCAAATCACTTTAATTCTCACTTAACATTGGTCAGCTTTGTCTAAAAATAAGCACGGAAAGGTAAATTTAAGGTAACGAAGGCATTCTTTCGCCTTTAAAAATAAGTCATTTTTAATTGATACAAATCAATTTTTACTCTGCTCTCACGGCGCAAGAAAATCACCATCCGACAGGATGGAAACAATTTATTACGCCGAATTTAACGTGCGAAAATGGGGGAATGTATCGTAATACAACAGAACAAAGTGAAGCGCGGACTGAAACAGTCCGCGTTGTACTCAGCGGGAGAAATCAGGCGTTAACTTTATCCAGTGGCCAGGATTCAAACAGATAGCCATCAAAGTCGATGTCATCGACATTAGAAAACTCCAGCAGACGCTGTTTGACGTTTTCCAGATGCTGCCACATCGCCAGCTTGGCCGCACGGGCGTCCTTTTTGATCAACGCCGCCAGGATCTGCTTATGGTCACCCAGCCATTCTTTGCGGTAATGCGTATCGTCAAGATGGCTGTGTAGCTGGATCCACATTGGGTTGTTCTCACGCCACTGCCAGGACTGGCGAAACAGTTCCACCAACATACTGTTATGCGTCGCCTCAGCAATGGCGAGATGGAACTGCATATCACCGCTTTCTGTACCGTTCGGTTCGCTGGAAGCCAGTTCTCGCTCTTCCAGTTGTAACGCCTGGCGCATTTTGACGATATCTTCGCGGGTAGCCTGCAGAGCAGCAAATTCAGCAATATTGCTTTCAAGTAGCTGACGAGCCTGTAACAGCTCAAAAGGACCGGCATCGTTACAATGGTTCACATCGGTGTTATCCATTGCA
Source organism: Citrobacter sp. Marseille-Q5395 (assembly GCF_947057495.1). Classification (NCBI taxonomy): domain Bacteria; kingdom Pseudomonadati; phylum Pseudomonadota; class Gammaproteobacteria; order Enterobacterales; family Enterobacteriaceae; genus Citrobacter; species Citrobacter sp. Marseille-Q5395. Next base: position 25,613 of record NZ_CAMSEL010000006.1, on the reverse strand, counting down.
TGAGCGTCTGCGTTATCAAGCACATAGATCCCGGCTCCACGCCGCACGTCCACCAGCCCTTTAATTTCCAGCATGATTAACGCTTCGCGTACCACCGTTCGGGTGACATTGAGCATCTCGGCAATTTCACGCTCCGGCGGCAGGCGCTCACCAGGGTTGTACGGCGTCTGTACAATAAGATCGCGGATCATTGCGCCCACTTCCTGGTAGGGCCTTTGCTGAGAAGTGTTCGATTTCATAATGTTATGCCCGTCAGATACGTTTATTCAGATCCGGTGATTCGGTATCGAACTATAGCATTTGTGGAGAGCCAAAAACAGGAAACGGGTCAACCAAATAGACTTTTGATTGACCCGTCATCGTGGGGAAGTTATGCGTCAGCGCTTAACGCCGCAACGCACTCACGCGCGCCCTGCTCACACAGCTGTTGATAGCTCGCGATAATCGTATCGACAAAGTCGGCCTTTTCCGCTAAATCGTGACCAAAAATCCCGCTTAATCCCAGCAGAGCCGTAACACGTTCGGCTCCCTGATATTGCTGGTTGATCCGCTGATATTCCGCCAGTAATGGGTCGACAACGTCAATTGCCTGCCCCTGCTCATCCACACCCAGGGTGTAACGCATCCAGCCCGCCACACCGAGCGCCAGGTGTCGCCAGTCGCTGCCGTTCTGCAAATGCAGACGTACTGGATCCAGCAAGCGCTGCGGCAGTTTCTGGCTGCCGTCCATCGCAATCTGCCATGTACGGTGGCGCAGAGAAGGATTACTGAAGCGCTCAATCAGCAGCGTCGCATAGGCTTTAAGATCGGTGCCTTCCGGCATAGAGAGCGTCGGAGCCTGCTCCTGCATCATCAGTGCAAAGGCTGCTTTGCGGTATGCCGGATTAGTCATGGTATCCGCGATGGTTTCATACCCACCGAGGTAGCCCAGATAGGCAAGGAAAGAGTGGCTGCCGTTAAGCATGCGCAGCTTCATCATTTCAAATGGCACCACGTCGGCAACAAACTGCGCACCGACTTTATCCCAGTCAGGACGACCATTAACAAAATTATCTTCAATCACCCACTGGCGGAACGGCTCACAGGCGATAGCACACGGATCATACACGCCCAGTTGATCAGCGACTTCCTGTAACATCTCAGGGGTCGCCGCCGGAACGATACGATCCACCATAGTGCACGGGAAGGTAGCGTGAGTTTCAATCCATTTCGCCAGCTCCGGATCGCGCGCTTGTGCCAGCCCCAGCACCGCGACTTTTGCCACATGACCGTTTTCACGAACGTTGTCGCAGGACATCACGGTAAAGGCCGCCAGTCCCTGCTCACGGCGCAGATGCAGCGCCTGCACAATGTAGCCAATAGCCGATTTCGGTGCCGCCGGGTTTGCCAGATCATGTTGGATCAGTGGATTATTGAGATCTAACTGACCGCTGGCAGCATCCGTGCAGTAGCCTTTTTCGGTTACCGTCAGAGAGACAATCGCCGTCTGCGGTCGCGCCATAGCCTGCAGAATACCGTCACAACCATCAAGATCCGGGTGTAACGCTTCTTTCATCGAGCCGATGACTTTCAGCACGGTGTCGTCAGCCCCTTTCTCCGCCACGGTATACAGAAGCTGCTGCTTTTTCAGATTTTCGATCAGCACACGGTCATTACCCGGCATCAGGTTCACTTCACAGATGCCCCAGTCGCTGTCTGTATGTTCCAGTAAATGGTGCGTGTACAACGCCTGATGCGCACGGTGAAAAGCACCGCATCCCAGGTGAACAATACGGGATTGCAGACGAGAATGATCCCACGCCGGGCGTGCAACCGGCAGGTTGCTGTTAGCAATTGTCGTAGTCATCGCGAACTCCATAACCCATCGGAAATGCCGACGGGAAGAGAAAAGAACAAAGCCGGCACGGCACGTCGCCCTGCCGGTCTGGTTTAGCGGCTAAAAAAAGCGCGCTGAATAGCCATTTCAACGCCACGGACTTCCGCCAGCCCTTTCAGGCGCCCAATCGCGGAATAGCCAGGGTTGGTTTTCTTTTTCAGATCGTCGAGCATCTGGTGACCATGATCCGGGCGCATCGGGATCAAATCCTCCTGGCCCTGGGCCTTACGGCGATGCTCTTCTTCCACGATTGCCTTCACTACTTCGTACATGTCGACATCACCATTGAGATGCGCCGCTTCATGGAAGGTTTTCGGGTTGTCTTCACGCAGTGTCGACCGAAGATGGGTGAAGTAAATACGCGGACCAAACTGCTTGATCATATCGACCAGATCGTTGTCTGCGCGAACACCGTAAGAGCCGGTACACATGGTGAAACCGTTGGCCATGCTGCTGACCGTATCGACCATCCATTGCATATCTTCCACGGTGGAAACAATACGCGGCAGGCCGAGGATTGGGCGCGGCGGATCGTCCGGATGTACCGCCATGCGTACGCCCACTTCTTCCGCGACCGGGATAATCGCCTTCAGGAAGACGGCGAAATTCTCACGTAGCGCGGCTTTATCAATATCTTTATAACGCTCAAGGTGCTGGCGGAACTGATCGAGGGTATACCCTTCTTCCGCGCCCGGCAGGCCGGCGATGATATTGCGGGTCAGACGGGCCTTATCTTCATCACTCATGGTCGTGAAACGTTGATTCGCCTGGGCGATTTCTTCAGCGCTGTAGTCGGCTTCTGCGCCTGGACGTTTGAGGATATGCAGCTCAAATGCGGCAAATTCAATCTGATCAAAACGCAACGCTTTGGAACCGTCCGGCAGAACATATTCCAGATCGGTACGTGTCCAGTCGAGAACAGGCATAAAGTTGTAGCACACAGTACGAATGCCACACTGTGCCAGATTGCGCAGTGACTGCTGGTAATTGGCAATCCACTGAAGATAGTTACCGGAACGGGTTTTGATATCTTCGTGGATTGGCACGCTCTCCACGACTGACCACACCAGACCCGCCTGTTCAACAATGGCTTTACGCTTCTGGATCTCATCAACCGACCATACTTCCCCGTTCGGGATATGGTGCAAAGCAGTAACAACGCCCGTCGCCCCCGCCTGACGTACATCAGCTAAAGTGACCGGATCGTTCGGACCATACCAGCGCCATGTCTGTTCCATGCTCTATTCCTCATTTACCTAATGGGCTCGACAATATGGCACATAAATTCCTCTTTTTGGTATGACATGTCAACCTGAATAGGAATATTGGTTAACCAAATCACAATAATGGCGATGTTTGCCAGTGATGACAAAACCCAAAACCATATCAGCAGTGCAAATCTGTAACGCAATGTGACATTCATCGCATCAATGGTTAACCAATTTATATAACATCTCAACCAAAATCATAATGGTTCAACCAAAGAAGGCAGACGTTTTATGCACGTTCTCAATATTCTGTGGGTAGTATTCGGCATCGGTCTGATGCTGGTTCTCAATTTAAGATTCAAAATAAACTCAATGGTCGCCTTGCTATTGGCGGCGCTCTCCGTCGGTATGCTGGCGGGCATGGATTTAATGGAACTGCTGCACACCATGAAGTCCGGCTTTGGCAGTACGCTGGGGGAACTGGCGATTATCGTGGTGTTTGGTGCGGTTATCGGCAAGTTGATGGTCGACTCCGGGGCGGCACATCAGATTGCCCATACGCTGCTGGCGCGCCTCGGTCTGCGCTATGTACAGCTATCGGTGATCATTATTGGCCTGATCTTCGGCCTGGCAATGTTCTATGAAGTGGCCTTTATTATGCTGGCTCCGCTGGTGATCGTCATTGCCGCCGAAGCGAAGATCCCGTTCCTGAAACTGGCTATCCCTGCCGTCGCCGCCGCAACCACCGCGCACTCGCTGTTTCCACCTCAGCCGGGACCGGTAGCGCTGGTCAACGCCTATGGCGCCGATATGGGCATGGTTTATATCTACGGTATTCTGGTGACGATCCCAAGCGTGATCTGTGCGGGGCTGATCCTGCCGAAGTTCCTCGGTAATCTTGATCGCCCGACGCCTTCATTTATGAAAGCCGATGTGCCGGTTGACCAGAATAATTTGCCGTCATTCGGCGTGTCAATTCTGGTGCCGCTGATCCCGGCGATCATTATGATCTCCACTACCATCGCCAATATCTGGCTGGTTAAAGGGACTCAGGCCTGGGAAGTGGTGAACTTCTTAGGTTCTTCTCCGATTGCGATGTTCATCGCTATGATTGTCGCCTTTGTGCTGTTCGGTACCGCGCGTGGCCATGACATGCAGTGGGTAATGAACGCCTTTGAAAATGCGGTGAAAAGCATCGCGATGGTGATCCTGATTATCGGTGCGGGCGGCGTACTGAAGCAGACCATTATCGATACCGGCATCGGTGATACGATTGGCATGCTGATGTCACACGGCAACATTTCACCGTACATCATGGCGTGGCTCATCACCGTACTTATCCGTCTGGCAACCGGCCAGGGCGTCGTGTCAGCAATGACCGCCGCGGGGATTATCAGCGCAGCGATCCTCGATCCCGCAACGGGTCAGTTAGTGGGCGTCGATCCGGCATTACTGGTACTGGCAACGGCGGCGGGCTCCAACACCCTGACCCATATCAACGATGCCTCATTCTGGCTGTTCAAAGGTTACTTTGACCTGTCAGTGAAGGACACGCTGAAGACCTGGGGTTTACTGGAGCTGGTTAACTCAGTGGTCGGCCTGATTATCGTATTGATCATCAGTATGATTGCATAATATTGTCATTCCGCTCTGGCCTTCAGTGCCAGAGCGTTCATCAACAAAAATCTCAACAATCCTCAATAATCAGATACACCGCCTTCACCGGACCATGCACCCCAACCACCTTAATCAGCTCAATATCCGCCGTTGAACTCGGCCCACTGATGATGTTAATGCACGACGGCATACGCTCACCGGCCAGCGCTTTCTGATGCAGAATTTCTGCCAGCTGCGCCACGCGCGGCAGGATGGTGCTTTTGCGCAGGACAAAAATAGAAGACTCCGGCAGCAGGCTTAATGAGCGTCCGCGCTCGGGTGCAGAAAAGAGGACCACACCGCCCGACTCCGTTAAGCCATACTCGGCATACACCACCCCGACTTTCGCCTGCTCGGCCTGGGTAATATTCTCCTCGCCACGGGCCGGGTCCCAGACCACGGCGTTACATTCCTGTTGCAGGCGCTCGCTGATCCCCAGAACTGCCAGCCGACTGTCGCCGCTAAGCACCACCGATTGCTGACCAAGTTCTTCACACAGACGTAATGCCGCGTCTGCCGCCTGCGCTTCACTGGTCAGTTCGCAGCGTGCCAGCATGACATCAGTAGCGAACTGGATAAAGGCATCACAACGCTGCTGCTGGTTGAGTTCAGTCAGTCGCTCGTTCGCATAGTTGTTAACCGGTGCCGCATCTGGTTCCGGTACAAATCGCACCTGGCGACCCAACGCTCCGGCGATAGTGTTTAAAAACGCGGTACGGTTATCCATTCTTTTTATCCTCCGCCTGATGTTTTCTAAACCAGCTACGGAAACTCTCTCCGTCAGCACCAGGAAGATCGCGTGACTCCATCCAGTCGTTAATGGCTCCCACCTTAAGCGGTGTTTTTCCGCCATTAATAAACCAGCTCGCCGCATGGGCTCCCGCCATCATCCCGACTTTCCACAACCCTGGATGGCTATTAGCATACGCAAACATTTTGATCGCCCGCCGCTCCGCTTTAGGGGTAATGCCCTGCTCCGCCATCACTCTGCGATGACGCAGAATCAGTTTAGAAAGAGGGATATGCACCGGACATACGCTGTCGCAAGCCGTGCATAATGAACAGGCGTAAGGCAGATCTTTAAAATCCTTATAACCGCCGAGCAACGGAGAAATCACCGCACCAATAGGACCTGGATAGATAGAGCCATACCCGTGCCCACCAATATGGCGATATGCCGGACAGGTGTTCATACAGGCCCCGCAGCGTATACAGCGCAGCACGTCACGAAACTCAGAACCGAGCACCTGCGAGCGCCCGTTATCCACAATGACCAGGTGAAACTCTTCCGGCCCGTCAACGTTATCCGCCTCACGCGGACCGGTAAGCCAGGTATTGTAGCCTGTCAGACGTGCGCCAACAGCACTACGCGCCAGCATGGTGATGAGCACATCAACATCAGCAAACGTCGGTGCAATACGCTCCATTCCCATCACCGCAATGTGCGTTTTCGGCAATGTGGTACACATCCGCGCATTACCTTCGTTGGTGACAAGGCAAACAGAGCCGGTCTCCGCCACGGCGAAATTACACCCGGTGATCCCGATTTCGGCACTGAGAAAATCTTCGCGGATCTTCTGACGGATAAATAAAGTCATTGCTTCGGGCGTTTCCGGGCCGTCGTAGCCCAGGCGTTCGTTTAGCACGCGGCGGATCTGATACCGATCTTTATGGATAGCCGGAACCACCACATGCGAAGGAGGATCCTGATCCAACTGGAGAATATATTCACCCAGATCGGTTTCGATCACCTGGATTCCGGCATCCTGCAACACATGGTTGATACCGATTTCTTCAGTCACCATCGACTTTGACTTCACCACTTTGCGCGCATTTTTACTCTGCGCGACCTGCAAAATGTAGCGGGTGGCCTCTTCTTTGGTCTTCGCGAAATAGACGTGGCCGCCATTTTCGGTCACTTTCTCGGAGAGTTGATACAGATAAGCATCGAGATTACTCAGAACATGGTCACGGATCTGGCTGGCCCGGTCGCGCCACGCTTCCCAGTGCCCTAATTCGTCGACCATTTTTTGGCGATTCGCACCGATACGCTCCTGCGCATTGGCCACAGCTTTGCGCATAATCGGATCTTCGATTTGCTGACGAATGCGCATCTTGAACTCTACATCGCTGGTTTTTATCGACATACTTTTCTCCTCAGCGGCTCATCAGCACTTCAGCAATATGCATCACTTTGACCGGCTGGCCTTCTCGCTGCAGACGGCCACCGATGTTCAGCAAACAACTGACATCAGCACCAATCAAATATTCCGGACGGGCATCCATCATGTGGACGACTTTCTCTTTCACCATCTCGCCCGATATTTCGGCCATTTTGACCGAGAAAGTACCGCCAAAGCCGCAGCAGGTATCCTGATCGGCAAACGTCAACAGCTCCAGACCACGCACATTTTTCAGTAGCGTAAGCGGTTCTTCCTTCACGCCCAGCTTGCGAGTCAGGCTGCAGGACGGATGATAAACCGCCTTCCCTTGCAAACTGGCCCCCACATCAACTACCCCCAACTTGTTAACGATAAAGGAGGTGAGATCCTGCATGCGCGCAGCAACCCTTTCCGCACGTAGCGCCCATTCAGGCTCATCGACCAGATACGCCGGATAACTTTTCACCGCGTAAGTACAAGAGCCTGCCGGAGAGATTATCGGATCATCATTATCTTCCATCGCGGCGATCAGGTTTTTCATCCCCGGAATCGCTTCTTTGATATAACCACTGTTGATGGCTGGCTGGCCGCAGCACCCTTGTTTCTCAGGGAAATTAACGCGGCAGCCCAGTTTTTCCAGCAGCAATACGGAATCACGTGCCATCCGGGACTTCAGCGCGTCACCAATACAGGTGACAAAGAAATTTACATTCACAATAAATACTCCATCGCTTCATTTCTATTTATTGCGCTTGATATCGCTATATCAAGCAAAGGTTCAGCCGTGTATCACGCCCAGTTTTTCGGTTTTTTTGGTTTTACTAATGACTGAGTTCATAGTGATGCCCGGATCGTTTTCCGTTGGTGGCGACTCTCCGCTTCTTATATCAGGACAATCGCAAACGTCTGTATTTTCATTTGTATGACAAAACCAAATAATCCTCTAATCAACAAGCATATGCAATACCCATGTTTATTTCTTTCGGCCTTGCTCACATTTTTATATTGGAAACCATAGCGTTATTAAAACCTTAAAAACAGTTTCAGGTGATGACTAATCTCGTCATTATCATTATTAAAAAGGTTATTAAATAACTACTTATAGGTATTTGCCTTACTCTTAAGTGTATTTATCTGGCAGCAGCCTTTAATTAAAAGATTACAATAGTTACAAAACTATTAATCATAATTACTTTATTCACTGAAGCGATTCAGTTTGCATACTTTATTTATACGCCAATGTAGCCTTTCCGCCATAAATATAAATCAGGTTTAATGAACCAAGCAGGAATAATAATGAACGAATATTTTATGTTTGCCCTGGCACTATCTCCTTTACTGCTAATGGTATTTTTAATACTGAAATTGAAAATGCCCATCCATTATTCTGTGTTGATCTCTCTGGTATTCACCGCCGCGCTATCAGCGATATTCTGGGCGATGCCAGTACAGAATCTGAAAGCCGCGATAGGCTATGGCGCACTGAAGGGATTATGGCCGATAGTGATTGTGATCCTCGGGGCCATATTCAGTTATAACGTGATGCAGGCGACAAAAGCGCTGGATATTCTCCGCGATATTCTCGCCAGCATCAGCGAAGATAAGCGAATTCAGGTACTGCTTATTTCGTGGTGCTTTGGGGGATTTCTTGAAGCTGCGGCAGGTTACGGCACGGCGGTCGCAATCCCTATCGGCATTCTCATCGCACTGGGATTCAATCCGCTGAAAGCAGCCATTGCCTCTCTCGTGGCGAATACCGTACCGACGGCTTTCGGTGCGGTCGGTATTCCGGTCTCTATCCTCGCTGAACAGGTTAACCTGTCGGTTTATACTTTAGGCGGGACGATTATTCTGCAGTTAGCCCTGTTTAATATTCTGCTGCCGTTTGTCATTGTCTGCATTATTGGCGGTGGCTTGAAAGCCCTCCGCGGCGTATTCCTTATCACTCTGATATGCGGCATCACTACGCTTATCCCACAATATTTTGTCGCGATACATCTTGGCGCAGAATTACCCGCTTTTGCCGGCAGTCTGGTCAGTCTTTTCGCCGTCGCCATCGCGGGTCGATTGCGTAACGGGAAAACAGATCCCGAGTGGCGTATTGAGGTCAGCCATACCCGTGAAACGACTCCGCGCTCGGCAAAGGTGCTGTTTCGGGTCGGTTCTATCTACATGTTGATTTTTATCTTTATTCTGCTGTGCTCTCCATTATTCCCGGCGGTAAAATCGGCGGCTTCTCAACTGGCTTCAGTACTGCATTTCACGCTGGCTGACGGTAAATCTCTGGCGCTAAAAATCGAATGGATCACGACACCCGGAATGCTGATCATCTTTGCGACCATTATTGGTGGTTTTATTCAGGGGGCATCCGCTCGCGGTATGCTGGAAGTCTTTGGCAAAACCGTGTTCCAGCTCAGGAACTCCATCGTCGCCATTATGGCGATCGTCGCGCTGGCAACGGTGATGGATCTCAGCGGTATTATCTCCACACTTGCCCAGTCCATTGTCGAGCTGACCGGTAGCTCTTATGTCTTTATTGCACCGGTGATTGGCGCACTGGGAACATTTGTCACCGGCAGCGACACCAACTCGAATATTCTGTTTGGCAAATTGCAAACCATTGCTGCCAGTAAACTGAATATTGATCCTAACTGGCTGGCTGCGGCCAATACTTCCGGTGCAACCGGCGGGAAAATGATTTCGCCGCAAAGCATCGCCATCGCGGTTTCCGCGACCAAAATGGAAGGACAGGCTAACCAGATAATGTCCGGCACGATGAAATACTGCTGTGCCTACATTGTGATCCTGGGATTAAAGGTCGGCCTCTTTTATTACTGGTTTATGGCCTGAATTCTGTTGAAGGCTGGCGTTGTTCACAATCTATCCTCTTGTCAACCCCATCGAGGGTCTGGCGGTTTGTTGTTCATCAACCTGACCGCCCAGTGAACCAAAAGGTTTACACCGCCTTCGCGATAAGAACGAAGCGGCTGGCTTTACGATTTGTTGGCGCTGACTAAAATAGCGCCGATGTTTCAAATTGAGGATAGTTGTTATGTTGTTCTGGAAAAAGATGGTGAAGAAGTTCGACGCCTTCTCTGCGTTGATTCCACCACGCTACTTCCGGGTGTAAAGCCAGGCAGGCCTGTCAACGACAGGCCTGAGTCTTTCTCCCTGTTTTCTTCTTGCGCAGCCCGCATTTTCTTAACACCACTACCCGCATCCGCAGCCACGCAAAACGGTAGACCAGCGGATGCTGAAACCTGAGCAATGTCAGAAACATAGAGCCTCCCTTCGGCGCTCGCGATGCGCTATAGCACCGTCGCCCGATAACGAACCTGTGGATCCATTATCTGATAACGTGCTTCTATCAGCCGCAGTTCATACGAGCCACGCTCTTTGGTCAGATGCATCACCGAATCCACAATACTGGTGGTTCGCTCCAGCGCCTCTTTATCCTCAAAACCGTTGAGCAACGAGGCCAGCATGACGCTGCATATCAGATCCCCAACGCCGACGGGCATTTTGGCAAAGGTATACAGCGGTCTGGCTATATGTAATGTCTGTTCCGGTGTGACCAGCAACATTTCAAACGCCTGTTTGTCGCACGAGCAATCACCGAGATGCTTCACCAGAACCTTCTTCACGCCCCACGCCACCAGTTGCTGCGCCGCTGCAACCACCTCGTCAAAGCTGCGTAGTTGTCTGCCCGTCAGCACACCCAGCTCATAGAGATTCGGTCCCATTATGTCGGCCAGTTGAATGGCGTCATCAACAAAAAAGGACTCGACACCCTGGGCCACAATGCAGCCTTTTTGCGGGTCACCCATTACCGGATCGCAAAAATAGAGCGCCTGCGGATTGCGCTGGCGGATGGTCGTCACCGCGTGCTTCACCTCTTCGCAATGCCTTTTATCGCCGAGATAACCAGACAGCACGGCATCGCACTGCGCGAGCTTTTGCAGGTCATCCAGTCCGCTGATGATCGCACTCAATTCACCGTGCGGCATTGCCATCCCCTGCCACATCCCGTACTGGGTATGGTTAGAAAATTGCACGGTGTAAAACGGCCAGACATCAATGCCGGAGAGCTGCATTGGCAACACCGCGGCTTTATTGCCGGCATAGCCGTAAACGACTGACGACTGAACAGACAACACGTTTTTCATTTTCACTCCGTCTAACGAAACGTTGGCAGCAGACCAAATACGTCCAGAACAACCGTCAGATAAACAATTCCCCCGCAAACAATCACAAGGTTGAGCACCGTGTTATTGCAGGGCGCGGTATAGCTGGCAGTCGGAAAACGTTTACGTGCAGCCTTCACCAGGAAAGGTGGCAGGATCACGCTCCAGATGGTGAAGGCCAGACCGGCGTAGCCAATCGCGTGTACAAAACCATTCGGAAAGAAGAAGCAAACAGCCGCTGGCGGGAAATAGGTCACCAGCGCGGTTTTCAGACGACCGACGCCGTTATCCGGGAAGTGAAACAGATCCGCGATATAATCAAACAGGCCGAGCGTCGCCGCCAGCAGGGAGCTGGCTACGGCAAAGTTGCCGAAGAATGTCAGGATCAGATCCATATAGCGGCTGGTAAACAATCCGCTGATAGCCTCGACAAACACATCAATATTTCCACCTTTGGCAATAATCGGCGGGAACTCAGCGCGGCTGATATTGCCCATCGTTACACCCAGCCAGAAAATATACAGTAGCAGAGCAAATAGCGTTCCAATGATGATGGAGCGCGTAATATTGCGAACCCCTCCTGTGCCATACAGCTTAACCAGGCTCGGCACGTTGCCATGGAAACCAAACGAAATAATGCAGAATGGCAGCGTCATCAGAATATAAGGAATGTACTGCGAGCCCGGTATTGCCACCGCTACGCTATCGATGAGCTTCGCCACTTCGATATGGCCGACCAGTCCGGAGAAAGTGGCAAAGAACGCCACAAATTTACCGATAATCAACACGGTAGTGATCCGCCCGACCAGCAATGAGCTGTACCATGCGATTGCGCCAACTAACATACTGACGATCACCACCGATATATTCGCCGGAAATCGCACGCCACTATATTTAAATACGGTTTGCGCCATCACTGCCGATGACCCGGAGATATAGGCATAGGTCAGAATATAGAGTACAAAGCCAAAAGCGATACCCACCACGATATTCCACTTGCGGCCTAATAAATCCTGAGTAAATGTATTGAAACTGGCACCAGCGCCATAATGTAGATTAACTTCTACCAGCATCAACCCGGTTAATAACATCATGATGGCAATAAAAAGAAGAATAACAGAGGCACCGGGGAACCACACGCCTGCCATCGCAATCGGCAGAGAAAACATCCCACCACCCACTACGGTCGCGATAACCAACATGGTTCCGCTAATCAGTCCGGGGGTACTACTTTGTCGCTCAATGGCGTTAATATCCATGATAAATGTTCCTGTAGACTATTAGTTATAATTACAGCTGTCATTTGTACATCATGCGGATAATAAAAATGTTGGAGTCAGGGTTTGCTTTTTTTATGTCTGTCACGGTAACGGGCACCGCAAAGGCTTCCTGTTCATGGAAAATGAATACAAAAAAGCCCCATCAAAAGATGGGGCCAGAAAAAGATTTAGATATAATCAAAACGTGCAGTAAAGAAGCGAAGCTGCTTCGGCTCATAAATAAACTTCAGCCCGCGAATATCTTCTTTATGCTGGTAAAGTTTAATGATGCCGTCAGCTACCACATCCATATGCGCGTAAGTATAAACACGGCGCGGAATAGTCAGGCGTACTGTTTCCAGTTTCGGTCTGTGGTGTTCACCAGTCACATTATTACGGCCCGCAGAGATAATACCGCGTTCCATACTACGCACCCCGGTCTCTACATAGATGCTTGCGGCAAGGCTTTGTGCCGGGAATTCGTCCTGCGTCAGATGCTCGCAGAAGCGACGCGCATCAAGGAATACCGCATGGCCGCCCACTGGTTCAACAATCGGTACACCGGCTGCTTTCAGTTTGTCACCCAGGTAGCGAACCTGCTTCACGCGATGCTCAATATACTCATACTGCATGGCTTCACGCAGGCCAATCGCCATCGCTTCCATGTCGCGTCCGGCCAGACCACCGTAGGATGGCATTCCTTCATAAACCACGACTAACTCTTTGGCAGAAGAGAACATTTCGTCATCGTTCATGCACAGGAAGCCGCCGATGTTCACCAGACAGTCTTTTTTACCACTCATGGTACAACCGTCGGCATAGCTGAACATCTCATGCACGATTTCTGCGATGCTCTTGTTCTCAAAGCCCTGCTCTTGCTCTTTGATAAAGTAGGCATTTTCTACGCAGCGGGTTGCGTCGTAGAACACTTTAATGCCATGTGTCTGAGTCAGTTCACGCACCGCACGCATATTGGCCATTGAGACCGGCTGCCCGCCCGCGAGGTTAACCGTTACCGCCAGACAGATATAGGCAATATTCTCTGCGCCTTTTTCGTCAATCAGTTTTTGTAATTTTTTAAGATCGATATCACCTTTAAAAGCAATATTAAGACCGGCATCGTGCGCTTCGTCACGAACGATATCAACAAACACCGCTCCATTTTTTTCCTGGTGATAACGAGTGGTGGTGAAATACATATTACCGGCAACATACTGCCCCGGCTTAATTGCCAGTTGCGATAACAGGTTTTCCGCGCCGCGGCCCTGGTGAGTAGGAACAATATGTTTAAAGCCAAAAAGTTCCTGCACCGTTCTTTCTAGATGATAGAAGTTTTCGCTGCCCGCGTATGCTTCATCACCCATCATCATTCCGGCCCACTGCTTATCGCTCATTGCGTTGGTGCCACTGTCAGTCAGCAGGTCAATATAAATATCTTTTGAATTTAACAGGAATGTATTGTAACCCGCTTCCTGCATTTTTTTAAGGCGCTCATCACGCGGGATCATAGATACAGTTTCAACGCTTTTAATACGGAAGGGTTCTGCCGGATAATTCATTTTGTTTCTCCAGTAACAGTGGTCATGTACGTATTAATGTGAAGTAAAGCATACCTGGCTCATCAACAGAATCTGATGAAATATAACTATTCGCCTCCTGATTCAGGGGGAGAAATAATGTGGAGGCACTATGCAAGATTTGATTGATTATGGAAATAGTCAGGTCAACATTAATCACTGGCAATAATTTAAAAAGCTGTAAATATGAGTGATGAAAATCACATATATTTTTTTTACCCATTCATATTCAACAAGTTTTTTTTTGCCTTTTGATTTGCAGTTTGCCATCAGATGTCGTCGAAGAGGGGAAATACTGAAAACTTAACTTTCCAGGCTGTTCTCATAATGTATTGGCGAATGAGTACACCCCGTTTTGTGAGAGTCGGATCACTTCACGGGATTATAATTGTGATTCACATCACTAAAAGTGTAAAGCAAAGTGTACAAAACACTGTAGTTTCATAGTTTGCTATTTACTTCAGTGATTTAGATCTCATTTTATACCTGATGCAGACAGGTGTTGTTTTCTGGAACGTGATTCTGCTTGGGCAGGCAAATGGAGATGGAGTTATCGGATGAACAATACCTTATATCCGCATATTTATTGGGATGGGAAGGGTTTTCTCTTATTCTTAATAACGAGTTAATGACTCTTATTAGATCTTATTTTCACCTGGATTTTATCCTTTTCACTGAAGTAATTTACAGGTGTTTTTATTAGGGCGATGCGAAGATGCGGATAATAGAAGGTTGCATCGTGTTGACCATCTGCGGACTCAAACCCGAAACGTCTGAATGCGCGCAGTGGAAAAGTTGTCGGTGCATAAAAAAAGCAAGTGCGGGGTTTATAGGAGTGATTGCGGGGAAGCGTTAAAAGGGGATGAGCTGGTAAAAGCGCCTGCGGGCGCCTTTATTGAGCCTTTAGCACAGCATATTTTTCAGTTCTTCTGGGGTATACGGCGGCATGCGACGGTGCAGCATGGCATGACAGTTTGGACACACGGGGATCAGGTCATTGATGGGAACAAAGCGGTAGTTTTCTTTAATTGCCGATAAGGGTACCAGGTGATGAACATGGATAAACCCTTCGGCAATCTTGCCGTAGACCTTTGACATATCGATGCTACACACTTTGCACTGACAGCCGTGATGGCGAAGCACCACCTGTCAGGCATTACGGTCGCGCTCATAGCGATTCACGGTCACCTGAGTCGCTGCCCCCTCTATATATTCAGTTTGCGCCTCGAGTTCTTCAGGGAAGATCGTGTCACTCACCGCCGCAGCACGATTTTTATCCTGAACAATATAAAAACCTTGCTCAGTCAATAATCTGACGCATTTCGAACTAATACCGCCGGAGAAATCCTGAGGGGTAAACGCTTTGCCCGTCAAAAGCGTCGCTGCAATTCCGGCAATGGCTTTTGATGGATAGCGACGCCCCTGAAATTCCAGCTCGTAATTTGAAATGGTGCGAAAAGCCCGCGTCATAGGTGTGAATGGCCTTGATAATGTACTCGCGCGGCAGCGTGTCAGGGAGTTCATTCATGGGTCAGGTTCCTTTAACCAAAGGCTTTCTGAAATAACGGCAAGCGATAAAGTGACGTCGATAGTGTATCGGCCTCACTCCTCTTGATCAGGTGATATTTTGCGAGCATCATCGCAATTATTTACCTGATAATGAAATCAATGATTTCCAGTAAAACCCTGCAACAGGCAGTTGCCGACATCACCATCTGGCGTAAAGGCGAGCAGCGTGCGCCGCACAAGCCTCTGCTGCTGCTTCATGTGCTGGCGGGTTATCAGCAGGGCCACGGCCGCCTGTTTGACTACGGTTCGGAAGTTCGCGACCCGTTGCATAGCCTACTGGAGCGATTTGGACCACAGCGCGCGCAGTACCGCCCGGATATGCCCTTCTGGCGCTAACAGGGCGATGGATTCTGGGAGCTACAAAATGCCGAGCAATGCTCAACATCCGGTAGCAACAAACAGCCCCCTGCCGGAGAATTGGTGGCACACAACGTTGCCGGAGGCTTTGATGAACAACATTTTTCCCTGCTGAAAAAGAGCAAAAACCTCATCAACACCCTGGCGCAACAAATTCTTGAGGCACACTTCACCGAAAACATTCAGGAAGAGATCGCGGATGAATTAGGATTTGATATCCTGCAAATCCGCAAACAGCGGGACCCGTTGTTCCGCCAGCAAGTTCTGCGCGCTTATAACTATGAATGCGCCATTTGTGGCTTCAATATGCGCCACGATAGCACTTCAGTTGCGCTTGAAGCCGCCCATATCAAATGGAAACAGCACGGCGGCCCGTGCGAGATTTCAAACGGCCTGGCGCTGTGCGCAATTCATCATAAAGCCTTTGATAAAGGTTCGATTGGGCTGGATGAAAGTATGCGGGTTCAGGTGTCACCCGCAGTGAATGGCAGCGGCATGGTGGGCAGACTGTTCTGGGATTTCGACGCTAAGCCGATAGCACTACCGATGGTGCGCGAAAACTACCCAAAAGAAGGTTTTTTGGAGTGGCACAGGAAGGAGGTGTTTCGGGGGTGAGTGCGAAGGCCGGACTCGCCAAATCAATATAACCATCTGAATTACATAAATATTAAATCATTTAAATCTTCGTTATATACTCACTTGATTTTAGTTTGCCATCATTATAAATCAATAAGCTAGAGCAATGTGTATAGTCTCAGTTTTGAGCCATTTTTACCAGCAGGAAGCAACTGAAACTCTCCGCTTCATCGAGGCTTAGCTGACATACCTGGGTATGTGTTTAGCAATAATGTCATTCATCCTTTCTATCAACTCCAAACGCATGAACGTCAGATGGGCTGTTCCCTTTTGAAAATAACGAATACTGAAGAACTCATCCTCGTAAACATCCTTAACAGGATTATTCCGAATATGTTCCATCAACCGGGTAGAGATATCACCACGGTTGTCGGGAATCGGTTTGCCATCGAGTAAAAACAGCATCTGCTCCAGATCCGCCGGTTGATCCCGCCTCCAGCCCCAGTTCAGACTAAATCCCCAGCGGTTATGCGTCACCAGATTGTTAATGATGATCTTCTTACCAAAGCTACAAGGGCTATTGGTCTTATAATCCCATGACAGACCTTTGAACACATTGATGATCCCACGCTCAAATACATCCATTTTATTCAGATGTAACTGCTCAAAAGTACTGAGTATATTCGCCTTGCTGATAGCAGGTAGATCGCCCTCCTCCAGGTTCTTATGCCATTGGTCGCGCGCCTGAGCATCCATCAATGCCATCATGCCAGACTTCAACATCAAATCACGCCAGATACTACGGTCAATATTGCGGGTGACAGCAGGGATCGCTTTATCCGCAGTTTCAGTCAGCCAACTATCGTAGCGGTTCCCGGCTTTCATCGCCCAGTCTTGCGCCGTACCACTACACATCTCTGGTTAGCCCCCTCTGCCTGAGTCAGATTTGTTCTCCTGTCTGGGAAAGGCATGACAAAGGAAAGCGTAGCCAACCGTGCAAAATAGTGACGAAGCTACCGTTAAGCTATCACCTCATTGATAGCTATAGAACGCTACCAATGGAACCAATCCCACCAGCTTTCTCTGGTGGGATTAGTATTTTTCTATGCACTCAGTCTTGTGTTGAGTCATCTTACATTGCTGCCCCCCCAATTTTCCCATATTCTCCCATAATTCAATTTTCCTACTTAAGCTTAGAGAAAACACTCAGCAATGGATGACCAAATTTTAACGATTAAGGAAGTCGCTGCTTACTTAAAGCTAGCAGAGAAAACGGCGTACCGACTTGCGAGTGAGGGAAAGCTACCAGGCTTTAAAGTCGGTGGCTCTTGGCGCTTTAAAAAAAATGACTTAGAACAATGGATTGAGAAGCAGAAAAATGTTTAACAAACTGACTCCTTATCACGCTAAGTACTTTGCCCATGAGCTGTCGATTGTTCATGCTAACTGTGGTGTTGAACGGCTTTCTCAGTCCTTGTTCGATGCGAGTGTCGATTTAAATCCCCATCAGATTGAAGCTGCATTGTTCGCGCTATCCAATCCGCTTAGCCAAGGTTCAGTTTTGGCTGATGAAGTTGGTTTGGGTAAAACTATCGAGGCTGGATTAGTTTTATGTCAGTACTGGGCAGAAAGGAAACGTAGCTTATTGATTATTTGCCCTGTATCACTTCGCAGACAATGGGCACAAGAGCTATTAGACAAATTCAATCTTCCTTCCCAAATTCTCGATGCTAAAACGTGGAGACAGTTACAGCAACAGGGTATTTATAGCCCTCTAGCTGAGAAGAAAGTTGTCATCATGTCGTATCACTACGCAGTAAGGTTAGAGGAAAACCTCGTAGCTGAGGCGTGGGATCTTGTTGTTATTGATGAAGCGCATAAGCTCAGAAACGCGCATAGAGAAAGCAACAAAATTGGTCAGTCTTTGAAGCGAAGTCTTGATGGGAGAAAAAAGCTCTTACTAACTGCGACACCACTTCAGAACTCCCTCATAGAGCTTTATGGAATGTCGACGCTGATCGACGAACATCTCTTCGGTGATGACAAAGCTTTTCGAAAGCAGTTTATGCAATCGGACAGTGATTTAGATGAGCTTCGCGAACGTTTAGGAACATTTCTGAAGAGAACGTTGCGTAAGCAGGTACTGGAATATGTTAAATACACAGAGCGACGGGCCATTACTGTCCCTTTTATGCCGTCAGACCAAGAACATACGCTTTACGAAGCTGTCGAGTCATACCTAGACAGAGAACATAGCTACGCCTTGCCAAAACGTCACAGACATTTGACTGGCCTGATCTTGCGAAAACTATTGGCATCGAGTCCTAGTGCTGTAACGAACACATTGCAGGTCATGCTTGCTCGGTTGGAGACTTTACGTGACGAAAATGTAAATGATGTTGCGCGAGATATTTTTCAGGAAATCATTGAAGACGATGAGCTTGAAACTGATTATCTGGAAGAGTTTGAAGAAGATTTTTCGGTAGAGCAATCTTTAGATAGACCATTTGATAAAGCTGAACTTGAGGCCGAGATCGAGGAATTAAAATCATTTATTCGTCGTACTGAGTCGATTACTCGAGATACGAAAGCAGAGTCTCTTCTGACGGCCTTATCTCAAGGTTTTGAGCAAATGGCCGGGATGGGAGCCGCACGAAAAGTCATCATTTTTACTGAGTCAAAACGGACGCAGAACTACCTAACCCAATTTTTAACGAGCCACGGCTATCAAGATAAGATCGTCACATTTAGTGGTAGTAATAATCATCCAGAAGCAACGATTATTTATCGCAATTGGTTAGAGCGTTACACAGGGTCAGATAAGGTAACAGGCTCGCCTCAAGTTGACCGTCGCACTGCAATCATTGACAATTTTCGTGAAAATGCCGAAATCATGATTGCGACAGAAGCCGCCGCTGAAGGTGTTAACCTCCAGTTTTGCTCATTGCTCGTTAACTATGACTTGCCGTGGAATCCGCAGCGCGTGGAACAAAGAATTGGCCGATGTCATCGTTATGGGCAAAAGTTTGATGTGGTAGTAATCAACTTTGTCAACCAACGAAACCTAGCAGATCAGAGAGTTCTCGAACTGCTCACTCACAAGTTTAACCTGTTTGATGGTGTTTTCGGTGCATCTGACACTGTGCTTGGGAGTGTAGAAAGTGGTGTCGACTTCGAGAAGCGTATCAAGCATATCTACGATACTTGCCGTCAACCTGAAGAAATAGATGCAGCGTTTGACGCTCTTCAAAAAGAGTTAGAATCGGACATCAATCAAAAAATGCAGAAGACGCGAGAAGCTCTTATAGAGCACTTTGATGAAGACATCCACGATTTACTCAAGATTAAGCTAGATCAAGCCAAAGAGCGTTTAGACAAGATAGGCCGTTGGTTTTGGGCTCTCACTCAATATCAATTGTCTGAGGTGGCGAATTTTGACAATGATACCTTGCAGTTTTCATTGTTGAGGCCTGTAGCAGAGCAACCACAAGGCAAATATCAGCTCATTCGCAAAGGTGGCGGAGAGGAACTTAAGCGCGATCCGCACGCACATACTTACCGTCTTACACACCCGTTGGGCGAGTATGTCATTGACCAAGCAAAAAGGCTTAAAACGCCTTTCGCTGATTTACGGATAGACTACTCAAACCATCCAACCAAAGTTGCCGTAGCAGAACAGCTAAAAGGGAATTCAGGTTGGCTTAGTCTCAATTTGCTGAAAATCTGGACGTTCAATGAGGAAGAACATTTGGTTTTTACTGGAATAACGGATAATGGTCGGCTTATCGATGCAGAAGCTTGTAAAAAACTGTTTTACGTAGGGGCCGATGTCACTTCTTCAGCGAAAATCGTTGCCATACCTGACACCTTGCTTGAAACGCGAAAAAGACAGCTTGATGCAAAACTCTCAGAAGCCATGGATGCCAACAATAAGCTTTTTGAGTCTGAGCGAGATAAGTTAGAAAAATGGGCAGACGACAAAGTGTTGGCTGCCGAGCAGGCACTTTCAGACACTAAAAACCAAATTCGCTCGCTCAAACGGGAGAGCCGCCATGCTCAAACGATGGAAGAACAACAAGCTATTCAGCAACGCATCAGGGATTTGGAGCGTAAACAGCGTAGACAACGACAAGAAATCTTCGATGTCGAAGATGAAATTATCGAAAAGCGTGATGAGCTGATCTCAGCACTAGAGCAACGCTTGAAACAGCGAACCGAAGTTGAAGAGATTTTCACCGTAAGATGGCACGTTTGTTAAGTCATATCTTACTGGTTAACAAGAATTTATAAGGCAAATTAGAACGATGAGCACTAACTACAACAGCTTGGTAGAAAAGTTAAAAGAACTATTTCAAATGGACCAGGCCGATCTGGATTTTGGTATTTATAGAGTGATGAATGCCAAAAGAGATGAGATAGACAAGTTTTTGAATGAAGACTTGTTGCCAACAGTTCGAAGTACACTGACTGCTGCTGGAAAATCTCAAGAGCTGCTGAAAGAGCTAAATGCTGCGATTAAAAACGCGCAAGAGTTGGGTGTAGACCCTGACTCGGTACCTAAGGTGAAAAAGCTAAAAGATCTAGTGGGCAGCGAAAATGATATTGAAAGTCATGAAGAGGAGATTTTCTCCAACCTCGTGACTTTCTTTGGTCGCTATTACGACGGTGGCGATTTTCTATCGCTTCGCCGGTACAAAAAGGAAACCTTCTCTCCTTTGCCGATGAATGGTGAAGAGTCAAAGTTCCATTGGGCAAACGCCGATCAGTACTACATCAAAAGTGCTGAGAACTTCACCAGTTATGCCTTTGTGGTCGAGTATGGCGAAGAGCAACATCGCATCCAATTTGAATTGGGTGATGCGACGACGGAACAAAACAACGTGAAGTCGACAGCAGACCGAAATCGCATGTTTATGCTCGACCAAAACAAACCGTTCTCAGTACGAAAAGGCGAGCTAGGGCACGAGCTTGTACTGCATTTTCAATATCAATCTGATGCGAAAAAACGTAAGCAAAAAGACATCAATCTGGCTGCCGTGAAGTATATTCAGGGTGTTGATAGCTCTGATAAACAAGTTCAGCAGATTGAAAATTGGGACCAATGGAAAGCACGTTTGCTGGCACTCATGCCAACAGAACAGAACCCAAAACGAACGACATTTGAGCGTTACTTGACGGATTACACGGCCAAAAACACCTTTGATTACTTTATCCATAAAGATTTAAAAGGTTTCCTCTCACGTGAGTTGGACTTTTACATCAAGAATGAGTTGTTTCATTCCGATGATGCGATCCCTGATGATGTGGACAATCTTGAACAGCAAATCATTGTGAATGAGGTAGTGCTGAAGAAAACCATTGCTTTCAAGAAGATTGCACAGAAAGTCATTGCATTCTTAGCGCAGGTCGAAGACTTTCAGAAGCGTATCTGGCTTAAAAAGAAATTTGTCACAGAGGTCAACTACTGTGTCACGCTTGATCGTGTACCTGAGACCTTGTACGCAATCATTGCGGAAAACGAGCAACAGCATAGTGAATGGGAAATGCTGTTCATCATCTCTGAGATTGAAGGCTATGCAACTCCGTTAAATGTTGATTTCTTAAAGGCAAATCCTTATCTGATCATTGATACAGCTTTCTTTGATAAATCCTTTAAAGAAACGCTTCTGCAGAGCTTTGACAATATCGATGAGCAAATTGATGGTGTGATCTGCCACTCGGATAACTATCAAGCCCTTCGATTGCTAAAAGCCAGATATCTTGAAGAAGCAAAGTGTGTGTATATCGACCCGCCTTACAACACTGATTCGAGTTCTATCCCTTACAAAAACAACTATCGTCATTCATCTTGGGGAACCATGATGCGTGATCGCTTGGAGCAGCTATACCAGTTGCTTAGTGATGACGGTGTTATTTTTGTCAGTATCGATAAAGCTGAAAGAACAACGTTAGAGCACATGCTCGATAAAACGTTTGGAGCGGAAAATCGCGTAGAGGAACTGATATGGGTAATGAACACCAATAATCCTCAGGCGCCAAACTACTCAACTAACCATGAATATGTGTTGGTGTACGCGAAAGATAAACAGCTGGTGGAGCAAGACCGCCACATGTTTAGAGAGCCAAAACCAGGTTATGAAGAGGTAATGGAGTTAGTTGAAAAATTAAATGAAGATTTCGCACCTATAGCAAAAGTGGAGGCCGCTCTGCGTGACCTCTACAAGCAACACAAAATTGAGTATCGGCAAGAAATTGAATCACAAGGCCTTGAGTGGGAAGAGCAAAAATCCAACGACCCGTGGAAAGGACTTTTCAACTACAACCATGCGGAATATCGAAACTCACTGGGTAAGTATCTAGATGAAAATGAGGCAGAAGCACAAAACGCGAAAATTTGGGTTTGGCGTGAAGGCGACATGTCTATGCCAGCAACTAAACAGGCTGAAAGCACCCGAATCAAAGGCGATAAAAATTATAGATTCTACCTACCTCCTCATCCTGTAACTGGAGAATTATGCCCACATCCTAAACGAGGCTGGAATGCTCCTTATGAGGCGGAAGAAGGGGCTAGAAGCTTCAAAACACTGGCTGCTGATTATCGAATTGCCTGGGGGGAAAATGAGAATAAAATTCCTCAGATTAAACGTATGTTGCATGAAGCTGAAAGTAATGTCGGTAAGAGTATTTTTATCGATTATTCAGACGGCGAAAAAGAGACTTCTGCGCTATTTGGACAGTCAGGTGTATTTCTTGCTCCTAAACACACCAAGTTCGTGCGCCGATTTATTGCGCAAGCACAGACACAAAATCGCCTTATTATTGACTGTTTTGGCGGTTCGGGCAGCTCTGCTGATGCCGTTATCAAGCAAAACCGCGACGATAAAGGTTCAAGAAAATACATCTTGGCTGAGATGGGCCATCACTTCGATACCATCCTCAAACCTCGTATTTTGAAGAGTGTGTATTCGTCTGATTGGAAATTAGGTAAACCAGTTTCAAGAGACGGTATTTCGCACTGCTTGAAGTACCTTCGTCTTGAGTCTTATGAAGATGCGTTGGACAACATCAGCCTAGAGCGCGAACCTCGACAATCGAGCTTACTGGATGACTATCCTCAGATCCGTGAAGACTATGTGCTCAACTATATGCTGGATATCGAGTCCAAAGGTTCACTCATGAATTGGGATTACTTCACCAAGCCATTTGATATCAGGATGAAGCTGACACGCCATGAGCAAACTTTCACACAAAGCTTGGACGTCGTCGAAACGTTCAATAGTCTGCTTGGCTTGCGCGTGGAAACAATGCAACGCGTGAGAGGAATCTTTGAAGTTTCCGGCAGAAACCAAAGCGGCCAGCGAGTGTTGATCCTTTGGCGAGATTTGACCGAAACCAACAATGACGATTTGGACCAGTGGTTTAAAAAGCAGGACTACAACAGTCGAGATATGGAATTTGACCTGATCTACGTCAACGGTGATAACAGCCTACCAAACCTTCGCCAGAGCGATGAAACTTGGAAGGTTCAGCTCATCGAAGAAGCGTTTTACACCTTGATGTTCAACGATAACGATCAGTAGGTTAAATAGATAATGACCGCAATTCGATCAATTACCGTTGAAAATCTTCAGCGTCTTCAGAATATTACCGTTGATTTTGAAGAGACTGGTGTCACGGCGATCATGGGTGCAAATGGCACAGGCAAGACAACGCTGCTTCAGGCGTTGGCGTGTGCGTATCGTCGAAATACACAAATCGCACTAGAACAAACAAATGCGCAGTTCAGTGATTACTTTAAACCCCATCCTGGTAATAGCTGGGATGGCTCGAAATATACGGTGTCTTTCTACGGTGCTGCCGTAGGTGAACTATCGGATGATGTAGAGTACTCGAAAAATGAAGGTAGATGGACTCCATCCACCGAACATAAGAAGCAGCGCTATGTGAAATTTATATCAATATCTGACTGTTTACCTGATCAGGAGCGTGAAACAGCTGAGGAGATAGGCGTATTTCAAAAAGCTGACATAGGGCTTACGGCAAGTAAGAAAAGAACTCTTCTAGAAAGTGTCAGTGGAACCTTGCATCGTCAGTATGAGGATGCTGGTTATGGGCAAAAAGAACTCGGCTTACTGTCTTTTTTCATAGTAAAAACCAAGAAGAGAACCGGTGAAGAATTAGAATACCCTTCACATTTTATGGGAAGTGGTGAGCAAAAAGTCTTTCACATCATCAACGAAGTACTTAAAGCGCCTAGAGGAGCACTATTGCTGATTGAAGAGTTGGATATGTTTTTACATGAATCAGCGATTCGCACTCTTTTGGCTTTTTTAGCTCAGCAGGCAAATGATCCTCAACGTCGTTTACAGATTGTTTTTACAACGCATTGGTTGGGTATTCAGGATCTTACTGAATCCATTCGTGTTTTTTCACTTTTCGAGAATGAAGAGCAGAACAACATAGAGCTTCGACACGGCTTTGACCCGCAGTTTATATTTAGTCTTAATGGTGACTACCAAAGTTTACGCATGATTAAGGTATGGGTTGAAGATGGTCTAGCAGTCAAAATAGTTGAGCAAGTTGCAATGGACTGCGGTTTGAGAGCGTTTGTTGATGTTAATAACTTTGGCTCAATTCAAAATGCATACACGGTTGCTGGGGCTATTGCCATTTCTGGGTATGGCTCCGAAAGAACATTGGTAGTAACAGACGGCGATCGTTATTTAACCGAAGGCGAGAAGCTTGGTCAAATTCAAAACAAGGTTGACGGCGAAGGCGTTCAGGAAAATGAATGGCGTCAAAAAGCGATTGAGCTCATCGTTGATTTGGATGCTCCAGGTGCTAGTAACCCGGAACAAGTGCTCTTAGATTTATGTCGCCACTATGCTGAAAATCCTGGTGCGCCTGATTGGTTAAGAACTGACCTAGCTTGGATAGAGCGTCAGGTTCCGAGATTACACGGTAAAGCAGCTATACACAGACTTGCCCAGCATAAAGGGATGTCGATGGAGCGAACAGAAGCGATGTTTATCCAAGAAGCGAGTCGCTCAGAAGGCTGGCAATGAATCGCCACGGATAATCTAGACACTTCCGAGCCGTTGATAATACTGGTTTTCATATTCTGTCGGTGACATCTGTTCGCTAGAACCATGCCGACGCTTACTGTTATAAAACATTTCGATGTAATCA